>JBAXXD010000087.1:0-15911 GCA_037128135.1 Verrucomicrobiia bacterium
TCGCAAACGCCGGGTAGCTGTAGATGGTCATGACCATCGACCCGGTCATCATGAAGAATCCGGTGAGTCCCAGGGAGGGCTTTTTTTTGGTATCCATAATGTTGTGCGGTTCAGACATTCGTGAGGTCGAAGCGACAGACGCCTCGCCGAGGCATCCTGCTACCAAGATGCGTTCCTCGTGTCGAGCAAGTTTTTCACACCCGTTAATTCCTCACCCCGTTAATTCCTCACTCGCCAGCCCGGCGGTGTTCTGCGAATGTGCCCGCATGCCACACCGCCCACCAAGAAAATCCAAAAAAACCGCGAGCCCCGCTGACAAGGCGGATCGCGCCGCCCAGGTCGAAGGCCAGCGCCGGCATGAAATGGCCACCCGCTCGACCCTCTCCCGGTTCCAAAACCGGAAGTCAGAAAAGAAATAGCGCCGATCAACGAATCCCGCATGTCTGATCTAACCTTCCAAGATCCTCAGGTTTGCAGAAGCATACGGGAAAGCCGGCCCGCCTGGACCCGCCGGACTTTGCGTTTTTTACTGCGCTGATTTGACCGATCAAGAATTGTCAGAAATCTTTGACTGGCCCCAGATCTTGACTCGACACGGTGCCGGCCAGCTCGCAGGATTCCGTCCACTGGAACAAGGATGTCTCCCGGGAGATGTCCGACCTGATCATCAAGGAAATCGAAAGACTCCTCTCGGAAAAGCAGGCGCATGGGGCCGGGAAATAAATGAGGTTTTTCAATGAATATTACTACAAATCTGGCACTGGTGGGATTCTTAATCATTGGAGGATTTCCAGTGATGGGGCAAGATCCTCAAGTTTCAGCGGACAAGCTCAGCACCACTATTGAGGAACCGTTGTCTGACAACGGCCTGGTCAAACTGTTTCTGGCGGTCGAGAGAATTCCCGGACTGGACAAAAAGGGGGATCTTCTCAAACAGTTGGATGCCGATCTCACCGCGCCGGATCAGCCCGAAGGCAAATTGGCTCCTGTCGGAGGAGACAAACTTGTCGCAGGTGGCAATACAGAACGGTGGCTGCCCGTCCGCCTCGAATATGGAGGTTATGAGTTTCAAAGCTCCCCGGCGAAGTCTGGTGGCTATTTGGAGTATAGTACGAACTACGCCTTCTGCCAACTTGTCAGTCCCGCCGCCTGCAAGGCCATCCTCTCATTCGGAAACGACGATTCCTACAAAATTTACCTGAACGGCAAGCTCCTGGCCCGTAAAGTATATCAGAGGGGCGCATTAGAGGACTCCGATCAGATTCCGATCGAACTCAGGGCCGGACGCAACGATTTGCTCATCCGCATAGACAACTATGGTAGCTCGGCCGCGCTGATCTTCAAAGTCCTTGGAGAGGACCGCAAGCCTCTGCCGGGGCTGAGGGTTCAAATTGAGACCCTCCCAAATGTTCCCGAGATACGTCCGGATCGCATCCCTGCGATTCCCGCGGAAGACGAGACTTTTTTCGGAGCCAGAATCCCCCGGACGATGTCCCTGCTGGAATCGAGCGGCCCCAAAAGAAGGACTCCAGTAAAAATCCTTCTCTACGGACAGTCCATCACGGCGCAGGATCAGTGGGCGCGCATCATCCGCACCGAGCTTTCCAAACGCTATCCCTATGCAAAGATAGAGATGGAAAACCTCTCCATAGGCGGCCATATCGCGCCACAACTGGCCTTCTCCGCGATCAACGACCTCTATCCATCCTATCCCGATCTGATCATCTTCCAAGTCTATTTCGGAGAGCGCGACGGCTCACTGGAACGCATCTTCAGCAACATCAGGCGCCGCACCACAGCCGAGATCATCACCTGGACCGAACATTTGGATAATTTCGACAGAGATGCGCTCATGGAAGATAGCGCGGCCTATCGCAGGATGATGGCTGCCAAATACGGCATCGAAATCGTGGAAGTCCGTGAACTCTGGAAGAAGTTTCTCCAGACGCACGCACTCAGCCGAAGGGATGTGCTCGCCGACGGAATCCATCCCAACTACCTGGGCGGTTCGCTGTTGGGGCATCTGGTGCTCCGGCATTTCCGCTTCAACGAAAACGCACCGTCGTTCTGGACATCCACGGTCAGAACCTACGAAGCCGCCAAACCGCTGGTTGATAAAGACAGCGAAATTTCGCTGGTCGGCAACTGGCGGTTGCTCGAAGACGGCATAGAGGCCGGCAAAACCACGGACTCACTGAAGATGGCTTTCACCGGAAACCGTGTTGACCTTGTCGTCCCGGCGGTCACGTCTAAGGAGAAATGGGGATCCGCCAAAATACTAATCGACGGCAAATCGCCATCACAGTTCCCCGAATGTTATGCCTCCACAAGGGCGCGTTGCGATTTTGCTCCCGACTCCCGTCCGGGGTTCCGCTACGTTAAGCTCGGACCCGATCCGGTTGCCGAGAACTGGATTTTGAAAATCAGCAATCTCAGCGACGACCTGAAAACCTTCGACTATGAGTTTGTCGGTTCAAAGACCGGATCCGACGGAAACGGGAGCGCGAAAGTCTCCGGAAACATCATCTCGAAATCCGGAAAGGTATCCGCTTGCGGCGGCTTCAACTTTCACGAGATTGCGGGGTTCGCCAAGGCTACGTTGGGATCTATGCCGAAGGAGTTCACCATCGGCTGGAAGGTCTATCTGACGGGTTCCGACACCTACGCTCCGCGCTGCGATTTGCCAGCCGGCGAAATCGAGACCCATACGGTCGCCCAAGGACTGAGCAATGCATCCCATGTCCTTGAAATCATATCAAATGGTGACGGCCCCCTCCCCCTTAAGGAGATCGTCGTCCATTCGCCCCCGCTGAAGTGAAAACGGGGCCGCCCGCCAAAGCCAGTGTTCCGCCCTTGAACCCGGCCAGTCTTTGGAGACAACTGTCACGATCCCTGCCGGAAGATTTTCCACCTTATGAAAACCCGTAAAAAAACCATTGTCACCGGAGCCTCGTCGGGCATCGGCCGCGCGACCGCCATCCGATTTGCCGCCGACGGATGGGATGTCTGCATCAATGCCCGGCGCGAGGAATCGCTGCGTGAGTTGCTGGCCGGACTCCCGGAGGGCGACCATCTGGTTTCCGTCGGCGATTACAGCGATGCTACCGTGGCCGCCGCCATGAGCGAAAACATCCGTGCGCGCTGGGGCCGCCTCGACGCGCTCGTCAATTGCGCCGGTGCCTTCCAGCCAGCGCCAGCGGTCAACTCGCCGCTCGAACAGTGGCGCAGGCCGCTCGACACGATGGTAAATGGTGCGGTGCGCATGACCCGCGTCGCTGTGCCGCTGATGACATCCGGCGGACGCGTGATCCATGTCACCTCGATTCACGGCGAGCGGGCCGAGGCGAACGCGAGCGCGTATGCGATGGCCAAGGCCGCGATCAATTCATTTTCCCGGGGACTCGCGCTGGAACTTGCCGCCGAAGGCATCCTCGTCAATGTGATCGCCCCGGGGTTCATTGACACCCCGATGAGCGTCATCAACGGTGTCAACGAACTCGAATCCGAGTGGTTCAAAGAAAACTACGTCGTCGGCCATCACCTGCCGCTGCGCCGCGCGGGAAAGCCGGAGGAGATCGCCGGGGTCGCCGCTTTCCTCGCCGGGCCCGACTCCACCTATCTCACCGGACAGGTCATCACTGTGGACGGCGGCCTCACCATCACTTTCTAAATTCCGCATGAAAATTCAAACGGTTGATTTCTTTTATCTCTCCATGCCGGTCATCCGGGACATCGGCGATGGGAGCCAGGATGCGTTGCTGGTGCGGGTGACCGCCGACAACGGGCTCGCCGGCTGGGGCGAATGCGAGGCCGCGCCGCTGGCGTCGATTGCCGCGTGGTGCTGTCCGATGTCGCACAGCGCGTGCAAGCCGGTGAGCCACTCAACGCTGGGCCGCGCAATCGAAACGCCGGCCGACATCCGGGCGCTGACGCGCGATGTCCGCCGGAACAGCTTCGACCTGCTGCAGGCCGATCACACGCTGGCGGGGATCGACATGGCATTGTGGGATTTGCTCGGCAAACATCGGAGCGAACCCGCCTGGAAACTTCTGGGCTGGGAGCGCGCGTTTCCAAAAACCGCCTACGCGTCGCAGCTCTTCGGAGATGCGCCGGAAGAAACGCTGGCGAAGGCGCGGCGGGTTCGTGAAAGCGGGTTCCGCGCCGCCAAGTTTGGCTGGGGGCCTTTCGGGTTGAGCCTTGTGGATGACGAGGCGCAGGTCCGGGCCGCGCGCGAAGGGCTGGGGCCGGATGTGGCGTTGCTGGTCGATGCCGGCACGATCTGGGGCGAGGACGTGGAGGAGGCCGCCAAGCGGCTGCCCGTTTTGCACGAATGCGGCGCGCTCTGGTTGGAGGAGCCGTTCGTCTCCGGCGCGCTCAAGGCTTACAGCGAACTCGGGCGTCGCATGCGGATTCCGTTGCGCACGGCCGGCGGCGAAGGCGCTCACGAACCGTTCATGGCGAAAAATCTGATCGATTTCGGAGGGCTCGGCTACGTGCAGATCGACGCCGGACGCATTGGCGGTCTGACCTCGGCATACGAGGTCGCCCGCTACGCCGAGGCGCGTGGGCTCACCTACGTCAACCACACCTTCACCACGCCTCTGGCGCTGTGCGCCTCGCTGCAACCGTTTGCCGGGCTCGAAGACTCGCGGCTCTGCGAGTATCCGACCGAAAGCAGCGCGCTGGCTCAGGCCCTGACCACCGAAAAAATCGCGCCCGACGCAAACGGCGCAATCCAAATTCCGGACCGGCCCGGGCTCGGCATGAACGTCTGTCTGGAAACCATCCGCCAATACCTTGTCCCGGTCGAGATCCGAGTTGGAGGCCGACTCATCCATCAAACCCCTGGAGTATGAAACTAAGTATTTTTGATTTAAAGATTGAAGGAGGCTCCAGCACTGGAGTCAATATTTCCTGCCAAAAATGGAATTCTTTTTCCCTCATGGAAATGAAACCTTCATTATGTATTGATGGTTCGAGCATATCTCCATCCAGTTGCACCGTATGTAAGAATAATGCTGGGAGTTTGACTGTAGATTACTCGTTCCCCGGTTCCTATATCCTCTCCTTACAACTGGAGGCATGGGAACCTTTCGGGCTCAAAATCCATTCAACTCTCCGGTATCGAGGCACAGGAGGTGGCGGCATATTGAACGCTGTGTGCCTGCTTGGCATGGGAACCGACGGACATGCGTCGTTCGGATCGCACCCCGAGGCAGTGAGGCTCATGGAGCATCAAGGACCTTACATGGCGAAAATCAGGTGCCTCATCGATGATTCCGCCAAGGAGTCGGCTACGGGGGCAGGAGAGCCGAACGAGGTGGCGACGCGAGCCAAGGGGACATCCGATCTCGTCTGGGTCGCCTATGATCAGATCGCCCAGATGGGATTTCTGGCGGGGTTCCTCAGCTCCGAACGGTGGATTGGACGCGTCGAGATGGAATCCAATCAGGAAGGACAGATACTTAATTGGCGGGCGGGCTTTGACGGAGGAGACACAGCCCTTCCGGAAGGTCTTGGAGAAATTCCGCTTGAAGATTTTGTCCTTATAGCGGGGCAGGATCCCTGGAAGCTTCTGGAGGACTATGGCGATGAGACGCAGCGAATCCACAATCCCCGCATTCCTCAAAAGCCTCCTGTCTCCTGGTGCAGTTGGTACCCCTACCGGCTGGGGATCACGGAGGAGCGGATACTGGAGAACGCACGCGTCGCCGCCCAGAGGCTGAAACCGCTCGGCCTTCAGATCATGGAGTTGGATCTTGGGTGGGAGAAAGGAAACCTCCCCAGCTCGTTCGAGGAGAACGAACGCTTCCCGCATGGGCTCAAATGGCTTTCAGGGGAGCTGAAAGCCCTTGGTTTCGAGCTCGGTGTGTGGAAGGCCCCTTTCACCATCAGCGAGTTCGACCCCATGGCCAAGGCGCATCCAGAATACCTGGTGAGAGACGAGTCTGGCGAGCCAGCCGTCCTCTGGACGTGGAGCTGGGAGCCTCATGGAAAAATCTTCATTCTCGACCTGACCCACCCTGGAGCGCAACAATGGCTGCGGGAGAGCATGACAAGCCTCGCGCAGCGGGGCGTCACGTATCTGAAAGCCGATTTCATCGGTTGCGTGGCAGATTCTTTGGCGAAGAGACGCCATGACAACACCATCGCCGGCGGCTCCGCCACGGAAACTGCCCGCCTCGGGGCAAAGATCATCAGCGAGTCGTTGCCCGATGCCCTGCTCCTCAGTTGCGGCGGCCCGGAGATGCCGGGCACCGGGCAGTGGCCGCTGCTGTATGCCTGCAACGACACAGGGAACACGGGTTTCGTCAACCATCGCGGCCAAGGGGGGAACCTCCAGTCGCTCGCCTGCCACCTCTTCAAAAACAACCGCTGGGGCATCATCCAGCCATCGTGCCTCTGCGTAGGTGGGCCGGGAACAATCGAGGACGCGCGGCTCCGGGCGACCGCTGTGTTCATGTCGGGGGGGCAGGTCGACATCTCCGATACGCTCACCACGTTGCCGGAGGACCGCTGGCAGATACTCATCTCCACACTGCCGCCCCTCGGCATCAGCGCCAAACCGATCGACCTTTTCGATCCGATCAAAACCACCCCCTTAGCCTACGCTGGGATGTTCAATGGGGGAAACTCTGCCGGCCTTGAGGCGAAAGAGATTCCGGCAGGCTCCGTGTTTAAACTCCATGTGACCACCGAGTGGGACGAGTGGGACATGGTGGGGATCTTCTGCTATTCGGAGGGAAGCTCCGCAGAGCCACCCGAGATCAGCCGCTACGCCATTCCCTTCTCCAGACTTGGCATGGCCCAAACGGAGAAACCCTCTGTCTTCGAGTTCTGGTCTGGTCACTTCCTCGGCTCCGAACTCTCCAAGCGGACGAATCCAGGTGGCTACTCGCATCCTGGCGACTACCAGGATCTGAGCAGCGGCACTGCCGACGGCTATCTGGACATCTCATTCTTCGGCCCATGCGCCAAACTGCTGTGCGTGCGGAAATCGCGTCCGCATCCCTGGGTGGCGGGCACAAGCTTCCACCAAAGTTGCGGAACGGAGCTCTCCAACGTCAAATGGAACCCGTCCACATCCACCCTCAGCGGTGAATTGCACAGATCATGCGGGGAGACCGGCTTTATCGCCATCGCTCCTGCTGGCTTGGAAGCCGTCGCACAGGAGGTGAACGGCAGAGAGACCGTCCTGCGACGTGGAGCGAATGGAAGCCTCGCGCTTCCCATCATCGTTGACAGCCCGACGATGAAGTGGTCCATCCGCTTTGATGGGAAACGGCAGTGATGGATATATTATCCCGGGGGTCACACCTATAATTTGAAAATATAGCAAATGAAGAAATACCAATAAGATGACGAGCTAAAAAATGGACGCTCCCTATTCCTCCGTTGAAACGATCCAGTTTTTTCGTCTCAAAGACCGGCTGCGGCTTACTCATCTTTGCGGGATGCCGATGGCTAATGCTCCGGTTCTCTCGCCCCGCGCGCTGGGACTTGCTGTGGTCGGCTCCGGCGCGCGCCGGTTCGATGGGGACGATCTGAAATGCGTCCGTTTTCGCCGGACAAAGCAGGGCGCCGAAGCGCTCAATCGAATCGAAGGTTCCGGACTTGATCTGCGCACGGTCTGGCGGATCGATCCCGCGACGGGCGTGGTCAGCCGGCGCGACACGCTCACGAACACCGGTGCCGCACCGGCTGTCATCACGCGTTGTCTCGCCCGCATGGCATTCCCGTCGGGGGACTACGAATGCTATTCCCAGGCCAGCCGCTGGTGCCATGAAAACCAGGGTGCATGGGCACCGCTGAGCACAGGGGTCACCCTCCGCCATGTGCCGGGACGCACGACCGACCAATGCACGCCATATCTTGCGCTGCGTGCCGCCGGCTCCTCCAAAGGCGTGGCTTTCCATGTGATCCCCTGCGGGAACTGGACGATCCGGGTCATCCCCGTCACGGAAGGTGGCGGCGATCTGCACCTGCCTTCCGCGGTGGTAGAGCTCGGTCTCGCCGACGAAAATCTTCATCTCACACTCAAGCCCGGCGAGTCCCTGGAATTGCCAGAAATCCTTTCCCAGCCACTACCGGATGGCGAGGTGCAAAGCGGCGCGCCCCTGCTGCATCGCTATCTGCTGGATCATCATTTTTCCAAGGCGAAACCGGAGGCTCCTGTGGTTTACAACACATGGTTCTATGAGTTCGATACCCTCGACGTGCCGCGCCTGCGGGCGCAGTTGGTGGCCGCCAAGGAAGCGGGCTGCGAGGTGTTCGTGGTCGATGCAGGCTGGTATGGTCCGGGTGGGCCGAACTGGTTTGCCCAGGCCGGAGACTGGCGCGAGAAACCTGGGGCCGCATTCTGCGGACGGATGAAAGCATTTGCCGGCGAAGTCCGCGCGGCTGGTCTCGGATTCGGACTCTGGATGGAGCCCGAACGTCTCGGCCCGGAGGCTCCGATCCGTGCGCGACATCCAGAATGGTTTGTGCCCTGCGGGGATTCCGCCCGGATTGATCTCACCTGCCGCGCCGCGCGGGCGTGGCTGCGCCGCGAGATCGGTCGCCTTGTCGAAACCTACGCCCTCGCCTGGATGAAGGTGGACTTCAATTTTGCACTGGATGCCGACGCATCCGGGCGCGAGCTGCATCGTTACTCTGCCGAATGGTATCGGCTGTTGGATGAAGTCAGGACCGCCTACCCGCAAACCTTCTTCGAGGGATGTTCCAGCGGTGCCCTCCGCGGCGATCTGAACACCATGGCCCGTTTCGACGGCCATTTTCTCAGCGACACGGTGAATCCGGTGGACATGTTGCGGATTTCACAGGGCGCATGGCTCCGCCTCCCACCTGGACGAATCACCCGCTGGATGGTCGTCCGCCCCGCCGGGCAGGCGGTGCCACGCTATGGGATGAGTCTGGCCGATTCGCCGCAAACCATCCTCACGCCTTGCGGCCCGCTCTGGGAACCGGCCGAGACAGTGGATCTGAATTTTGCCCTCCTGGCATCCATGCCGGGAATGATGGGGTTCAGTGGTGACCTTGCGGGATTGTCTCCGGAACACCGGGCGCAGATCGCCGATGCGGTTGCGTTCTACAAAGCATGGCGGCGTGTAATGACCGGTGCGGCAGGGCATCTACTCACGCCGCCCGAGCCGCTCACCCGGCGCAAGGGTTGGATCGGTCTCCAACTCCAGGCGAAGGATGTCAGTCTTGTTTTTGTTTACCGATTGGGAAACGCGGGCGCCCCTCCCCCGTTGCGCCTGCGATCGCTCGACCCAAACGCGTGTTATACCGTCTGGCGCGGCTTGGAAACCGATGCGCCCGCCGAAAAAATTGGCGGCGCGGATTTGATGCGCGACGGCTTGCGGTTCTTGCCGAATGGCCATTTTGCAAGGCCCGGAAACGCCGCCGAGATCTTCACGATCCGCAACGATCAACCCGCCTGACGGGCAAAAAAATATCTTCTCGAGTGGCGGCGTCTGGAAAAGTTTCCGGAGCTGTCTGCAGACGAGCGGGTATTTGTTTGCGATGAGCCTGAGCGCGACGCCGGACGAACGGTGGCAGCGCCATGAGAACTTCCTCCGCCCGCACGGTTTGTTCGAGCGCTCCGCGAGGAAGGTATTCGGTTTCAAATAGCGGGGATGTCGGCGGCGAAGCCGCATTGGCCGCACCTCATGGGCGGGTTGTGACGGCGTCGAAATGACGATGAAAATCGTATCGCCGAACCTTGGGCTTTTGCGGTAGCGTTTTAATCCTCATGACTCACTTGACGACCCCCGCACCCGCGATTATCCCGCAGCCCTCGTCTATGGAACTCCTCGATGGCGCATGGGCGAAGGCCCACAAAAGCCATTTTTCGGCCGGCTGCCGGATCGCGGTTTCAGCCCCTCCCGAGCTGGATGCGCAGGCGGATTTGCTCGCGGGCTATCTCGGGCGTGACCAGATGTTCGATGTCGGGCGGACATCGCCTGAGGAAGCGGATATCAGCCTCGCCTTGTCGCTCCCCCCACGCCCGCTTCCGCCCGCGCCCGCCGGGGCCGGCTTCCGGGACGAGCATTATCGGCTCGCTGTCCGTCCGGAAAAGATCACGCTCGAGGCGGCTTCGCCGGACGGGGTTGCCATGGGGATCCAAACCCTGCGCCAGCTTCTCTCCGGCCAGCGCGCCCGCCTCGCCCTGCCGTGCCTGATCATCGACGACCGGCCGGCCATGGCCTGGCGCGGGCTGCACCTCGATGTAAGCCGCCATTTTTTTGACGCTGAAACCGTCCGGCGGTTCATCGATCTCGCCGCCTTCCACAAGTTTAACCTCTTCCACTGGCACCTCACCGACGACCAGGGCTGGCGGCTGCCGGTCGAGGGGTATCCGAAACTCACCGAGATCGCGGCCTGGCGCGATGGCACGCTCGTCGGGCACAATTGCGACCGCGCGAAAAATCCGTCCGACGGCATCCCGCACGGCGGGTTTTACACTCACGAGGAAATCCGCGGGATCGTCGCCTATGCAGCGGCGAGAGGAGTCAAAGTGCTTCCCGAGGTGGACGTACCGGGCCACGTTCAGGCGCTCGTCACCGCCTATCCGGAATTTGGGAACACCGGCACCGCACCGGGCGTTCGCCAATGCTGGGGGATCAGCGACAGCACGCTGAACCTCGAGCCCGCGACGTTCGAGTTCCTCGACCGCGTCGTCGCCACGCTCGCAGATCTTTTCCCGTTCCGGTATCTGCACTTCGGTGGGGACGAAGCGAAGACCGGCGAGTGGGATGCCTCGGCGCGGATCGCCGAGCGCATGCGCGAACTCGGCCGTCCGCCGGACGCGGGAGTCCAGGCCGTTTTCACCGCGTATCTCAGCCAAGCCGCAGAGGCTCTCGGACGCTCTGTTATCGGATGGGACGAGATCATCGAGCACGATGAGCCGGCCCCTGGCACAGCGGTCATGTATTGGCGCGACTCCGAGCTCGACATCCGGGCGCTCCGTGCCGGCCATCCGCTTGTGCTGGCGAACTCGGCGCAGACCTACTTCGACCACTACCAGATGGCCGGCCCCGGTCTCGATTTCGAACCGCTGGCGATCGGCGGGGATCTGCCGCTCGAAAAAGTCTATTCCTGGAAACCCCTCGACCAGTATCCGGAGGAACTCCGCCCCGGCATCCTCGGTGCCCAGGCCCAACTCTGGACGGAATACATTCCCGACAGCGCCCACCTCGACTACATGGCCTATCCCCGCGCCTGCGCCTTGGCCCAGGTGCTCTGGACGGAGGAGGGGAGGGAAGGAGCCGAAGCATTTGCCGCCCGCCTCGTCGCCCACCAACCGCGCCTCGACCGTCTCGGCGTTGCCTACCGCCCGTAGAACCCGCTTCCGCCGGTTCTGAATCGCTTGCCGCTTCTCTCCGCGCCCGGACCTCCGGAGGGGCGGCCATTTTCGTGTGCTCCAAAGGCGCAAAATCTTATAGCCTTGGGTTATCGCCTTTCCGTGACAAACCGGTTTAGCGCTACAAGCTGTCCCACTTTGATCGCCCCGCGACGCAGGCTAAGCTTAGTACCTTTGCCCCCTGCTGCCTCAACCCCCAGCCAGGAGGGCGCGGGCGTGGGCAAGCGCGGAGTCGGCTTTGCCGCCGAGCATGCGGGCGATTTCCTTTTCGCGGGCCGGGCCGGCGGCTTCGATCAACGCGGTGGTGGTGCGCTTGCCGGAGGTATCCTTGTCCACGATGAAGTGCGATCCAGCGAGGGCGGCGACCTGCGGGAGGTGGGTGATGCAGAACACCTGGTGCGAGGAACTGAGCTCTTTCATTTTCGCGCCGACTTTCGCGCCGATCTCCCCGCCGACGTTGGCGTCAATCTCATCAAAAATCAAAACCGGCACGCTGTCCTGCCCGACGAGCGCGGTCTTGATCGCGAGCATGACGCGCGAGATTTCCCCGCTCGAGGCGATCGCGCGCAGCGGGCGCTCCGGCTCGCCGGGGTTCGGCGAGAAGAGAAACTCGGCGGACTCGCATCCGTGCGGGCTTGGGTCGGCGAGGGTCTCGAGGGAAATCGAGAAGCCGGATTTTGCGAAGCCCAGATCCGCGAGGTGGCGCTTGACGAGCGCCTGAAGCTTTGGGGCGGCGGCGCGGCGCGCTTTGGTGAGCGCGCTGCCGGCGGACTTCATCGCGGTGGCGGCGAGTGCGATTTCGCCGTCGAGTCCGGCGCCGCGCTCCTCGCGTCCGCGCAGCTCGGCGAGCCGGTCGGCGGCCATCCGCCCGAAGGCGGCGACCTCGTCCACCGAGGATCCATATTTTCGCTTGAGCGATTGGATGACATCGAGGCGGGCTTCGATTTCCGCGAGGCGTGAGGGATCGGACTCGAGCGAGCCGGCATAGCGATCCACGTCGCGCGACAAATCCTGGAGCCCCTCGAAGATTCCGTTCACCGACTGCTCGAGCCCTGCGGCCTGCGGGTCGAGCCGGTGGAGTTCCTTGGCGAGCCTGGTGGCATCGGTGAGTCGGGCGGAGAGCGAATCATCCGCCTCGCCGAGAAGCGCGGCGAACTCGTTGCAGAGCGTCGTGAGCCGGTGGCTGTTGGCGGCGGCCCTCTGGCGGTCGAGCAACGGCTCCTCCTCGCCCGGCTGGAGCGCGGCCTGCCCGATTTCGTTCGTCTGGTGGGTCAGGAGATCCATCTCGCGGGCTGCCGCCGACGCGTCCTCCGCGAGGCGTTTTTTCTCGTCGGCAAGCCGCATCCAATCCCTCCGGGCGGCCGCGAACTTCTGCGCGTCCGCCCCGCCGAAGCTGTCGAGCAGGGCGAGCTGCTGGTCGCGCGAGAACAGGCTCTGGTGGTCGTGCGGGCCGTGGAGGTCGAGCAGGAGGTCGCCCGCCTGCCGGAGCAGGGCGAGCGTGCAGGGAGATCCGTTGGCGAACTGCTTCCCGGTTCCGTTCGAGCTGATCGTCCGCCGGATGATCAGGCGCCCGTCCTCGCACGGCTCGACCCCGCACTCTTCGAGGAGAGCGTGGAGCGGAGAGCTGGCGCCCAAGGAAAAGACGCCCTCGACCGTGCAGGACTCGGCGCCGGTGCGGATCAGCGATTTGTCCGCCCGCTCGCCCAGGATCAGCTTGACCGCGCCGAGGATGATGGATTTTCCCGCGCCGGTTTCTCCGGTGACCGCGATGAACCCTCCGCCCGGCTCCCAGAGGAGATCCTCAACCAGGGCAAGATTCCTGATTCGCAGTGAGGTCAGCGTTGCGGACATCCGGCGACTCTGCCACTCTTGCCGCCAAAAGCCAAGCGATGCACGATTTGGAAATCACATTTTTGGGGACGGGGACATCGCACGGGGTTCCTGTGATCGGGTGCTCCTGCGCGGTCTGCCGTTCGCCGGATCCGCGCGACAAGCGCCTGCGGACGGCGATCCATGTGAAAGCGCCCGAGTTTTCCTTCTGCGTGGATACCCCGCCGGATTTCCGCCAGCAGTGCCTGCGCGAGGGGATCATCGAACTCGACGCGGTGGTTTACACTCACTCGCACTGCGATCACGTCCTCGGGTTTGACGACCTCCGGCGGTTCTGCGAGATCGGGGACAAGGAGATTCCGGTTTACGGTTCCCCGTCCACGCTCAAGGATCTTGCCCGGGTCTTCCAATACGCATTCGAGGACGGCCCGAAGTTCCGGAACTATGTCCGCCCGGAGGCCCGGACGATCGACGGAGAATTCCATCTGGGTGAAACGAAAATTGTTCCCGTGGATCTCCCGCACGGGCGCACGGTGACCAACGGGCTCGTCTTCTGGCGCGGCGGAAAAAAGAAGTTCGCCTACATGACCGACTGCCAGGCGGTGCCCCCCGAAGCGGCCGAGGCCGCGCAGGGAGTGGACGTGCTCGTCATTGACGCCCTCCGCCATGCCACCCACTCGACCCACCTCTCGATCGCCCAGGCGCTCGAAGTCGTCGAGCGGATCCGGCCAGGCAAAACATTTTTCATCCACATGTGCCACGATCTCGGGCACGCGGCGACCGAGGCGTCGCTGCCGGATCACATCCGCCTTTCCTATGATGGACTGCGCATCACGGTTTAAGAGCGACGCGCGCTCACGGCAGGATCGGGAACGGGCGTCCCGCCCGTTGGAGCACACAGCCCCGCCGAAAAATCTGGAGGGCCCCGCTCCGTCAGCGCCGACTTTTCCGATCCAAAATATGGGACAGCACGGAGGCCATCCCTCCAAGGAACCACAGGGTGCGTCCCGCCCGTTTGGGGCACTGAGTGCCGCTCCCTCTGCGACGCGCACGGGAGGGACGCCCGTGCGCAGGGAAATATTCCGCATCACGCATCACGCATTCCGCATTTTGATCTGCGCGCTGGCCGTGGCGTCCGCGCGTGCCGACGGCATCGACGCCAACTCGACGGTCATCCTCTTCAACAATAACGATCCCGACTCGCAGGGGCTCGCTCAGTATTACGCAAACCGCCGGAAGATCCCGGCAAGCCAGGTCATCGGGCTCGCCTGCCCGCCGGCCGAGGAGATCCAGCGGGCGGATTACGAGCACACGATCGCCGCTCCGCTGCGGGCGCTTTTCCTGAAGCGCGGGTGGTGGACGATCGGGCGGGACATCGCGGGCAAACCGGTCGTCACCGCCTCGACGATCCGCTTCGTCGCCATCATGCGCGGCATGCCGCTTAAGATCGCCCAGGATCCCGCGATCTCGCCACTGACCTCGCTCCCCGGACTGCCCGAACCCATCGCCTCGCGCAACGACGCATCGGTGGACAGCGAGCTGACCACCCTCGGGATTCCGATGCCGGGGCCGGCGGGACTTTTTCCCAACCCGTATTTCCGGCGCTTCACGCCGATCCGTGACAACCCGATCTCCCCGGGGATTCTCCTGACGGCGCGCCTCGACGGCCCGACTCCCTCGATCGTCCGGGCGATGATTGACGATGCGATTTCCACCGAGAAAGACGGGCTCTACGGATGGTCGTATGTGGACGCGCGCGGGATCACGAGCGGCGGATATGCCGAGGGCGACCAGTGGATGGACCGCCTCGTGACCTCGATGCGGGCGCAGGGGCTTCCGGTGGTTTTTGACAACCTGCCGCCGACATTTCCCGCCGGGTATCCGGTGACCGGCGCGGCGGTTTATTTCGGCTGGTATGCCTGGGGTGCGGACGGACCGTTTGCCGACCCCGCGTTTCGATTCCGCACCGGCGCGGTGGCCGTGCATATCCATTCCTTCAGCGCCGCCACGCTGCGCAGCACGACCGCAAATTGGTGCGGACCGCTGCTTGCCCGCGGCGCCGCCGCCACGCTCGGAAATGTTTACGA
This sequence comes from Verrucomicrobiia bacterium, assembly GCA_037128135.1. Classification (GTDB taxonomy): domain Bacteria; phylum Verrucomicrobiota; class Verrucomicrobiia; order Chthoniobacterales; family Terrimicrobiaceae; genus QYQL01. The sequence goes on from JBAXXD010000087.1 coordinate 15,283, forward strand.
GCCCTATCTTTCGCTGACTGCAAATCTCGATATCTTCCAGGATCGGCTGATGAGCGGGTTCACGCTCGCCGAGAGCGCGTGGATGTCGCAGAAGGGGCTCTCCTGGATGAACGTCGTGATCGGCGACCCGCTCTACCGACCGTATGCGTCGTGGCGGAGCATCAGCAGGATCGATCCTGGAAATTCCTGGCAGGTCTATCGCCGGATTGTCATGAAGGCATCCGGGAATGCGCTCCAGGCCGCTGGAGATCTCCGGCAAGCCGCCGGAAAATCCGGCGACAGCCTGTTCGTCGAAGCCCTCGGAACCGTGCAGGCCGGCGCAGGCGACTGGGCCGGCGCTCTCGCAAGCTTTGAGGACGCCATGAAACTCGCGAAAGACCCGGCGATCAGGATCCGGCTCGACCTGGAATCCATCCAGGCCATGTTAGCGCTTGGAAAAAAGACCGACGCCGCCGCGCTCGCGTTCGCCGCGACGACGGGGCTGCCGCCGGGCCCGCGCCACGATCTTTTTGCGCAATTTTCCATCGGCCCGCTGCCCGCGCCCTCGATCGAGCCGATCGGGCTCGCGGGGCCGGTGCCTGAGGCAACGTCCGCGCCGTCCGTCAGCCCGCCCGCCGCCCCGGAAACGC
>JBAXXD010000088.1:0-15052 GCA_037128135.1 Verrucomicrobiia bacterium
GATGCGGATCGTCGGGAGCAGCGCGGGGTTTTTCTACAGCTATTTCGTCTTCCAACATGCGGAAACCCACATGCGGGAGATTTTCCTCGGCGCTGCTGCCCTGTATTTTCTCGGGGTGGGGATGATGTGCCTTTTTCTCAAGGAAAGCGAATACCCGCCACCGAGCGAGGCGGAGCAGAAGGCATCCCGCGGATTCAACGGCGTGAAGTCGTATTTCAAGGAGAGTTTCTGCCACAAGTTCTACTGGACAAAGTTCACCTACACCGCAACCGGGAGCATGGCTTGGGCGGGCATCGGGGCCTTCTCGGTTTTCTTCTACAAGGAGATGGGGTTGACCCTCGGCGATATCGGCAAGGTCTCGGCCATCAACTCCCTGGTCGTCATCGCGACCGCCTACTTCGGCTCGATCTTCATCGACAGATGGCATCCGATCCGGATCAGCATTTACTCGGGAATCATCAGTCCGATTTTCGTGGCCTCCAACTTCCTCTGGCTATTCATCACCATTTCTCCGACCGCCTTCTTCTGGCTGTATATGTTGGGAGCCGGCATCATCTTGGCGTTCAGCAACAGCGTGACCTACGTGGCCGGTCCGACGTTCGACATGCGCCTGCACCCGAAGTCGAGGTTCACCCAGTTCTGTTCCGCGCAATCACTCCTGCGAAGCGTCAGCACGATGGCGGCCGGCGTCCTGGCCGGGCTCTACTTCGACGGGCTGAAATCGGTTTTTCCGAACTCCGATTATGCCTACCGATTCGGGTTTGTCTGGAGTATCGTCTGGAGCGTGGTCTCCGCGAGCTTCGGGTATAGCCTCTACCGGCAATGGCAGGCGCTCGGTGGCGACAAGCATTTCCACCTGCCGGCTCCCTGGTCGGAAACCGGATTCGAGGAGCAGGAGCAGTCGCCGTTTGTCGGCCCGCAGACAAAATGGCTCAGGATCGACATGGGGATCATCCATGCCGTGATGCTGCTCTCGATCCTCTATCTCGTTCCGCTTTGCTATTGGCTCTGGAAATTAGGGTGGTCGCTGGATCTCAAATGGCATCTGCTGGCGATCATCCCGGGCTCAATCATACTCTATTGGTGCTGGATTCTCACGGAGAGATCCATCAAGGCCGACCTGGCCCGGTGCAAGGCGGGGGAGACTCCTCACAACGGAATCCTCCACCATGGAATCCTCTTCCTGAAATCTCTCGCGCTTCTCCTGCTCTTCGGCATCTGGATCGGCACGACCATCGTGGTGGTGAACGACGGGCTACAGAGAGGCGTCATCGTGCTTGGCTGGGGCAACTTGCTCACAAATATCCTCTTCCTGATTGTGATCCATATCCTGCGGCGCATGGAACGCGGCCACGACCCCATGCTCGACTACGACGGCCACGCGGACGCCTTCCGTGACACGGCGGCGGAAAATGGTTCCGCCGCCTGTTCCATCGGATAACGTAAGACTGGCACAAATTGAACCTAAAAAGGAAAATGCAGGGGCAGGGGCTCCCGAGGAGCCGCTGAGAGTTGCTGGAAGATTACTAAACACCTGGAAGATGTAAGACCTATTTTTCGTAACTTCCTCACCTCTGCGTTCCTGCGACTCTGCGCGAGATTCCATTCCGGTATTTAGGTTTATTCCAGCCCGTCTTTCACGCAGCTTCCGGCCCTTCCCGAGCCGGATACCAACTCTGTAAAACAAATGGACTCAGAACATCGGCAAGATGCCGATGCTACGTAGCATTGGCTTCCAGCCAATGATCCACTCCACTCGAAGAGATGGTATGATGCGTGTGTTGCAAATCTAATAGCAGCACCAACTTCTGGTTCCCATCCCCAACTCCCCGCCGACCCAATCCCGTCTTATCGTGGTTTCCGCCTGGATCAGTTCGGAAAGGAGGCATTTCTCCAATCGCTTTGTCTTGACCTGTGCGGCGCGGGGAGGCGAGAGTGCGCGCATGGGCACGGGACTCACGCGCATTGCCAATCCGATTTATGACGGGGCGTTCAATTACCCGAAGAAGTTCCACGGCGCCATCCGCCGCCTCATCAAAGCCATCAGTGAGCCAGAAGTGCGCGAGACGATGGAGATTGCTTAAATAACCAAGAAAACGAGTCTTACATACAATGAACCAGACAACCCAAGAATATTTCGTCGCACTCAACGGCAATGACACCTGGTCCGGCACATTGCCGGATCCGAACCGAGCACGGACCGATGGGCCGTTCAAAACGGCGGCAAGGGCGCATCGGGCGGCACAGTCCGGCAGCCATGACGTGCTGGTGATTTTCCGCGACGGCGTGCATGCGCTGGCAGAGCCGCTGGTGTTCCCTCCCGCTGCCGTCGGCGAAGCTGTGAAAGGGGCGCCCATCGGAAGAAAGATCAGCTACCAGGCCTTTGCGGATGAGCAACCCGTTCTCTCCGGCGGACGCCGCATCACTGGTTGGAAGGTGGTGGAGCAGAACGGCCGGAGCGTGTGGCAGGTCGTGCTTCCCGAAGTCAAAGCCGGGAAGTGGGAGTTCACCCAACTGTGGGTGAACGGGCGCCGGGCGGAACGTCCACGCCTCCCCCGGAAAGGGTTTTTTCACACGCTTCCGCAAGATTTCTCGCATCCGCCGGGTTGCGGGAAAGACGACTGGAAAAGTCCCAGGAAGCCGTATCGTTGCGCCTGCGCCAAAGGGGATGTGGCGGATTGGAAGAACCTCACGGACATCGAGTTTGTTGCGCTTCACTACTGGGTCGAAAGCCGTATCCCCCTGGTGAAAACGGATCCACGCACCGGCACCATTGTTCTGGCGCGGCAACCGGTGAAGGCGCTGGTCGGCCATGGAAACGAGGGGGCCTCTTATTTCATGGATAATGTTTGGGAAGCCTTCGATGCGCCGGGGCAGTGGTATCTGGACCGCCCGACGGGAATTCTCAGTTATCTTCCCTTGAAGAACGAAACCCCCGCCACGGCCGAGGTGTATGCCCCGGTGTTGAAAGAACTCGTGCGGCTGGCGGGCGATGCCAAACGGGAACGATTTGTCAGGAATGTGACGTTCGACGGACTCACGTTCTCCCATACGGAGCTCGGATCACGCGGCGCGGATTTCATCCAGCCGTCTGTTCAGGCCGGCTTTCATTTGCCGGGGGCCATCACGATGCGTTATGCGCGCGAGTGCGCCGTCACCAACTGCCGCATTGCCCAGGTGGGGAGCTACGGCATCGAATTACTGGATCAGTGCATGGACGTGCAGATTCGGCAGAACGTGCTCGAAGACCTCGCCGGCGGCGGAATCAAAGTCTGGCACACCACCCGGCGAACCACTATCGAAGACAACATCATCCGCGACGGCGGCCGGCGGCACAACCAGGCGGTGGGAGTTCTGATCGGCAAGAGTTCCGGCAACAAGGTCAGGCATAATCATATCCACGATTTTGACTACAGCGGGATTAGCGTCGGATGGACATGGGGGGCGGAAGAAGGGAATGCCTACGGGAATCTGATCGAGTATAATCACATCCATGACGTCGGGCGCGGGCGGCTCAGCGATCTGGGTGGCATTTACACGCTGGGCGTTTCCCCGGGCACCCGCATCCGGCACAACGTCATTCATGACGTGCGGCATGCGCCGAACGGCTACGGTGCTACCGGCATCTACCTGGACGAGGGGTCTTCCGATATCCTGATCGAAAACAACCTCGTGTATAACGTCAGTAACGGATACTGGTGCGATCGGCGCGACGATATTTTCCGGAACAATATCGTCGCCAACTGCGTGACGTTCTCGGGACGTTGCGGATGCCTGCTCAATAATATTTTTTACAGTGAGAAAGGCGGACTGTCCGGGGACTGGCTGGGGGAAAACACCCTGCTGATCGATCGGAATATCTATTTCAATCCGGCTCCGGGCGGAAAACCGTTTGCATTCAGCGCCCGCTCTTTTGCCGATTGGCGGCGCCTGGGCTTCGACCGGCACAGTCGCATGGTCGATCCGCTGTTTGTTGACGCCGCCCGCCACGATTTCCGGCTGCGTCCGAATTCGCCGGCATTGGCGATGGGATTCATTCCATTCGATGTGACCCGGGTCGGCCCGCGCCAGCCTGCGGAGATCTTCCGGCCGGCCTGCGAGAGCGCCTCCGCTTTTGCGCGCAACCTGCAAGTGAGCGAACTCCTGCCGGCGGCGGGCGATGCCGCCCGGTGGCCGTATCCGAGCGACCTGAAGGCGCTGCATTTCAAGCCGCGGGCATTCAACGGCTACTTCTGCAGCATGCGCTCGGAACTGCTGGCCGCAGCCCCGGCGGACGTCATCGTTTATTTCCGGTGGGATTTCATGTGCGACGCGCCGCTGCGCCTGAATGTCTGCGTCGGGTATGACGGTCCGGTCAAGGTCTGGGTGGACGGCAAAGCCCGGTTTGCTGACCCGCAGGGAACCAATCCGGCGGCGGTGTGGGATGCCGTTATCCCGGTCAAGGTCGGGCCGGGAGCGCACCATGTAATGGTCGGACTGAATTCCAACCATGGCCTGGCGCACGGCATCTATCTGCGCCTGACCTGGCCTGGCACGGGCCCGGCAGCACAGGCCGCAGTCCGGATACTGGAAAGCCCGATCACGCCAAGCCCGATCACGCCGAAGATCCCCGCGACTGGCCTGGACCCGGCAGCAGAGGCCGCATTGCGGATGCTTGAGACGAATGGCGGGTAACCATGATCACTAACCATCCGCTGCTTTTCACTCCTGGTGGCACATCCTTAATAATCATCCCTATGAAATATCGATCTCTCTGCGGAATTGCGGCTGCCTTCCTGGCTGCCGCAACCCTCCTCGCGCCTCGAGTGATGGCCCAGGCTCCAGTCCCGGCCCAGGCTCCCAATAAGGAAGTTAAACTCGAACCGGCCGTCCAGTATACCAGCCGGGACGGGCTCCCCAACGTCGGGGAAAAACTCAAAGCCGGCGGCGAAGTCAACGTCGTCTTTTTGGGCGGCTCCATCACCGTGGGCGGAGCGTCACCCAAAGGCTACGTGACATTTGTGACCAACTGGCTCAAGGAGCATTACCCCAACGCCAAAATCAACGTCATCAACAAGGGGATCTCCGGCACGGGGTCCGACTTTGGCGCGGCCCGCTACGACCGCGACGTGCTCGCGCAAAAACCCGATCTCGTCCTGATCGAGTTCTGCGTCAACGACGGAGACAACGACCGCACCGAGTCGATGGAAAAGATGGTCCACAAAACGTGGATGAAGAATCCCAAAACCGACATCGCGATCTTCTACACGATGGCCAAAACGCATCTGGACTCCTATAAAGCGGGCAACCTGCCCCCCTCCGCCAGCGCGCACGAACGGGTCGCCGCCTTCTATGGAATCCCGAGTCTCGGAACCGTCTTCAACGCCGCCGCAAAAATCAACTCCGGCGAAATCCCGTGGTCGGTTTTTTCCGGCGACGGCTGCCATCCCACCCAGGACGGCTACGGCTTCTTCGACGACGTCTTCGCCCAGGCGTTGCCGGAATTATTCCAGGCCGCGCCCAAAGCGCACGAACTCGGCAAGTCGATCACGCCGAACCTGAAGGTTTATGAACCGCCCATCGTTGCCAAGCCTCTGGAATTCATGGGCGATTTCGTGACTGCAAAAGGTGAGAGAGCCGCGAAGGTTTACCCGTTGCCCATTCCCGGAAAAAACTGGATTGCCGAACCGGCGTTCACCGCTGCGGACGGTAAACCGATCTGGCGGCTCTCCTGGATGCCCAAGACCCTGAGCGGGAAGTTCGACCCGGCTTTCGGTGCGGACAAGACCCAGTGGGAGACCAACTCGATGGACTGGTTCGAGGGCGGCCGCTGTTTTGCGGGCCCGGAAGGAACCTCGCTTTTTGCCCCGTACAAAGACGGCTCGGGGCTCAGCATCTCCCGGCATGAGATCGGGATCATCCGGTTCATCGCGCCGGAGACCGGGCGCTACGCCCTCTCGGTGAAATCGGGGCCATGGGTCAGCGTCCCGGGCGACGAGAAAACCATGTCATTCAATGTGCTCAAGCTCGCTTGGGACGGCAAACCCGGCGTGTCTTTGGCTTTCCAAAAGGAAGTCAGAAAAGAGTCGAAGGGGCTCGCCATCGACATCGAAACCAAACTGCTGGCCGGTGAGGAATTGGTGTTTGTCCCGGACACTGATCACTCTTTCAGCACCTGGGGTTCCCTCAATATTCTTGTGGGGTATCTCGGGCAATAGTTCCGCCTTCGCGCTCAGCCACTCAGAAAAGCAAGCCGCCGGATTACCGCAGAGGGTGGAGGCTTATCTTCGTGTCGTGAAATCATATTCTGAAATGCCCAGGAGCTGCGAAGGGACGGAACGGGCTGAGCGGTCGGAATGGAATGATGGGATCAATTCTTTATGATAAATTATTTGTCAAATATGATTTGATAAATTTTCCGAAACGATCCAGAGTGCCTTTTCACTTCCATGAAAATCATCGATCTCCGCGCCCGCACCGTTGCCATTCCCCTCACCTGCCAGCTGCGTCATAACACCGGCGTTCACCCGGGGTATTTCCTGCGCACCATTCTGGAACTCATCACCGACGAGGGAATCGTGGGCTTGGGGGAAGTCGGCGGCGGAGACCAGCGCGGGGCCCTGTTAAAACTTAAGCCGCGAATCGTCGGGCTCGACCCCTTTCATTTGGAAACGATCAAGCTGAAGGTGCTGCGGAGCATCTACTACATGTCGAACGCCCGGCTCTATGCCGCGATCGAAATGGCCTGCCTCGACATCCAGGGGAAGGCTGTGAACCGCTCGCTCTCCGACCTGCTCGGGGGCAGCGTGCGGGATCGCATCCCGATGATCGCTTACCTCTTCTGGCGATATGACCGCCCGGACGGGAAGGACGATGCGCGCGCGGAAGATCTCGCGGACTGGTGCGTCGAGCTCCACGATACGCTCGGGGTGGACGCGATGAAGCTCAAAGCTGGAGTGATGGAGCCGGACGAGGAGGCCCGCGTGCTGGAGTTGTGCCGCGACCGCCTTGGGCCACGCTTCGGCCTCCGCATTGACCCGAACGGCGTCTGGTCCGTGCCAACAGCCGTCCGCATCGGGCGGCGGCTCGAACCGCTTGGCATCGAGTATTTCGAGGACCCCTCGTGGGGGCTCAACGGAAACGCCGAGGTGCGCAAGCAGGTGCGGATTCCCGTCGCCACGAATATGTATCCCGCCCGCTTCGACGACCTGGCACCCGCGATCAAGCTGGGCTCCGTGGACATCGTCCTGACGGACATCCATTACTGGGAAGGCCCGCGCGGCGTCAAAGACCTGGCCGCCATCTGCCGCACGTTCAACCTGGGCGTCGCGATGCACAGCGGCGCGGAATTTGGAATCGAGCTGGCAGCCATGCTGCACACTGCCTCGACAATTCCCGAGATGACTTTCGCCGGTGACGCCCACTACCATTACCTGACCGACGACATCACGACGATGGGCCTGATGAAATACGAGGACGGCAGCATCAAAGTCCCCACAGGCCCGGGCCTCGGGGTCGAGCTCGACCCCGATAAAATGGACAAGTACGAGCGCGAATTCGAAAAGCGCGGCGATTATTACGCCCGGTTCCACCAGGACCCCAAACGCCCGGACTGGTATCCCATCGTTGGCGGAGTGTAATACTCCCGCATCACCCGCCTCCCCCCCATGAGGGAAATCGTCGCGCCTTCTTTGTTGCCCCCCGGCGCGATCAGGAGTCATGATGCGGCCTGTGAACGGACCCTTGATCATTGCCGGCCGCGAATTTTCCTCCCGACTCCTTTTGGGGACGGGGAAGTTTTCCTCGAACGCGACGATGCGCGACGCGCTGGATGCGAGTGGCACCCAGATCGTGACGGTCGCGCTCCGCCGCGCGGATCTGAGCGGGAAGCGCGACCCGTTCGCCAACATCCTGGATTTTGTGGATCCCAAAAAATTCCTGCTGCTTTCGAATACGAGCGGGGCGATGAACGCGGACGAGGCGGTGCGGCTGGCCCGCCTCGCGGCCGCGGCCGGCCTCCCCATGTGGGTGAAGCTGGAAATCCATCCCGACCCGCAATACCTGCTGCCGGATCCGGTCGAGACGCTTGCGGCGGCAACAGTACTGGTGAAAGAAGGTTTCACCGTGCTGCCGTATATCAATGCCGATCCGGTGCTGGCGCGGCGGCTGCAGGACGTGGGCGCCGCGACCGTGATGCCGCTCGGGTCGCCGATCGGAAGCAGCCGGGGCATCGAGACCCGCGCGCAGATCGAAATCATCATCAGGCAGGCGACCGTGCCGGTGGTGGTGGACGCGGGCATCGGCGCGCCCAGCCATGCCGCGGAGGCGATCGAGCTCGGTGCCGATGCCGTGCTCGTGAATACCGCCATCGCCGCCGCAGAGGATCCCGTCCGCATGGCGCGCGCATTCCAGATGACCGTCGAGGCCGCGCGCGAGGCGGTCGAGGCAGGGCTCCCGATGCGCCTCACCCATGCGTCGGCCACCAGCCCGCTCGACGCATTTCTCGAAACCCTCTGATTTTTTCTCCATGTCCACCCTCACCCCGATGATGCAGCAGTATCACGCCGTGCGGCGCGACCTGCCGCCCGGCACGCTGCTGATGTTCCGGCTTGGGGACTTTTACGAGATGTTCGGAGAGGATGCCCTGACGGCCGCCTCGATTTTGAATGTCGCCCTGACGAAACGCGGGGCGACCCCGATGTGCGGGGTGCCGTTCCACGCGGCCCGCGGATACATCGAAAAGCTCATCGCGGCCGGCTGGCGGGTGGCGATCTGCGACCAGGTCGGCGAGGTCACGGCCGGAAAGCTCGTCCGGCGCGAAGTCTCACAGATCCTGAGCCCGGGCACCCTGGATGATTTCGGGCTCGACGACAGGAAGCCGAACTACCTCGCCGCCGTCTGCGAGCGTAAAGGCGCGTTCGGGCTCGCGTTCGCGGATCTCAGCACCGGTGAGTTCCGGCTCACCGAACTCGATTCGATCGGCTCCCTGCTCGACGAGCTCGCCCGCGTGAGCCCGGTGGAATTTCTTGTCCCCGATCAACAGGCGGAGATCTTCGGCGCACTCACGAAACCGGCGGCGATGGACAGCTATCTGTTCGAGCCGGAGCCCGCGGAGGAAATCCTGCGCGGGCATTTCAAAGTCCAGTCTCTCGACGGGTTCGGATGCGCGGACCTTCCTGCGGGCACGGGCGCGGCGGGTGCGCTGCTGCATTACATCACCCGCCAGATGCGCCGCCAGGCCGGGCACCTGCGCCAGCTGCGGCCCTACCGGCGGAGCACGTTCCTGATCCTCGACGCCTCGACACAAAGTCACCTCGAGCTCGTCTCCTCGCGCGCCGGCCGCGGGATGACGCTCCTCGGCGCACTCGACCGGACGGCGACGCCGATGGGCGCGCGCCTCCTGCGCGAGTGGGTGCTGCATCCGCTGCGCGATGGGGACGAAATTGAGCGGAGACAGGAGGCGATTGCCGCGCTGCTCGATGACGCGCTGCTCCTCGGCGATTTGCGCTCGCGGCTCGCCGAGATCCGGGACATCGAACGCGCGACCGCGCGGCTCGGCGGCCCCTCGGGCAACGCGCGCGACCTCGCCGCCCTCGCCCAGTCGCTCGACCGCATCCCGGTCCTCGCCGCAGCCCTCGGCGCCGGCATCGGGCTGCCAACGGAGCTCCTCTCCGGCATGGGCGCACACCTCCACGCACTGCCAGAACTGGCCGCCAATCTCCGCTCGGCGCTCGTGGACGAACCTCCCGCGATCGTTCGCGAGGGCGGAATGATCCGCCCGGGTTTCGACGCGGCCCTCGACGAACTCCGCTCGGCTTCGCACGAGGGAAAATCCTGGATCGCGACCCTGCAGGAACAGGAGATTCGGCGAACCGGAATCAAATCGCTCAAGGTCCGCTTCACGTCGGTCTTCGGGTATTTCATCGAGATTACCAAGGCCAACCTCGCCTCGGTGCCGGACGACTACACCCGCAAACAGACAACCGTGAACGGAGAGCGGTTCATCACTCCGGAGCTCAAGGAGGTCGAGGGGAAAATCCTCGGTGCCGACGACCGCGCCCGCGCCCGCGAAATCGAAATCTTTGGCTCCCTCCGCGCCGACGTGCTCGCCGAACTTCCCAAACTGCAGGAGTCCGCGAACACGCTCGCCGTCCTCGACGCGATCTGCTCGCTCGCCGAAACCGCCCGCCTCCACGCGTTCTGCCGTCCGGAGATCGAGGCCTCGCAGGTGCTCCACATCGAGGACGGACGCCACCCGGTGCTCGACCAGCAGCCGGGAGGCGAACGGTTCGTGCCGAACGATGCCGACCTCGGCCTGGACGGGAAAACCTTCGCCATCATCACCGGTCCAAACATGGCCGGAAAATCCACCTACATCCGGCAGGTCGCGCTCCTCGTCCTCCTCGCGCAGATCGGCAGCTACGTGCCCGCAAAGGCGATGCGCTGCGGGATCGCCGACCGGATCTTCACCCGCGTGGGAGCAAACGACGACCTCGCGCGCGGCCAGTCCACGTTCATGGTCGAGATGAACGAAACTGCGAACATCCTCAACAACGCGACCTCGCAGAGCCTCGTCATCCTCGACGAGATCGGACGCGGCACATCCACGTTCGACGGGCTCTCGATCGCATGGAGCGTAGCGGAATACCTCCACGACAAAATCGGCTGCCGCACGCTCTTCGCCACCCACTACCACGAACTCACCGACCTCGAGCGCACCCGCCCCGGCGTCCTCAACCTGAATGTCGCCGTCCGCGAGTGGAACGACCAGATCATCTTCCTGCGAAAAATCCTCCCCGGACGGGCGGACCAAAGCTACGGTATCCAGGTCGCCCGCCTCGCCGGCCTCCCCGACTCGATCATCTCCCGCGCAAAAGAAATCCTCGCGAACCTCGAAAAGGCGGAGCTCAACGCCGAGGGCGAACCCGCCTTCGCCAAAGGCCGCCGCAAACGCCTCACCCCAGACCCCGCCGCCTCCCAAATGACAATGCTTTAACCCGAAAATCGTTTTCCTGTAGCGCATCACGAACCGCTTTTCGTCATCGTGATTTTTCGGGTTTTCATTGACGGGTTGAAGAGGTTCGGGGTCAGCCGGTTTTTTCTGCCGGGGTTTTTTTCTTGCCCGCGCCGTGCCTGGCTGCGATAAAGACGCCTGCTTCCTTGGGGAGTTTTTCCTCATGACGTTCGCTTCACCTTTCACGGCGATGCCAGCGGCACAAACGGAGCAAAAAAAATCCGTGCGCCCTCTCAAGGCTGTGACTTCCCAAGTCGCCGCAGAGAAGGAAAAATTACGGCTGGGTAGCTCAGTTGGCAGAGCAGAGGACTGAAAATCCTCGTGTCGGGGGTTCGATTCCCTCCCCAGCCATTTCCTTTTACAACCAACGACTTACGAAGAATCGATACCTGAAAACAGGCCAAGTGGGAAAGAAAACGGGAAAGTGTCCCCTGATATTCGTTGATATTTCCCGAAGTTAAATTCATGGATTTTCCATCCCTGGGAGCATCCCCCGGAGATAAAAAAATCTGACACGGATCGTCCCCTCGACAGTTTTTTTCGTGTCGGAACCGGAGCAAAAAACGGATTTCCCCGAGGCCGAATTCCTCGAAATCTCGTCGGGATCTCGACCCGCCCCCGTCACGGACATCGGCGACTTCCCGAAACATCGTTGAACACAGCGGTCGGTTTCGCCCGAGGGAAAACCCGCGAAAACCGGTTTTTTCAGGCAACTTTTGAAAAAAAAGGCCCCTGGCTGCCCCGTGGCGGCGTCGAAATTCCTCCCGAGACATCGGATACCGGGAGATTTTCGAGGGCGATTTCGAGGCGCGGGGAGGTAATCGCCGAAAACGGGTTTTCGCAGTAGGCCCCAGGAAAACATCCCGTTTTTCTGCCAGAATAAAATGGAGGACTCCGGATCAATTTCGGAATCCTCTTCAGAACCAAAAAAAATGGCACGATTCGCACATTACTCGCCTCCCATCCGTCGGGAACTCATCCGTGTTCTCTACTACGAGCGGGTTCGTCAAAAAATACCGATGACCCGTCTTGTGGACAGCATCCTCAGCGATGCTCTCAGGAATACGGAATCCTGGCAGATGATGGAGGATGCACCCGCATACCAACCCTCCGTTCAGGAAGAATCCTGACCGGATCAACCCAACAAACGCACGAGACAACCCGGCATCACGCCGGGTTTTTTTGTGCCCAAAACCAACCAACGAAAGGAAAATATATGGCACTCAAATTGATCGCCAATTACAGCAAACGTCTGGGTCTTCCCGGATACTCAAGTCACCAGTTCGCGGTCACCGTCGAGACGGAGATCAGCAACATCAACGATGTGGCCGGGGAAAGTTCCCGCCTGTATCAATCCCTCCAGCAGAGCGTGGACGAGGAGATCCAGCACACGGGGTTCGTCCCCGATCATGGATACGGCATGGAGGGCAAAACCAACGGCAATGGCTCCGCCAACCGCAGCAACGGCCAATCCGCTCCCTCCAACGGGAATGGCAACGGCCACACCAACGGCGATGGCTGGATCTGTTCCGACAAGCAGCGGGATCTGATCCTGAAGCTGGTCACCGAGCACAACCTCGACAAGGAGCAGGTGGACGACACCAGCCGCGATATGTTCGGGGTCGGAGTCAAGGAGTTGAATAAACTCCAAGCGTCTGGCCTCATCGAGAGAATCCTCGACGAGCACGGCGGTGGACGGAAAACCAGCCGTCCTCCCCGCAACAACGGTGCCCCGAAACGGGCCTACGCGAACGGAGGTGCAAGGTGATTACGCTCACACCTCCGGCGAGGAAACCAGCGATCCCAGCGGATGACCACCTGACAAACGTGGTCTCCGCCTCGCGTCTCAATGCATTCCATACCTGTAGGCTGAAATTCTATTTCCGCTACGTCATGGAAATGGTGAAGCCTGCAACGGCAGCGCTCTTCGTGGGCAAAGCAGTCCACGCCGCGCTCCAGCAATGGAGCACGGCACGCTGGCGGGGTCAGCCCCATGATGCGGAGTCCCTCAAGGCGGGCTTCCTGATGAACTGGATCACGGGTCAGGAGGACGCGCCGGTGTCATGGGATACCGGTGAGGAAGACGAACAGCAGGAAAAAGCATGGGGCCTTGTGGACATGTATCTGCGCGACACGCCAATCCCGTCGGAGGAAAAACCCGAGGCGGTGGAGGTTCGTGTTGAAGCGGATCTTGCCAAGCACGGGCTTCCCTCGCTCGTGGGGATCATTGATCTCGTCAGGCCAGGTGGCTGGATCGTGGATTTCAAAACATCCGCCGCCACTCCGAACTCCGAGCATGTGATTCACCGGAACGAAACCCAGCTCACGGCCTACGGCATCCTCTACAGGGAGGCCACGGGAAAACCGGAATCCGGGTTTCAGTTGCATCACTTGGTCAAAACGAAAGTTCCCAAGCTGGTCGTCAACGAAGCTCCGGCGACAACCGAAAACCAGAAGACGAAATTCTTCCGCTTGATCGAATCCTTCGTGGATGGGGTCGAGCGTGAGGACTACGTGCCTTCACCGGGATTGCAGTGCGCGGCCTGCGAATTCTTCAACGAATGCCGCGCTTCAACAGGAGGAAACAAGTGAGGCCGATGCCAAATCCAATCCAGACAATCCGTTCGGCGATCTACTTCATCAACATCGCAGGTCGCTCCGGAAAAAAGATCCTGCGCCTGATCGTGCCCATCATTTCGGTGGTGGCCACGGTCGTTCAAGAGATCAAAAGGAAAAACTAGCTAACCATCAACGACGAGGCCCGGAGGCATTCCGCTTCCGGGCCTTTGTCGTTTCAAAATCGAAAGGAACAAAATCTATGCAGAGCACAACGCTCTATTACCGCGAAGGATCATCCGACAAAGTGTATCGGGTTTCCCTCGAAGAACGTGACGGCGGATACGTGGTCCTCTTTGCCTACGGGCGGAGAGGATCCACGCTGAACACCGGCACGAAAACATCCTCGCCCGTGTATTTCGACGCTGCGCGGATGATCTACGACAAGCTCGTCCGGGAGAAAATGGCCAAGGGATACACCACCGGCGAGGACAGCATGGCCTACCATGACGGCAGCAAGAAAGTGACGGACATCCGCCCGCAGTTGCTCAATCCCGTTGACGATCCGGGGCCGCTGCTCAGGGACAACGGTTTTTACCTCCAGCCAAAGCACGACGGCAAGCGTCTGCTCCTCCACAAAAAGGGAGAGGACGTGACTGGCATCAACCGACGTGGCATCGAATGCGGAATCCCAGAGAGCATCCGCGCGGCTGCAATGACCCTGCGAGGAGATTTCCTCGTGGATGGCGAAGCTGTTGGGGACACCCTCCACGTCTTCGACATTCTGGAGGTTGGAGATTCAGACATCCGTGCCATCCCGTATCGTGACCGGCTGATCAAGCTCCTGCACCTTCTTGGCAGCGGGCAGCAGACCAGCATCCAGTGGGTTGCCACGATCAGCGGGCACGAAGCGAAGACACGTTCATTCGACCACCACCGCGAGGAGAATGCCGAAGGCGTGGTCTTCAAGCAGGTCGGCGCACCGTATTCACCTGGGCGTCCGAACTCCGGCGGCAGTCAGTTCAAATACAAGTTCGTGGAAACCGCCTCCGTGATCGTCAACGCGATCAACGCCAAGCGCAGCGTCCAGATGGCCGTATGGGAAAACGCCAAACTCGTCCCCTGCGGCAACGTCACGATCCCAGCGGATCAGCCGATTCCGCAAGTGGGGGATTTGGTGGATGTCAGGTATCTATATACCATGGCAGGCAGCGGCAGTCTCTTCCAGCCGGTATATCTGGGGGTGAGAGACGACATCGCAACAGCAGAATGCACCCGCGATCAACTCAAGTTCCGCAGGGAACCAGAGGAAGAGGCAGCGTGAAAACCCCGCTCATCAACCGCGCCAAAGTGAAGCAATTTGCCCTGGCGGTGGCGGATAAGCGAACCCACCTGTTCACGCGGGTCGGTGAGGATTTTCTCCTCAAGTGCGAAGCGCACACGAAGGAGTTCATCCGCCAATACGTCAACCGTCTGCCCTCCAAGGGAAAGACGATCCTGTAA
>JBAXXD010000089.1:0-14961 GCA_037128135.1 Verrucomicrobiia bacterium
GACGACTTTTTTTGAGGCGGCCATCGTTCCGGTTTCGACCCATTCGTTTTCGATCCAGTCGAGCGCATCCGCGCGGTTCCGGTCGGTCGCGGGGATGAGCTCGGACCGGAACGGCTTGTAATTTTGTGTGAACTGGATGATCCCGAACCGCGCGGTGATCGGGAGCCTGCTGATGAGCGCGGCGGTTTCCTCTTGGATTTTGGAAAGCGGGACGCCGGCGCGGTTCGCCTTGTTGACGACGCTGGTGGAGACGTCGAAGAGGAGGAGGATGCGCTCGCCGTTCGCTTGGATGCCGAAAAAGCTCATGCCGGTGCCGCCGAGCCCGCCGCTTCCCGAGGCTCCGCTGCCGATCCCGCTGCCGGCACCGCCGGTTCCCGCGAGGCCGGACACCTGGTCGGAGATGATGTCCGAGGGATCCATCGGCAGCAGTTGGCCCATGTCCAACTTTGGGAGATCCGGGAGCGCGAACGCCGCCGGGCGGATGCTCTGCATCTTGTCATGGAAGCTCGGCTTCGGCGCCATGCTGTCGAGCGCCGCCATGTTCATTTTTTGTTCCCGCTGTTTGGCCGGGAGGCGGATGTCGCGCGAGGCATGGAACTCGGCGGGCGGGGTGCTGAGGTAGCGGGCGACAATGACAGCGCCCGCGATGAGCGCCGCTGCGACATGGATCCCGACGCTCACCAGAACGACCGTGATGATCAGCCGCCGCAGGCGGGATCTTCTCTGCTTGTCGGCGGGTTCGGGCGTCACGGTTCCTCCTCCGTCGCGCCCGCAAAGGTCACGCCCTGGATTCCGGCCTGGGCGCATGAGTTCAGGACATCAATGACCCGCTGATGCACGGCGTTGTCGGCAACGTCCACCGTGATGAGCGCCCGGCTTTTGTTGGCATCCGCCGATTCCTTGAAACGTTTCAATGTCGCGAGGAGCGAGGGAAGCTCCCGGCTGTCCGGCTTGTCGAGCGGGAGGTCGTTCAGGACGATCTGCCCGTTGTCCTGGATCGTGATGATCTGCTCGTCCGGGATGTCGATCGCCTCCTCCTGCGCGACGGTGCCCGGCAGGGTCATGTCCATGTCCGCCTCCGGCTTCACCGGTTTCGACGTAAGGATGTAAAAGAAGAGCAGCAGGAAGCAGACGTCGATCATCGGGGCGATCTGCATCTCGATCTGGGGATGATCGTGGCGCTTCATTTGGGAATCACTCCGAAGATGATCTCGATGGCCCCGGCCTCGCTCGCAATCGCCATGACCTCCTTGATTTTTTTCCCGTGGGTGCCGGCGTCGGCGCGGATGTAAAGCTTGAGCGGGGGGTAATCTTTGAACCGCTGCCTGAGGTGGGAAGCGAGCTCCTTGGCGGTGACGGGACGGCTTCCGCTGAAGAGCCGTCCGTCGCCGTCGATATTCACGACATCCCGGTCGCCCTCGTCGGTCGGAATTTTTCCTGTGGCGGCGGTGGGGACTTTGATGTCGAGGAGCTTTTCCCCCTTGGTGATTTTTCCCGCGAGCATGAAAAAGAAAAGGAGGAGGAGCGTCACGTCGATCATCGGCGCGATCTGCAGACCGATCTCGCCATGATGGACTCTGCGCAGGCGGCGACGTGAAGCGGACATCGCTTTAGCCCGGGGCATCCGGGGCTGCCGGAGCGGACACGCCCTGCGCCTCGCCGGTGAACAGGTCGAGCATGTGGGAGAGCGCCTTGTGGACGTCCGCCATATTTGTCGTGAGCATTCCGCGAAAAAAGAAGTAAAGGAACATCGCAGGGATCGCGAGAAGCAGCCCGCCGCCAGTGGCGATGAGCGCCTCGCCGATGCCCTTGGCCAGATCCGAGGCCTCGGCCTTTCCGGCCGTGAGCGCGCTGAAACTGGTGATCATGCCTGCGACCGTGCCCAGCAGGCCGATCATCGGGGCCAGGACGGCAAAGGTGTTCAGGTAGTTCACGACCACCATCATTTTTGTTTCCTCGCGGAAGCAGTCGTCGGCGATCGAGTTTTCCATCGCGGTCTTGTTGAACATGTCGCGCTCGAAATTCGCTTTCGTGAGGGCCGCCGCGAGCGCGCCCGTGAGCGGCCCGGGGTGGTCCTGACAGAATTGATAGGCGGCCGGCAGGTCGCGCCGGGCGATGAGATTGTTCAAGCGGGACACGACCTGCGCCGGCATGAGTTTCCCCTTGCGGAACATGATCACGCAGTAGGTGCCGAGCGCCACGACGGCCACCGAACAAAGCGCGATCAGGTGCATGATCGGCCCGCCGTCGCGATAGAGATCGAGAAGGCTCTTGTCGCTGACGACTCCGGCCGCCGAGGCGGTCGCAGGCAGGAGCGCGAGGGCGGCCAGCGCCACAAGGAGAGCCCGGCCATGTAGCATGGGCATCCTGCCCATGCGAAGCATTCCGAACACAGCCAGGATGCCTGTGCTACTATTCGGCGATGAAAATCGCCCCCTCGTTCCCAACGGAATCGCCGACGTTCCCGATCTGAAATTTGGGACGGCACGGAGGCCGTCCCTCCAAGGAATCACAGGCGGAACGCGACGATCAGGATTTTTTTGGCTTTTTGGTTTCATGGGATTTTTTCTTCGGTTTGTCGGGTTGAGAATTTTTTGCGGCCGGTTGTTTTTGAGGCGCGGGATCAGCCGCCGGATTTTTTTTGGCATCGGGCGGCGGGATGTCCGGCAGCGAGGCGATGAGGGCATTTGCGAGGGCGGCCTGTTCGGTGCCGGGGTAGATGATGGCGATATCCTTCGCACATTCGAGAGCATTCCGGGGTTCGCCGGCGAGCTGGTAAATTTCTATGGCGCCCCACAGCCCGCGGGCCGCGGCCGCGGCCTCGGATCCCTCGAAGAGGCTCGGGTAGAGGTAGAGATCGATCGCCTCGTGATAAAGCCGGTTGCGTTCCGGGATCACGGCCGCGTCATCCTGCCAGCGCGGGTTGTCACGGAGAAGCTTCTTCAGCGAGGCGGCCGCCGAGTCCGCCAGAATCAGTTTTGCTTCGCTCCGGACTGCGGGATCCCCGGTGCCGGCGGCGAGCTGTGCCGCCTCGCCGGCCGCGTCCCCGGCACGTCCGGTGGCGACCATCGCGCGGAGGCGACCCTGCTTGGCCGCGATTCTGTCCGCATCGCTCCACGCCTTCGACTCGATCAGCCCGAAAATCTCCAGCGCCTTCCCGGCATTTTCCTTGCCGCCCGAGCGGAGGAGAAGATCCGCGTAGAGGCGACCGATCCGGGCGGCGGGCGAATTCGGGACATCGAGCCAGACGAGCTGCGCCGGCCAGAGGGCCGCAATTTTTTCCAGTTGTCCTGGCGCGGCGGATCCGAGGATTTCCTCGAGTGCCGGATCGCGAGCGAAAGCGATCGAGGCGACTTGGGATTTCGGGATCGAGACCGACGCGAAGGCGGGCGGGGCACCGGGCCGTGCGGGAAGCGGGATTTCGAGGCGGAACGCATTGGCGTCGGCGGCCGAGATCCGACCGGACCGGGATTCTCCGTTGCGGAGAGTGAGCACGTCCTGCGCGGCCAGGCAGGAGACGGAAAGCAAAAAGAGGAAAATGGTTTTCATCCTTCGGTTGGGAGCGGGCCTCCGAGGGCTTCGAGGCGCTTTTTTGCGGCGGAGAATTCCGGCAGATCCGAGAGGTCGTCCTTTTGCGCCAGCTCCGCGTAGGTTTTTCTCGCGCTTCCGGAGTCGTTCAATTTTTCGAAGGCCTCACCGCTGCGGAGGTAGGCCTTGGCGACCCAGTCGCGCCAGCGGGCGTGCATGACATAGATCCGTTGGAAGTAGGGGATGGCGAGCGCGGGATTTCCGTCTGCCATGTGGCTTTGTCCGATGCGGAACAACGCCTCGGCCTTTTCTTTTCCGGAACATGTTCCGGCGGCGAGCAACGCT
The DNA here is from genome assembly GCA_037128135.1 of Verrucomicrobiia bacterium. GTDB lineage: Bacteria > Verrucomicrobiota > Verrucomicrobiia > Chthoniobacterales > Terrimicrobiaceae > QYQL01. Next base: position 3,874 of record JBAXXD010000089.1, read on the forward strand.
TCGAGGGTCTTGCGGGCGGCGGCCCTGTGCCCGAGCCGCTCCTCGATGCCGGCCTTCGCGAGCAGGACGCGCCCGGTTTCGAGCGAGCCGGGCGCCTCGCTTTCCAACCGCTCGAACAGGGCCAGCGCCTCGGGATCATGTCCTTCCTCGATCTCCGCGAATCCGATGGCGGCCAGCGCGCGGGCTTTCTGGGGCGCGGCAGGGTTCCATTTCATCAGGTCGCGGAAGAGCTGCAGCGACTCGCTGGTTTTCCCGGAGTCACGGAGAGCCGCCGCGAAATCCGCGAGCAGGAGCGGGTTTGTCGTCCGCACATCGGAAAGTTTTCCGGCATCGAGCAGGAGCTTCAGCGATTGCGCGGGGTCGGACTTTTTCCGGGCGGCCGCCTGTGCCCAGAACGCGCGCATCGCCAGCGCGGGTTTCCCGGATTTTTCCGCGTCGCGCTGAAGGCCAGCGAGAAGCGACAGATACCGCTCCTCGTCGCCACGGTAGAGCCTGGCCAGCGCGGGGAAAAGATCATCGACCGGGCGGGCCGCTGGGTCGCCGCCGAGCTCCCGGATCGCCTCCCAGTAAACCTCGCGGGCTTGATCCGGCCTGCCAGTCTGGCGATAAACCCAGCCCGCCTGGAAGACCGCCTCCGCGACACGCGGGCTGCGCGGGTTTTCTTTTTGGAACGCCGTCATGAGATCGAGCAGGCGCTCGTATTCCTCCAGGAGCTTGAGCGCCTTGGCCGTCTTGAAAACACCCTCCTCGTAGAATCGAGTCTCCTCGCGGCGGATGCCCTGAAACGCGCCGATGCCCTCCCGGATCTCGCCCTCGTTCATCAGCGCATCGCCCAGGAGGATGCGGGCCTCGCCGACTTCCTCGTGGCCGGGATATTCCCGCAGAAACGTGCGGAGCTCCCTGATGCTCGTCGCGTAGTCCTCCATCTGCTGCGCGCAATAGGCTTTTCGAAAAACCGCTGCCCCCGCGTATTCGCCGCCCTTGAAGTGCTTCAGGTAGCCGCCCATCGCCTCGCGCGCCTTCGCAAACTTCCGGTCGAGCGAAAAGCCCATCCCGCGCCAGTAGGCCGACGCCCCGGCAAGTTCATGGCCCGGATACGAATCCCCGAATTTTTCGAAGACCTTGATCGCGTCCGCAAATTTTTCCGCAAGCAGAAGGGTGAATCCTTTCATGAACAGCGCCCTCGGGGCGAACTCCGCGTGCCCGCTGGGGATCGCGTCGAAGGCCGCCTCCGCCTCGGCGAACCGCCTGTCCTTCTGCGCCGCCATTCCCTCGAGGTAAAGCACGAGCGGAACGGACTGGGAATCCGGAAACTTTTTTTGGAATGCGGCGGCGGCGGCGGCGACTTTCGGCCAGCGTTCGAGTTCGAACCACATCTGCACGAGAGTGACAGAAGCCTGCTCGACGACCTTGTCGGGCGGCATCCGCGCGAGCATGTCCTCGAGGATCAGTGCCGCCTCCCAGTAGCGCCCCATCCCTTGGTAGGCGGTCGCGAGACGCAAACGCAGGGACGCATCGAAACTCCCCGCCTTCCGGAAATTTTCTATCTCGCGCTCGACCTTTTCGATCGTCTGTCCCAAAAGGAATTTCGCGCCGGGATCGCCAGCGGTGCGGAGACGCAGCTCCTCCAGCCGCGCCTCCTGGTGCTTCAGCAGCCGGTCGGCCGCCCACACGCGCTGCAGGCAGATGAGGGCCTTGCGGAATTCGCCTGCCTCAAGCCAGCGGTCGCCGAGTTCGAGCGTGAGGCGCTGGAACGTGATCATCTGCGCGAAGTCTCCGAGGCGGGGAAATTCCTCCACGATGATCTTCATCGCCGCATCGTTCTGCCCGTCCTGCAGCAGTGAGTAAATCTGGAGAACCACCGCGCGCGAACGGATGTCCGGGGCCAGGCCGGATATCAGCCCGGAAAAATACCCGGCGGCCTCGCGGAATTTCCCCTCCAGGATCCATGCGGAACCGATCAGTAGCCTCGCCTCCGGGATCTTTTCCGCCGCCGGAAATTTCCGCGCCTCAACCGCGTCCGCCGGAAACAGCAAAAGAAATTTTTCCAGGTCGGCGCGACCCCCAGGATAATCTTGATTTTCGATCCGAGCGACGCCGAGCCAGAACTGGAGCTCCTGGATTTCCGGAGCCTGGAGCGGAGGTTCCTGCCGGAGGGCGGTTTCGAGGGGCTCGACGGCATCGGCGAACTTCCGGAGACGCACGAAGCACATCGCGTGGCGGAACCGGATCCCCCGGATCGCCGCCGCCGCGTCCTGCGATTTCCCAAAATCCTCGATGAGCCGCCCGAAGAGCTCCGAGGCCTCCGCATACTTTCCGCCCAGATAAAGCCTCTCCGCGCCGGTATAGTATTCCTGCGCCGTCAGCCCCGCCTCCGCCGTCCCCTCCGCCGTCCATGCGGGACAAACCGCCGCCCATGCGATCACGGCCAGGACGATTCGGAGGCGGGCTCTCATTGCGGCAGTCAGCTAATAGATCCTGCGCCCGCCGCACAGCAAGGCTTGTTTGCCCGGCCGCCGCAGATCCGCCGCGTGGAAAAAACTCCCTGCCGGCGCGAAAAATCAAAGTTTCCTTTTGCGGCGGAGCCGACCCTTGCCATATACTTGTGGTTTTCCTGATGAACATCCACGAATACCAAGCCAAGGAACTCCTCGACAAATTCGGGGTCGCCAACTCTCCGGGCGGAGTTGCCTCCACTCCTGAAGAGGCGGAGAAAGTCGCCCGGTTGCTGGCCACGAACAACCTTGTCGTCAAGGCCCAGATCCACTCCGGAGGCCGCGGCAAGGGGACCTTCACCAATGGGTTCCAGGGCGGAGTCCATCTCTGCAAAACCGCCAACCAGGTGCGTGACATCGCCGAGCAGATGCTCGGGCAGACGCTCGTCACCCACCAGACCGGCCCGCAGGGGCGCGTGGTCCGCAAGGTTCTTGTCTCGAAGTCGGTCGAGATCGCACGCGAGCTCTATTTTGCCATCCTGATCGACCGCGCGACCTCGGCTCCGGTCATCGTCGCGAGCACCGAGGGCGGCATGGACATCGAATCGGTCGCCGCCCACAGCCCGGAAAAAATCGTGCACCTGGCGGTGGATCCGCTCCTCAGCCTCCTCCCCTACCAGACACGCAAACTCGCAAAACTCCTCGGGATCGCCTCGAGCGAAATGCGGCTCGCCTGCAAACTCTTCGCCAGCCTTTATAAACTTTTCCTCCGCTGCGACTGCTCGATGCTCGAGGTGAACCCGCTCGTGGTGACCAAAGGCGGCGAGGTGCTCGCGCTCGACGCCAAGTTCAACTTCGACGACAACGCGCTTTTCCGGCACCCCGAGATCATCGCCTACCGCGACATCGAGGAGGAGGATCCTCGCGAGGTCGCGGCCTCGAAATTCAACCTCAGCTACATCGGCCTCGACGGCGACATCGCCTGCCTCGTCAACGGCGCGGGGCTCGCCATGGCGACGATGGATATCATCAAGCACCACGGCGGCAACCCCGCCAACTTCCTCGATGTCGGCGGCGGCGCAACCGAACAGCAGGTCACCGAGGCCTTCAAAATCCTCGTCTCGGACAAACGCGTGAAGGCGATCCTCGTGAATATTTTCGGCGGGATCATGAAGTGCGATATCATCGCCCAGGGGATCATCAACGCCGTCAAAACCGTCAACCTCCCGGTCCCGCTCGTCGTCCGCCTCGAAGGCACGAACGTGGAGGCCGGACGGAAGCTCCTGGCCGATTCCGGGCTCCCGCTCATCGCCGCCACCGACATCGCCGACGCCGCCAAAAAAGTCGTCGCCGCCGCCAATGCCGCAGGAGATCGCGATGAATAGAACATCCGCATTGGTGACTTTGGCATCCGGCAGGATGCCGGATGTCCTACACGCAAGATGCGTGCGCTCCCGGGATTTCGCATTTCGCATTTCGCATTTCACACTCCACATTTTCTAAAAAAATGGCCATCCTCGTTAACAGACACACCCGCCTGCTCGTGCAGGGGATCACTGGAAAAGCCGGCGGATTCCACGCGCGGCAGTGCATGGAATATGGCACGAACGTCGTCGCCGGCGTCACTCCCGCGCGCGGCGGCGAGATGTTCGACGAAAAAATTCCCGTCTTCGACACCGTGCTCGAGGCCCGGAGGCAGGCCGGCTGCAACGCCACGATGATCTTCGTCCCCGGGGAATTCGCGGCGGACTCGATCATGGAAGCGGTGGATGCCGGCATCGAAGTCGTCATCTGTATCACCGAAGGGATTCCCGTCCTCGACATGATGCGCGTCCGCGCCGGCATGAAAGGCAGCTCGAGCCGGCTCATCGGCCCGAACTGCCCCGGGATCATCACGCCGGGGCAATGCAAGATCGGGATCATGCCCGGGTATATCCACAAGCCCGGAAAAGTTGGCGTCGTCTCCCGGTCCGGCACGCTCACCTACGAGGCGGTCTGGCAGCTCACCAGCCGCGGCTACGGGCAATCCACCTGCGTCGGGATCGGCGGGGATCCGATCAATGGCACCTCCCATCTCGACGTGGTGAAAATGTTCAACGAGGATCCGGACACCGAGGCGATCATCATGATCGGGGAGATCGGCGGTACCGCCGAAGAGGAAGCCGCCGCCTGGTTCGGGATCCACGGCAACAAGCCGGCGGCCGCATTCATCGCCGGCACCACGGCACCCCCCGGCCGCCGCATGGGGCACGCGGGCGCGATTGTCAGCGGGGGAAAAGGCACGGCAGCCGGAAAAATCGAAGCGCTGCAGGCCGCGGGAATCGAAGTTGCCGCCACGCCCGCCGACATGGCCGATGCCCTCGTCCGGCGCATGACGCGCAATTGATCCGCAAATCCGGCGGAGCCAACGCCCGGCCCTTCCGTCGGGCGGGCAAGCTATCGTCCGGGCATCGCCTCGAGAACGAGCCCTTTGAGATACTCGGTCTCGGGTAGCCCGAGAACGACCGGATGATCCGGCGGCTGGCCGATCCGGCGGAGGAGCCGCATGTTGCGTTTCGCGTCTTGGAGGCCCTCGGAGACCGCCTCCTCGAATTCGTGGGCCGCGACATGGTGCGAGCAGGAGAACGTGATGAGGAGGCCGCCCTTGGCCAGCAGGCGGGCGGCGCGGGCGTGCAGGTCGCGGTATCCGCGCAGTGCCTCGCCCACCTTGGCCCGGGCCTTGGTGAACGAGGGCGGGTCGAGGATGATTAGGTCGAACTCGCCGCCGCGGTTCAGCACTTCGAAGACATCGGCCTGCTTCACTTCGATCGCGACGGCGTTTCTCTCCGCATTTTCGCGCAGCCGCACCACGCTCTCCGCGCCGGACTCGACCGCGGTCACGGACGCCGCCCCGGCCTTCGCGCAGGCGAGTGCGAAGCCGCCCTGGTTCGAGAAGCAATCCAGCACACGCCGCCCGGCGGCCATCGAGGCGACGATCGCGTAGGAAGCGATCTGGTCGAGGTAGAGCCCGGTCTTGTGTCCGGCGAGCGGATCCACAAGAAAGGCAACCCCCGCCGCCTCGACAACGACCGGGCCCGGAGGCTCTCCGAGAAGCACGCCGGCGGCGGGTTCGAGGCCCTCCGCCGCGCGCACGGGAGCATCGTTTCTTTCGATCACGCAGGCCGCTCCGCTCAGCTCCAGAAGAACCTTCGCGATCACGTCCTTCCGCATGTCCATCGCCTTGGTGAGCGTCTGGAGCACGGCGACCGGTCCGTAGCGGTCGGCAATCACGCCGGGCAGACCGTCGCTCTCGCTCCACACCAGTCGGCCGAGATCGGCACGGCAGCCGGCGCGCGCCCGGTATTCGAGCGCCTGCGCGATCCGACGCCGGAAAAAATCCTCATCGAGATCCTGCCGCCGCCGCGAGAACCTCCGCACGACGATCTGCGACTTCGCGTTGTAAATCCCGACGCCCAGCAGATGGTCGCGCCCGTCCTTGATTGAAACCACGCTCCCGTCCTCCGGGCTCCCGAAGGTTTTCAAAACCTCGCTCGAGTAAACCCAGTCGTGGCCGTGCAGGATCCGCGAGCGCGGACGGATGATGATGCCTCCTCCCATGGATCCCTCAGGCCGGCAGAAGCTCGTCGTGGGGCGCGACCTCGCGCTCCTCGCCCGGCTCCGGGTATTCAAAGACACGCCCCTCGAAATTCCGGATCACCACTTTCTCTTTGTCGTGGTAGAGGACGTATCCGGGATTGACCGGCACCTTCCCGCCGCCGCCGGGCGCGTCGATGACGAACTGCGGGACGGCGTAGCCGGTCGTGAACCCGCGCAGTGACTCGATGATTTCGACTCCTTTGGCCACCGAGGCGCGCAGGTGGGACGAGCCCCGGATCAGGTCGCACTGGTAGAGGTAATACGGTCGCACCCGGCAGATGAGGAGCTTGTGGACGAGCTCCCGCATCGTCGCCGCGTCGTCGTTCACCCCGGCGAGGAGGACGCTCTGGTTGCCGAGAGGAATCCCGGCGTCGGCCAGCCGCCCGAGCGCGGCGCGCGCCTCGACCGTCAGCTCGCGCGGGTGGTTCACGTGGACGCTGATCCAGAGCGGATGATACTTCTTCAGCATTTCGCAGAGCTGAGGGGTGATCCGCTGGGGCAGAAAAACCGGGACGCGGGTTCCGATGCGCACGATCTCGATGTGGCGGATCGCGCGGATCCGCCGGATCAGGCCTTCGAGCCTCTCGTCGGAAAGGATGAGCGCGTCGCCGCCGGAGAGCAGCACGTCGCGCACCTCGGTGTGCCTTTCCAAATACGCGAACGCCTCCTCAAAATCCGTGTGCAACTCCTGGTCTCCCGCCCCGCTGACCACGCGGCTGCGCGTGCAATACCGGCAATACGACGCGCACCGGTCGGTCACCAATAAAAGCACACGGTCGGGATACCGATGGACGAGCCCCGGCACCGGCATCGCGGAATCCTCCCCGCAGGGATCCGCCCTCTCCCATGCCGAATTGCAGCCCTCCTCGATCCGGGGGATCACCTGCCGCCGGATCGGGCAGTCCGGGTTGTCGCGCTCGATCAGGTTGAAATAGTGGGGCGTCACCGCAAACGCGAGCTTCGTCCCCGCGAGCAGCACGCCCGCCCGCTCCCCGCGCGTGAGGTTGAGATGGCGCTCGAGCCCGGCCAGCGTGGTCACCCGGTTTTTCAGCTGCCACCGCCAATCGTGCCATTGAGGTTCCTCCCCCCAGTACCCCGGGGCCCGGGAAACAAACTCTGATGCGCTCTGCTCCATGAAATATTTCCGCAACGCTACGCGCGCCCCGCCCGGTGTCAACGCGCGATCTTCGCCGCCGCCCGTGCGGGGGGCCAACTTTTCTGCGGCGCCAGGTGTTCCCGGGCGAGCGCCTCCCCCTCCGGCATTTGTTGCGATTCCCGCTGGCCATTGCTCCGCGAACCGTGTAAAGAATTCTCCCATGTCAATGCGCTGTGCTTTGCTTGCGGCAGGACTCGCGGTTTGTCCGGCGGCTTGGATCCCGGCATCCGAGGCGATGACGAAGGCCCAAATCCAATCCGCCGCCGTCTCCGACGTGATCACGATCCCATCGCCGGGAGAGTTTTTCGCGGCGCTGGACGATTGCGGGCAGCCGAATTGGAAGCAGATGTTCCAGCCCAAGACCGCCGCCAGCACCGCAAGCCGCGAGCAGATGGCCCTGATGCTGGGGGTTCTCGTGGCGGACGGCTACCTCGCTGTCGAGGCCCAGGACGGACAGGGGGTCAAAAATACCGGCAAGGAAATCATCAACCTCGCGAAGAAGCTCGGGCTCGCCCGCGAAAATGACAACGACAGCCAGCGGCTCCTCCGCCGAGGAAACAGCATTTTCGATTTCGCGGAGAACAACGACTGGAGCACGCTGCGCGAGGAGCTCGAGGCCACGCAAAACGAGGTCAAGCTCCTCATGGTCGAGCAGAAGGACAAGGATCTCGTCATCCTCGTGACCGTCGGCGCATGGATTCGCGGCACCCAGGTGGCGGCGGAATTTATTTCAAAGAACTACAGCCCGGGCCTTGCGGGCATTCTCCGGCAACCGGCGATCGTCGAGTATTTGCTGTCCGTACTGGACAGCCTGCCGGAGAAGCTCCGGGAGGGCCCGCTGATCGCGGATCTGCGGAAAAAACTCGTGGCCGTGCTCGCGCTGGTTCAGACCAAAGACCGTGCCCCTCTGGCGCCCGAGGCGGTCCAGGAACTCGCCGCCACGATGCTCAGCCTGGTCAACACCATTTCCTCGGGAGAAAAAGTCCCATGAAGAAGCTCGTCTTTTTTCTCTGCGCGGCCGGCCTGCTCGCCGCGCAGGATGCCGTCCCGCCGCCCGTCACCGCCCGCAGCCGCGCGCTCGACCTCGCCGGGGCGTTCGCGAACGACGGGTACAAAATCCGGGACGGCTTCTGGTCGGGAACCCTCGAAGCCGGCAAACCGCAGTTCCTCCAGGTTAACCTTTTTTCCGGGAACGAATACTGGTTCTCGGCGGCGGCGCTGCCTCCGGAGGCCAAGCTGTCGGTCACGCTTTTCGACGAGAGCGGGCTTCCGGTCGCTACCGAGATTTTCCAGGACGGCGCCTCGGCCGCCGCCGGGTTCATCCCGGACACAAGCGGAAAATATTTTGTCCGGATCGCGCTCGTCGCCGGGGACAAAGCCGAGTTCTGCCTCGTCTATTCCTACAAGTAATCCGATGCCCGCCGCCACCGCAGAAAAATTGCGCAGCCCGCTCGTCCGCCAGTTTTCGGTTTTTCTTCAGAACAAGGTCGGGGCGCTGCTCGAGGTGGTCAAGCTGCTGAACGAGCAGAATGTCGTCGTGCTCGCGCTCAGCATCGTGGACTCCTCGGAGTCGGCGATCGGGCGGATGATCGTGAGCGATCCCGAGCGCGTCGCGCAGCTTTTCCACGAGCACGACGTCCCTTATAGCGACTGCGAGATGCTGCTGGTCGAGCTCAAGGAAGGGCCCGGCGACCTCGCCAAGGTGCTCGCCGCGCTGCTCATGGCCGAAGTGAATGTCTATTTCAGCTACCCGCTGCTCATCCGCCCGAGGGGCCTCGCCGTCCTCGCGATGCACCTCGACGACAATGACTGCGCGAGCAATGTGCTGCGCGGCGAGGGCTTCAAGACACTTTCGCAGGGCGACCTTTCGCGCTGAGCATTCCCTTGACCGTCCTTGCGATCGAAACCTCCTGCGACGAGACCGCCGCGGCCGTGCTGCGCGGGTTCGGCGAAGTGCTCGCCCACGAGATCTTCAGCCAGGCGCGGATCCACGCGGAATTCGGAGGGGTCGTCCCGGAGGTCGCCTCGCGCAACCACCTCGAGTCGCTGCCGTTCATCGTCGGGCGGGCGCTCGGCGGGTTTCGCGTCGGCGACCTCGACGCGGTCGCCGCGACGACCGGCCCCGGGCTCGCGGCCGCGCTGCTGGTGGGCGCCTCGGCCGCGAAAGGCCTCGCCATCGGGGCCGGACTCCCGTTCGTCGCCGTGAACCACATCGAAGGACACCTCCTCTCCCCGTTTTTTGGAGAGGAAAAAATTCCGCCGCACACGGCTCTCGTGGTGAGCGGCGGCCATACCCTGCTCTTGGATGTCGAGGGGTTCGGACGCTATCGGCTGCTCGGCCGCACGCGTGACGATGCCGCGGGCGAGGCCTTTGACAAGGTCGCCAAACTCCTCGGCCTCGCCTACCCGGGCGGCGCGGAAATCGACCGCCTCGCCCGGTCGGGAAACCCCGCCCGCTTCGATTTCCCGCGCGGAATGCTCGACTCCGGCGACCACCAGTTCAGCTTCAGCGGGCTCAAGACGTCGGTGCGGGCATTTTTGGAAAAAGGCTTTGCGGCGGGCGATCTTCCCGACATCTGCGCGTCGTTCCAGCTCGCGGTGGTCGAGGTGCTCGTCACCAAAGCCCTCCGCGCGGCGCGGGCCTGCGGGAGGAGCACCATCTCCATCAGCGGCGGCGTCAGCGCGAATACCTGCCTGCGCGAAGTGGCGGCAGAAGCCGCGCGAAAAGAAGGCGTCGCCCTCCGCTTCGCTCCCGACGGCCTCCAGACCGACAACGCCCTCATGATCGCCTACGCCGCCGCCCACCACCTCGTGGCCGGACACCGCCACGCGATCGATACCGACATCCATCCGAATTTCGACCCGGCCGCGCTCGGCCTCTGACTCTGCAAGCGCGGGCAGGGGTCTTTCCCAGGCGGGATCCCCAATGCCCACTGTTTGCCCCGGCCGCTTATCGTCCGTTTATTTCCAAGAGGTGGCATCAAAGGTCACGATCGCCCCGGCCGTCATCAGCCTCAAAATCCCTCGCGAAACCTTCGTTTTCCATTTCATTAAACCCCTCCCCGAGCGGAACGATGTAATGAAACCCGTCGTTGCCGAGCTTCGCGCGGAGCGTCGCCAGAATGCGCTCCGCCTTCGCATGGCCATCGTAGGGCCCCTGGACGTAGAGGGGTTTGCCCTCGCTTCCGAAAATAAACTCCTCGCCGCATTCTGACGCATCCACCCCGCCAAAAACCTTGGCTCCCTTCTTGTAATCGGGATGCGGGGCAAACCCGAGATCCCGCGCATAGCGCACGGCCTCCTCCACCAACTTGCGCCCCCACGACGCAGGCTTCGCCTCCGGAATCCCGCCGGGAAAAATCTTCGAAAGAACCTTCTCACGGAATCCCTCCTCCTCACAAACCCTGAAGAATGCGTCCTTCACCCCCAGGCAATGCACGTCCACAAGAAAGGAGCCTATCTCCACCCGCCCTCCGCTCTTGTGACGGCAAACCACGACATAGCCGATGCCGGCCTGAAAAATGTTCTCTTCACAATACGTTTCGGATGGGTTGCCCATGCGCGAAGTCTGCCGCAAAGATTCCTCCCGGCTCAATGGTTTTTCCTCGTGGAATGCCCGACCTTTCCGAAAGCAACCAAAGGCCGCGAGCCTGTTTCTTCCCGCATGCTGCTTTTCTATCATCAACAATAAATGTCACAGGTGGGACATTTATTGTAGAAGACGAACGACCCTCGCGGGACGTTTGAATGGTGCAAGGGAGAGGCTTGCGGCCGAGATCTCCGGTTCTTTCTCGTGGAATGCGCGGCCTTTCCGAAAGCAACCAAAGGCCGCGAGCCTGTTTCTTCCCGCATGCTGCTTTT
>JBAXXD010000090.1:0-14941 GCA_037128135.1 Verrucomicrobiia bacterium
CGGTCGCGCATGACCTCCATCTCGAACTCCTTCCAGCCGAGCAGCGACTCCTCGATGAGCACCTCGGTCACCGGCGAGATGTCGAGCCCGCGCCGCACGATCTCCTCCAACTCCCCGCGGTTGTAGGCGATTCCTCCACCCGCGCCGCCCAGCGTGAATGCGGGGCGGATGATCATCGGGAACGCGCCGATCTCCGCGGCCACCGCCGCCGCCTCGTCGAGCGTGTGCGCCACGCCGGAGCGCGCGCAGTCGAGCCCGATCTCGAGCATGATGTTCTTGAAAATCAGCCGGTCCTCGCCGCGCCGGATCGCCTCGGCGTTTGCGCCGATCAGCCGCGCCCCGTGCCGCTCGAGCGCCCCCGACTCGACGAGCGCCATCGCCGCGTTCAGCGCGGTCTGCCCGCCGAGCGTCGGCAGCACCGCGTCCGGCTTCTCCCGCTCCAAAATCTTTTCGATCGCCTCCGGCGTGATCGGCTCGACATACGTCCGCTGCGCGAACTCCGGGTCGGTCATGATTGTCGCTGGGTTCGAGTTCACCAGCACGACCTCGTATCCCTCCTCGGCCAGCGCCTTGCAGGCCTGGACCCCCGAGTAGTCGAATTCGCAACCCTGCCCGATCACGATCGGACCGGAACCAATGAGCAGGATTTTTTTGATGGATGTATCCTTGGGCATATCGTGGCGGGCAGACTAACGAAGAGCCTCCCCGAGGGCAACGAAATGGTTTGAAAATCCCTGCGCCGATTTCCACACCGGGGCGCCCTGAGCCTTACAGCGTCTGGACGAGTTCGGCCTTGGGGAAGCGGACTTTCGGCAGACTCGCGTATTTGTCCTCTTCCGCACGGTATCCCGCCGAGCACGCGACCACGGTTTGGAAGCCTTTCGCGGGCAGGCCGAGGATCTCGTCATACTTCGCGGGATCCATGCCCTCCATCGGGCATGTGTCCACGCCGATCAGGGCGGCGGACGTCATGAAATTTCCCAGCGCGATATAAACCTGTCGCGCGGCCCATTTTTGCACCCACTTCGCGCGCGGGCCGTTGAGGATATCTGCGGCCATCATGTCCTTGTAAAATCCGAGCGATTCCGGTGCCACCCCGCGCACGTCCGCGATGCGGGCGATGTATCGGTCCACGAACGCCTCGTCCACGTCGTTCCTCGTTGCAAAGACCACATGGTGCGAACAGTCGGTGACCTGCGGCTGGTTCCACGAGTGCGGCCGCAGCGCCGCCTTCAGGCCGGGATCGGTCACGACAAAAAACTGCCACGGCTGCAGTCCGTAGGACGACGGAGTGAGGACCAGGGCGTCTTCCAACGCTTCCCAAACCGGCGCGGGAATTTTGCGCGAGGAGTCGAATTGCTTCGTCGCGTAGCGCCAGTTCAGGGACTCGATCAGGGCGGCGGGCTCAAGGAATTTCATGATCGAAAATGGACACCCATCGGCGGGTCGGCGCAAGGGAAAATTCTCCGCTTCGGCCCGCGCCCGGCGGGCCGCCGGAATTTCCCGCCTTGCCACAGACGGGGAAATCCTTTGTTTTTGGGGCCGATGAACATCCTTTTTGTCCGGGCCGGGAGACTGGCGCGGGCTTGGGCGGAAATCCCGGGCGCGGCGCGGCGCGTTTTCCCTGCGGCCTGCCTTTTCCTTGCGGGCTGCGCGGCCCCCGAGGTGTTTTCCGGAGGGCGCGAGTTTGTGGTCCGCCGGGAGACGAATTTTTTTCTTTACGGCCCAGCGCAACCCGGCCGGCCGGAGAAGCTGCCGGACGGGACATTTCTTGATGTGCTGAAGAAGGATCCCGCCTATTCCTATGTGAAGCTTTCCGACGGGCGGACCGGATACGTCGGGAGCGCGGATCTTTCGACGGCCCCGCCCCGGGCCCCCGCCGTTCCCTTTGATCCGCCGGAGCCCGCGCAGGTCACCGAACCCCCGCCTCCGAATTTCCAGGAGGTCCCGGAAGAGATCTCCATTCCCGCGCCCTGACGGGACGGGCACGGCCGCCCGAGGGTTCGCCTCATCCTGAATTCCGCAGAAGATGAACCCTCCTGCTATTGCGCCGTTTTCGGGTTTATCTGTGTCCGGCGGTGCCGGCACCACGAAGCGGCCGCTTGAGCAACCGCCTGATCCCGAGGATCAGCGCGCATCCGACGATGGCTCCCGCCGTGTCCAGCGCCACATCCGTGAACAAGGGCGTTCGCGGGGGAGATAAAAGCTGGATGCCCTCGCTCAGGAAGGCGAGGAAAACCGCGGATCCGATGATCCAACCCACGACCCTTCTCGTTCCAACCTTGAGGGGAGGAGGCAGGAGCAGCCCCCTCCAGAGAAGGACGGCATAAATCGCAAACTGAAAAACATGCGCGGTCTTGCGGATGAAATAATTGATTTCCGAAAACGAGGCGGAGGCGAGATCCGGATAGATCCACGCCAGAATCGGCCGGAGAAAGCTGGCCGTGTTGTCGCCGGATCCCACGCCGGTCGAGGCAAAAAGCATAAAGGCCGCCCAAAGAACCACAGGCAGCCAGCGCCTCAAAAACAGAGAAAATCCTTTCAATCGCATTCTTATGGGACTAATGTTTTTCAATGTCAATGCCATGGGCGAGCATCGCCAGTGCCGGGGCTCATCTCCGAAAAGTGCAAAACCAGGGGAAGCGGGCGTCCCGCGCGTTTGGTGACTGGGCCTCGCAGAAAAAGCCGGTGTCCGCACGGGCGGAATCTGCCTGCCGGCAGGCACGGTGCCCATTCCCTCTGGGCAGACTTCCGTGCTTGCAACTTTCCGGCTTCCGCATGATCCGCCTGTTGGGATTTTGCTCCGCGCTTCTTTGCCTGGCTCTGCTGGGCGGTTGCCAGGGCGGCGGATCGATCCCGCCGCAGTCCTCCGCGCCGGGCAAGGAGCTCTACCGCCTGCGCGAGGGAGACGTCTTGCTTCTGGAGGTCTTCCAGGAGCCCTACATGACGACCCGGCAAAGGATTCTGGGGGATGGCACGATCTCGGTCGGGCTCATCGGACGCGTGGCGGTGGCCGGGCTGGACATCAATGCCGCCACCAAAAAGATCGCGGCGCAACTCAACGAGAAGCAGCTCGTCAATCCGCAGGTCAGCATCTCAGTCGAGTCCTACGCCGCCCGGCGGTTCACCGTGTGGGGGCAGGTCCGCACGCCCGGCGCCTTCGTCATTCCCGGCGAGGAAGAGCTCACGCTCCCGCAGGCGATCGCGATGGCCGGAGGGAACACCGACATCGGGGACGTGAAAAATGTGGTGGTCACCCGCCGGGACAGCGGTGGCACGCAGAAGATCAAACTCAATGCCATGAACCCTTCGTCGGCCGAGTTTTTGATCCGGGAGGGCGACGCGATCTTCGTCAAGGAAACCCTCTTTTAAATGGCCTCGCAGGAAACAAATTCCGGCGACCCGTTTTCGGGCGGTGGCGGCGGGGCGGGCTTCGACATCGCGGCCTTTCTCCGTGCCGCGCTGCGGTTCTGGTGGATCCCCGCAGCCTGCCTCCTTCTCGGAGCGGGGATCGGCACCTTCCTCGTGAAGAACGCCAAGCCGGAATTCATCGCAAGCTCCGAGATCAAGGTCGAACGCCGCGCCTCGACGTCCGCGATCTCGCTGAGCGGCGGCCCGCTCGCGGTCGAGAATGCCACCTCGCCGGAGGATCTCAAGACGATCGAAAAAAGTTTTGTGAACCCGATGCTGATGCGGCGCGTGGTGCAGGAGGTGAAGTCCGGCGGGTTCGACGGGCTCGTCCTGGGCGGGTGGCCGGCCGGCAAGCTGGGCGACGAGAAGATCGCGGGGTTCCTGATGAAGGGATGCACCGTCGCCCTCATCAAGGACACCCGGCTGATCCAGGTCTCGTTCTCGAACCAGAGTCCGGCCATGGCCCAGCGGCTCTGCAACCTCATCGTGGACCAGGGGATTGAATACGACCGCGACCAGAGGATTTCCGCCGTGGGCGTCAACATCCGCTACCTCAAGGAGGAGGTGAAAAAGGCGGAGGAAAACTTGAAGGCATCCGAGGAGAAGCTCAACACCTACACGCGGACGCTGAGAAATGTCTCGATCGACAGCGACATGAACATCGTCGCCAACCAGCTCCGGGAGCTCAACTCGCGCAGCACCGAGGCCAAGACCGAACGGCTGAAAATCGAGAGCGACCTCGGTCAGATCCAGGGCTGCCAGGACGACGCGGAGAAGCTCCTCAAGATTGACACCGTGCAGAAGATGCCCTCGGTGGTTTCCCTGAGCTCGCTGATCGCCGAGAGCAACAACAAGCTTGCGAAGCTCTCCCTCCGCTACCGCGAGGACAACCCGTATATGAGGCAGGCCAAATCCGAGCTGGCCGAGCTCCAGTCCGCGCTGCATGCGGAAATTCTCTCGGCCCCGAAAAAAGTCGAGGTGGCGCTGGCCGGCGCGAAAAAGAAGGAGGAAAGCCTGCTGCGCGAGCAGGCGCTGCAGGAAGAGAAGGTGATACAGGTCCGCGATCTTTCCGTCCCCTCCCGCGTGTTGCAAAGGCAGATTGACGCCGACCGCCTGGCCTACGAGGCGGCCCTCAAGCGCTTGAGCGAGGAACTGTCGCAGGCGCGCAGCCAGCCGGTGCTGCTTCAGGTTGTCAACCCGGCCGGGCCGGGGATCCCCGCGGGCTCGAAGCCGCTCAAGCTTTTCGCGACCTCCGTGGCCGTCGCGCTCATGCTCGGATTCGGCGCGGTTTTTTTGATCATGCAGATGGATTCCAGCATCAAGTCGCCGGAGGAGGCGGAGCAGGCGCTCGGGCTCTCGGTGCTGAGCGCCATTCCGGAATACCAGCTTCCCAAAGACGCCCCGGCCCACCGCCCGCCGGATTCCCCGTGGGAAAACTGCCCGGCGGCCACCGACAAATTTTCGCGCGCGGCGGAAGGGATCCGCTCGCTGCGGGCCGCCCTGCGGGTGATGGAGGAGGAAGAGGACGGGCATTTCGTTCTCATTTCGAGCGCCATCGAGGGCGAGGGCAAGTCGTTCTGCGCGGTCAACCTGGCGGTGGCGATGGCGCAGGCCGGTCAGCGGACGCTGCTCGTGGATGCGGATCTCCGCCAGCCCACACTCGAAAGAATTGTTTTTGGAAATGGCGGGCGCAACGGGCTCTCGAACTACCTCCAGAAGGAGTGCGGGCTTCCGAGCATCATCCACTCGACCTCGTTGCCCAACCTCGACATGGTCACAGCCGGCGCCCCCTGCCCGTTTCCCGCGGAGACGATCACGAGGCAGGGGATCCTGAATTTTCTCACGGAAGCGAAACCGCTTTTCGACAAGATCGTCGTGGATTCCGCGCCGGTGACTCTGGTGAGCGACACGCTTTCGTTCGCCCGCCTTTTTCCATTTATCTGCCTGCTGGTCCGGGCGGGAAAAACCCCGAAGGCGGCATCCCGGCGCGCGCTGGAGCTCCTCAAACGGTCGGGAGCGAAGGTGTCCGGCGCCGTTCTGAACTTTGCGCCGGAGGCATTCCGCAGCCCCTCGGCCGAGCCGGCTCCCTCCGTCATGGCAGCGGTTCCCGCAGAAATTTCCTGCCCGTCCTGCGGCAGGTCGTATGCCAGTCTCTCCGCGTGTCTGGCGGAGACTTCCGACGCCACGGAGCCCGCCGCGGGATCCCCGATGAAACGCCGGTGCGCGTGCGGGCATATCTTTGTCCCCGCGCTCGTCACCCAGCGGGACACGTCCAGCGAGGGCAGCTCGCGCCGGCAAGCTTTCGGCGAGCTGGTCGGGCTTCTGCAGGCGGCGGGCATGACGCGCGATCAGGCGCGCCGCCAGCTCCTTTTGACGCTCAAAGTCTGGCGGAACGAACTGACCGCCGACACACGGTTCGATTCCTCCGGGGCCGGACAGGAACGGAACCGCATGTTCCAGGAGTTGCTCGACCGCTTGGTGCTGGCCGGCCTGCCCATGGATCAGGCGCGCGAAAAAATGCTCCGGGCCGCGGAAACCTGGCGCAAAGCCCCCTGATCATGCCATGCGTGCGCGCTCAAAACCGGCTTCCCCATCTCCCGGCCCCCGCACGCCCTGCCGCCTCCGGCATTTCGCCAAATACTGTCAGAATAAGTGGCATGGGCATCCTGCCCATGCGAGTTTTGCCCAGCATGGGCAGGATGCCCATGCCACGATTTTCAGCAAAACTGCCAGCATCCGGCATTTCGCCGCATGGGCACTCTTGATTTTTTGCACCGGCCCGCTCCAATCGGCCCCGGCAGGTGCTCCGGCCGCGTCTCCCGCTCCGGCCGCGTCTCCCGCTCCGGCCTCATCTCTCGCTCCGGCGGATATCGCGCCTGGCGGCCCAGTGAGGGAGAGCGCCGCAAAACCTCCGAATGTTCCCAATGTCCTCGACGGGCTGGAGTCGCTCACTCTGGCAAAAGATTCGGATTTCAGCCCGCCGATTATTGACGCGGAGACGCTCTTCCACGGACTTCCCCCGGCTGGAGCGATCCGGAAAAGCGGCGGCGCGGCGGAGGAAATGAAACCCCTGGAGGCGAACCTCGCCACTCCGGCCCTGAACGCCCCGTCGCTCCAAGCCAGTCTGGAGGCGGATCCGTTGCGGTCCCCCCATGACAAGCTGCCCTCGCTCCTGATGCCGGATCTTTTCGGCCCCTCGATGGTCGGATTTCCTCTGGGCGGCGCGCTCTCCATCGCGGGCCCGTCCATGCAGCAGCGCCCGCTCGGCACTCTCGGCGTGCCGACCTTCCTGAGCGCGAAACATTCGTTTCCCGTCGGCGGCAGCCGGGTTCGCTTCGGCGTGTCGGTGGAGGCCGGGGTCGCCTACAACAACAATGTTTTTGCTGCGCAGACGAACCCGCAGGGCGACCGGATCGCCGCCCTCCAGCCGACATTTTATCTGGAGACCGGAAAGAAGGGAACGATGCGGTTTCTCTGGGCGCCGAGCATCCTCCGCTACGCCAAATACACCCAGCTCAACTCGGTCAACCAGACGTTCGTGTTCAGCTCGCGCTACCGCTGGACGAAGCTCCGCGTCGGCCTCGACCTCAGCTACATCGCCCAGAGCGGGCTCTTCCTCAACAGCCAGGGGCAGGCCCAGCAAAAAGCGGTTTATGCACGCCTGTTCTCCGGATACGCGCTCACAAAAAAAACCGATCTGATTTTCAATTTTGACGGGACCGTTACGGAAGCGAGCCCCGGCGGCAAGCAGTTCCAAGGGACACTCACGGCCGGAGTGGATTATCGTTATTCCCCGAAAACCACCTTCGGATTCGCCGTTGCGCCGGGGTATTTTTATTCTTCGATGGGGACGACCGCCTCGGCCTCGCTCCTTCTGCGCATGCTCTACAAGCCGACGTCGAAGCTCACCTTCCGCGGCGAGGGAGGGGTCCAGTTCCGCCAATCCAGCGCCTCCGGGGGCGGCTCGTCCACCGCCATGACGCCGGTCATCAACCTCGCCGTCCTTTACAACCCGACATCAAAGACCTACGTGACGCTGCGTTTTTTCCGCAACGTGGACATGGATGCGTTCAACGCGGGCAACCTCCAGATCACGACCGGCATCGAGTCCGGCGTCTCGTGGAAGATCCTGCATTCCCTCACCCTCGAGGCCGCGCTCGCCGCCGGCCTGGTCGAAAATGTCGGCATGAGCGGGCAGAAACTCGGAACCTACAACTACTTCCAGGGGAACCTCGCGCTGACCTACCTGGTCACCGACGCGGTCAATTTCAAGATCTTCAACAACCTCCAGCAGCGGGCCAACTCCACGCAGGGATCCGATTACCTCAGCAACACGAGCGGAATGTCGCTCGGAATGAAGTTCTGATCCGGCCCGGGATTTGACAACCGGAACGGCTTCTCTTAAATGGCCCCGATGTTTCTGATCCCGCGCGCTTTCGCGCTTTTTCTCATGGCGACCCTGCTGGCTCTTGCCCCCGGCAGGGCCCGCGCCGCAGACGAATGGCCGCAGTTCCGCGGTTCGCAGGATCTGTCCGGTGTGGCGCGGGGAGAATTGAAGGAGCCGCTCAAGCTTCTCTGGATCCACAAGACCGGCGGGCCGGTCAAATCTTCGGCGGCCATTGACGGAGGCCGCATTTTTTTCGGTTCCGATGACGGGATGGTCCGCGCACTCGATCCGGCCACGGGCGGGCTGCTGTGGAGTTTCCAGACCGGGGGCGCTGTCGAGTCCTCTCCCCTGGCGCTCAAGGGCGCGGTCTATTTCGGATCGGCCGACGGCCAGCTCTATGCGCTGGATGCGAAAACCGGCGCGCCCAAATGGAAGTTCGCCTGCGGCGACAAAATCCTCGGCGCGCCCAATTGGTCCGCAGGCGCGGAAGGCGACCGGATCCTCGTCGGCAGCTACGACAACAAGGTGCATTGCTTGGACGCCGCCACGGGCGAAGAGGTTTGGTCTTACGACACCGGAAATTTCATCAACGGCACCCCCGCGGTCGCGGACGGACGCGTCGTGTTCGGCGGCTGCGACGCGAAGATCCATGCGCTCGACGCCGCCGATGGAAAACTGCTCCGCGAAATCGAAGCGGGCGCTTACATCGCCGGGTCGTGCGCGGCAAAAGGACGCTTCGCCTACGCGGGACATTATGGAAACCAGGTCGTCTGCGCCGACCTCGCCGAGGGAAAAATCGTCTGGATGTTCGACGCCGGCGAGCATCCGTTTTTTTCCACGCCCGCCCTCACGGAATCCCGCGTGCTGATCGGCGGGCGCGACCGCAAGCTCCACTGCCTCGATCGCGAAAACGGAAAACCCGTGTGGTCTTTCCCAACGCAGGGCAAGGTGGATGGCTCCCCGGTGGTTTGCGGCGACCGCGTGGTCTTCGGCTCGGGCGACGGACGCCTCTACCTCCTCGATCTCGCCACCGGAACGCCTGTGTGGTCCTACGAAATCGGCGGCGACCTCACCGCCTCGCCAGCCGTGGCCGGCGGACTCGTCGTCATCGGCTCCGAGGACGGCTCGGTCTATGCGTTCCGTGCGGAAAAAGGACGCTGAGAAAAACTTGTGCGCGGATGCGGAAAAAGTCCATCCTCCCCGGCATGATGAACGTTCGCATCCTCGGAGCCGCGCTGGTTCTGCTATGTTCGACCGGCGTTCAGGGCGCGGCCCCAACGGATGGCGCGCCGTTTGAAAACAGTCTCGGCATGAAATTCGTTCCCGTGCCGGGGACGAATGCGCGCTTCAGCGTGTGGGATACCCGGGTGAAGGACTACGCCGCGTTTGTGCAGGCAACGCGCCATGATGCGGGCGATGGATGGAAGGATCCCGGATTCCAACAGACCGACGATCACCCGGTCGTGAATGTGAGCTGGGAGGATGCCAAAGCCTTTTGCAAGTGGCTGACTGAAGCGGAGCGCGGAGCCGGAAAAATCCCGGCTTCGCAGGAATACCGGCTGCCGACGGACGCCGAATGGAGCGCGGCCGTGGGCCTCCCCCAGGAAAGGGGAAACAGCCCAAAAGAAAAAGACGGAAAAGTGAAGTGCGTCTATCCTTGGGAAGCGTCATGGCCACCGCCAAGGGGGGCCGGAAATTACGATTCCTCGCTGGGAGTGGACACGTTTGACTACACCTCGCCGGTGGGGAGTTTTCCCGCAAACCGGTTCGGCTTGTATGACATGGGAGGGAATGTATGGCAGTGGTGCGAGGATCTGTATTCCGAAGATAAAGCCTACCGCGTGGTGCGCGGAGGGTCGTGGTATGGCATCCTTCCCGAAAGCCTGTGCTCCTCCTACCGCAACGACGGCCACCCCGACTACCGCATCAGTTGCTACGGCTTCCGCTGCATCTTCGCCGACGCGAACCGCACCGTTGCTGTTCGCTTGCCCAAGTAGCTTAGCGCGGACGCGCTGAGCGGAACACGCCCGGCACGGGCGTGGCTTGCTACAGTTTTACGAGGGTGCTGTATTACGAAGCAACCCGCGTCCGTGTCGGACGCGCTGAGCGGAGGATCATTTCCGGAGGAGCCTGCGCACCCAGAGGTCGTAGCTGTCGCGGGCGTTGAGGGCGCGGAGGGCTCCGAATTTGTCGAGCACGAAGACCGTCGGGAGCGCATTGATGCCGAGCGGGCGGGCGGCCGCATTGTCCCAGCCCCGACCGTCGAAATTTGTCGGCCAGTCGGAGATTTGAAATTCCTTCATCCGCTGGACGAGCGCGGTTTTGTTGGTGTCGAGGCTGACGGTGGCGATCCGAAGGCCGGATTTCGGGAGCTTGTCCACCGCGCGTCGGAATGACTGCATCCACATCAGGCTGTGCGGGGATTCGGCCGACCAGAAGACGAGGACGACGACGTTTCCGGCCTGGGCGTCGGTGTCGAAGGTCCCGCCCTGAAGGGTGTCGAATTTCAGGTGGAGCGGCTTGTCGAGGAGGTCGAGCCGGCCGAGGTCGTCCGCGATCCGGCGGTTCAGCGCGTCCTCCTTCGACAGCGCGCGGGCGGCGTTGAGAAGTTCGCTCTTGAGCGCCGGATCGCTGTCGCAGACGGTGGCGGCCTCGACCAGGAGCCTCGGGCCGCGGCGGTCGCCCGGATATTTTGCCACAAAATTTCTCGCCTCATTCACGATGGATCCCCGCATTTCGTATTCCCTGCCGGTCAGGCTCTGCAGGTAGAGCGAGGCCCGCCGGAACCCGGCGTCGGCACGCAATTCCTGCGGAGCTCCGGGTGCCTTCTCCACGGCGGAGAGAAGGCGCATCGCCTCGTCCACCTGCGACTGGACGTTGTCCATTTTTCCCTCCGCCGCGAGGATCGCCGCGAGGCGGAGGCGGGCGTCGAATGCACGCGGATCCTCCGGATATTTGGAGAGGAACCCCTCGATGAGGCTCTGATGTTTTGCGAAATGCGTCCGCGCCTGCAACCGGGCCGCCTCACGCGTGCCGGGCTTCTTTCCCGGCCCCGCATCGAGCGCCACAATCACCGACCATTCCTCGTCCGGGGTCGCGGAAGCACCAAGCGAAACCAGGAGCAGCGCGGCAAGGAGAAGGCAGAAAAGCCGGTGCCGACGGAGCAGCGCCCTCCAGATTTCGCAGCGAGGGCTTGCGACAAAACGGGCGGGACGCGCGTTCCTGCTGCGGGCCGCACCCGGGCCGGGCCTGAGGGGTTTGCATTTCATTTTTCGGGAACCCGGATGGCGGCGTAGATGGCGCGGTGGTCGCTGGCCTTGAACCAGTTTTTCGCGTTGCTGATCCCGCTGCGGCTCATGGCGATTTCCGGCCAAAGCCGCCTGCTCACGAGGATGTAATCGATCCGGGAATACTCGTCGGCGACCGACCAGAAATGCGTCCAGCGGTAGCCAAGGCTGTCGGTCAGGAAAAGATCCCGCATGAAGTTCGGCGAATTCGGGGAGCCAATCAGTTCCTTCACCGGATACTCGTTCTTCGTGTCGTTGAGGTCGCCGAAAAGCAGGAGGTTTGTGTCCGGGGCCGCTTCCAGGATCGCATCGAGATGCTTCCGGAACAGCCACGCTTCTTTTGCGCGCGCCGTTTTCTCATCGAAGCCGGGAACCGGCCGGCGGGATTTCAGGTGGGCTCCGACCAGGCGGAGGTTGAAGTTTCCGGCAAGCCGGACGGTGACATCAAGGATCCCGCGGGCGATCCGCTGGCGGGTTCCGTTCAGCTCGAACGGCACGTCATCGCGCGAATTGCGGGCGACAATCGGATAGCGGCTCAGCAGGGCCTGGTGCCGGTCGGGATCCGACCCCCGAACCCACTCGCGATACGGGAAATCCAGCCCGGCCGCCCGGAGGCGATCCTGAAAATCCTTCAGCATCGCCTCGTCGCCCATCTCGACAAGACCCAGAATGTCCGGCGCAATTTTTTGAACGACCCCGATCGCGGCGGCGATCTCCTGCTCCGGCTTGGGCGCGGAGGGAACGGCTTTCCCGTCCGCCTGCCTCTCCATTTGCAGATAGTTCCGGAGGTTGTATGAGGCGACGACGACGTCCTTCGCCTGCGCCGGAAAAATCCCGAGGATGAGGCATAGGATCGCGGACGGCACGGCTCGGAATGGGCCGGGGAAAATTTTGCGTCCACGAGGGGCAGGATGATCCGTTTTCCGATTCAACGCAAAAGATCCCGGATCAGGCCGTCTTGTCGGCCAATACCATTTCCCGCCAGCCCGGCATCACAAGCGCAACCAGTGGGATCGTCATAAAAAAGCCATACGCCACGCGGCGGCCGGATGCCAGCAATTCCTTCGGTGCGGCCTTGCTTCCGCGCCGGTTTTCCCTCAGGCTTGTCATACGTTTTGAGCTCAGAACCTGAAAAACCGATCCGTGTCCTCATCCTGACCGCCAGCATGGGCGAGGGGCACAACACGGCCGCGCGGAACATCCGGGATGCCATCCTGGCCGAGCGTCCCGGGCAGGCGGATGTCCTCGTCGCCGACCCGTATACGCGCACAAATCCGATCGTGAACCGCCTCATGCAAAGCGGCTACACGACCGCGATCAACCGGTACCCCCGCGCCTGGAAAGTCGTCTTCGAGATTTTAAGCCGGCGCGGCGTCGTCGAGAGCATGGGGCCGATGCTGGCCGAACTGACCGCCGCCGTGCGCGGCCTGATCCGGGAGTTCCACCCGGACGTGATCGTCTCGACGTATCCGGTCTTCTCATTCCTCAACGCGAAGATCCGGAAGAAGAACCCCACGATGAAGATTCCGTTTTACACGGTCATCACCGATTCGACGCAGATCAACTCGGCCTGGTACCGCTGCCCGTGCGACGGATCGATCGTCTCCGACGAGCATACGGCCGAGGTGCTCCGCAAGGACGGGGTGGCACCGGAAAAAATTCATGTGCTCGGGTTTCCGGTCGGGCTCGATTTCGAGCAGCACCAGCCGGCGCGGGCCTCGCTGCCTTGGAAAGTCCTCTACTTTCCCAGCGGGACATCCGACCGCGCGATCTCCACGCTGCTCCTGCTCGCGCAGCTCGACGATGTGGTGGTGGATGTCGTCACCGGGCGGCGCAAGGCCACCCACGCCGCCATCGCCGCCGCACGACTCCCGCACGCGGGCACCCTCACCGGATGGACCGACCAAATGCCGCACCTCATGGCCTCGCACCACCTTTTCATCGGAAAGGCCGGCGGAGCCACCGTCCAGGAGGCGATCGCCGCGCAGATCCCGTTTGTCGTGAACCACGTCGTCCCCGGACAGGAGGAAGGCAACATCGCGTTCATCGAGCAGACCGGCATCGGCGCGCTCGCCGGGAATTCCTCGGAGCAGGTCTTCCAACAGGTCAAGGGCGCGTTCGCCAACCACGGCGCGATCTGGCACGCTTGGAAAAAAAATCTCGCCTCGCTCGCGAAGCCGTCGGCCTCGCGCGCCATCGCCCGCTTCGTGCTCGAACGCGCGGGGTAGCGGGGCGGGTGCCGCGCGCCAAAAATCACGCGGCCCTTGACACCCCGCCCATTAGCTGAACTAATACACTTTTCCACGACATGATTTCGGCATCCTCAACATCCCGCTCCGGACCGCATCCCATTTTTCGATGGCTTTTTTCCTCGATCGGAAAGAAGACGGTCGTCGCCCTCACCGGCATCGTGCTGGTCGCCTTTGTGACCGGCCACCTGCTGGGCAACTTCACGCTTTACCTCGGCCAGGACTGGCTGAACATGTATGCTGAGCACCTGCAAAGCCTTGGGCCGATCCTGTGGCTCATCCGGCTGTTCATGCTGGCCACCGTGGGGACGCATGTCCTTTTCATCATGATGCTCTGGATGGAAAACCAGGCGGCGCGCCCGAAGAAATACCTCGCGTCCGATCCGGTGGGCACGACGGTTTTTGCGCGCACGATGCGGCTCAGCGGGCTGATCGTGCTGGCGTTCCTCATCTTCCACCTCGCACATTTCACGGCGCAGGTCGTGAACCCGTCGTTCAAGACGATGGAGGCGCCGCTCGACGGGCGCCAGGTCCACGATGTTTACAGCATGGTTGTGGTCGGCTTCCGCAGCGCGCCGGTCTCGATCCTCTACATCGCCGGGCTCACCCTGCTCACCATGCACCTGACCCACGGCGTCGGAAGCCTCTTTCAAACCCTCGGGATCACGAACCGGCGGATCCGCCCGCTCCTGACCGGCGTGACCCACGCCTACGCGTGGCTCCTCTACCTGGGCTACATATCCATCCCGATCTCGATCCTCGTCTTCGGCCTGGGGAAAGGAATTGTCAAATGACACTCGACGCCAAAACACCCGCTGGTCCGCTCGATAAAAAGTGGACGTCTTTCAAGAACACCGCGAAGCTGGTCAACCCGGCCAACAAGCGGAAGTTCGAGATCATCGTTGTCGGCTCCGGCCTCGCCGGCGCCTCCGCCGCGGCGACCCTCGCCGAGCAGGGCTACCGCGTGAAGTGCTTCTGCTACCAGGACAGCCCGCGCCGGGCGCACTCGATCGCCGCGCAGGGCGGGATCAATGCCGCGAAGAATTACCAGAACGACGGCGACAGCGTTTACCGGCTGTTTTACGATACGATCAAGGGCGGCGACTTCCGCTCGCGCGAGGCGAACGTCCACCGGCTCGCCGAGGTCAGCAACCTGATCATCGACCAGTGCGTCGCGCAGGGCGTGCCGTTCGCCCGCGAATACGGCGGGCTCCTCGACAACCGCTCGTTCGGCGGCGCGCAGGTCTCCCGCACGTTCTACGCCCGCGGACAGACCGGGCAGCAGCTCCTCCTCGGCGCCTACTCCGCGCTCAGCCACCAGATCGCGCTCGGCAATGTGACGATGTTCCCGAAGACCGAGATGATGGATCTCGTCGTGGTGGAGGGCCACGCGAAGGGGATCGTCGTCCGCGACATGACCACCGGCGAAATCTCGGCGCACGACGGCGACACCGTCCTCCTCTGCACGGGCGGCTACGGGAACGTCTTCTACCTCTCGACGAACGCGCGCGGGTGCAACGTCACCGCGACCTACCGCGCCTACAAGCGCGGGGCGCTCTTCGCGAACCCGTGCTACACCCAGATCCACCCGACGTGCATCCCGGTCA
>JBAXXD010000091.1:0-14827 GCA_037128135.1 Verrucomicrobiia bacterium
CCTTCGCCCGCGTAGCCGACCCCGCGCGCCATGGCCTTGCAACATTCGAGGAAGGGCACGGTGTTGACCGGTCCGGTGGATTCCTTGAACTCGAGGAAGTTGAGGCTGAAGGCACCAAAATTTCCTTGTTGAAGATAGTGGCGCAGACCAAGCCCGCACCGGAGAGATCGTTCATGGACCGCCTGGTCACAATCCACTTGAAATTGCTTCGTGTCGGAAGCGAGCTCCGCAGCGATCGCGGCTTCGTCCACCGCCGTGATGGAATCGGCGAGATCGCCGGGCGCGATGTCATGGACCGCGATTCCGAGTGAGCTAAGAAGCACGCCATCCGGCACAGCAAAATCGCCCATGCCCGGAAACACGCCGCCAATGCGCAGCGCGCGCATCGAGCGCAGGAACTTGGCTGCACGGGCGGCGCGAACCACCTCCAGACAACGCGGAATCCATCCCGGGTCGTCCAGATGTCCGGCCACGACTTGATAGGGTTTTCCCCGCCGGCGCAGCACCGACGCCAGATCCTGCACCCCGTGGATTCCGTGATTCAGCAGAAGTCGCATCGGATCGACCTCCCGTCCGAAATCCCAATCCGGCGAGGTGTCGAGCATGACCAGTGGCAGAGTGGTTCCCGCAAGCACATCGGCGGCTTCGAGAGAAGGCGAGTAGGCCAAGTGCAGAGTGATGATCGCGTCCACGCCTGCGGCCTCAAACTGCGCGATCGCACAGGCAAAATCCGGATGCGTCCGGGCGGTGGGCGCGACGAGCACATCGAGCCCGCCGGTCTTCAGCGCGGTTTCGACACGATGCACGAACGGTTCGACCTGCGCGGCAAGGTCCGGCAATACCTCGTCGTAAAACTTCACGTAGAGCGGGAGCAATCCGGTTTTGAGCGTTGTCATTTGGGTTTATCCTGTTTGATGGCGTAGGGTTTTCCGGCAGGAACGTGACCGCAGAGGCGGTCGAAAACTTCAAGGTAGAGCGCCTTCGCTCCGGCCAGATCCGCCTCGTCGAGGCCGGGGTTGCGGTGGACCGGCGCGGTCGGCGCGCAGGCGATCTGCGGGTCAAACCCGCGGAGGCATCCGCGCGTGCCCATCAGCTCGGGTTCGATCACTTGGTGGACCGGCAGCGGCGCAAAGAGGGATGCGAAGAGGCTGCGGATATGCGGGTTCTTCGCGGCCCCCCCGCACAGCACGAGGCTGTCGATCGCGCCTTCGCGGGCGACGGATTCGAACACGCGCGCAAACTCGAAAGCCATTCCCGCAACGACCGCGCGGAAAAGATCGGCGTGGGTGGTCGCGGGGCCGACCCCAAAAAATCCCCCCGACCCGGTCTCCGACGGACGCAGGGAATTCGGGCGGTTGAGCCACGGCAGGGCGGTGAGCCCGGGCGAAGGCAGCATCCGTTGGGAAAAAATCCCGTCGGCTCGGTCGAAAGCGGTTTTCAAGTCGGCGTGGACGAAGTGCTCCAGCGCCCAGTCCAATGTGACATTGCCGGTCAACAGCGGCATGATGACCTGGGAGCCGGCTCCCTCAGGAGAAGGGATGCAAAGCTGGAACGGCGAGCGGCCGTGGAACGCGGGCGGGAGGACAAAATTTCCCACCCATGCCGTGCCCAGGGAACACTCAAGAGGATGGCGGGAAGCGTGGGCGACCGACAAAAATCCGGCCTCGTGGTCGTTGTAGGGGCCGGCTACGGGAATGCCATCCGGGAGCTGCAGCAGGGTGGCCGCCTCGTGGGTCAGCGGATGGGTTTCATGACCGTTTCTGAGCGGCGCAAAGAGATCGGCAGGGAGCCCGAGTTTTGCCGCCGGCCTGCCGGTGAGTCGCTGGCGGCGGGCGTCGTAACACCCGGATTGCAGCGCGTGGCAGGCTTCCTGCAGCCAGCGGCCGGTGAGCGCGAAATAGACATGCTCGCCGGCCCCGATGCAGAGCGGGTTGCCGGCGAAGAGGTCCGGCCGTTGGTCCCGGATCCAAAGTGCGCGGGCAAGCCCCATCCCCGGCTCGTCGCGCAACGAAAACGACCGCCACCAGCGGGCCGGGACGGTTTTGGCAATCTCGTGAAAATGCCCGAACGCGCGGGTGTCGTTCCAAAGGATCATCGGTGTGAGGGGAACTCCGGTCGCGCGGTTGACGAGGATCGTGCTGCCGCCCTGGGCGGCGAGCCCGATCCCTCGCAGCGAAGCCCACCGCTCGCCGAGCTGGTGGCGGAGCGATCCGGCGGCAGCGCAAAGGGCCTGGACAATCGCGGCGGGATCCTGCTCGCGGCGTCCGGTCTCATCCACATCGAGCGGCAGCCGCTGGTCGGTCTGCGCGAGCAGGCGTCCGCCCCGCGCTTCAAACGCAGCGGCCTTCAGAGCGGTCGAGCCGATGTCGATGCCGAGATACATTTTAGCTGATAGGAACCACCGATGACGTGCGGTGGGATTCGAGCGCGGCCGTCAGAACTTTGTGGTGCAGGTTTGTTTCCTGCGGCGTGACGCATCCCGCAAACCGTCCGGGTGTCGTGCCGTGGGCGAGTTCGCTGACAAATGACGCCCACATTTGGAGGATGACATCCGAAAACCCGCATTCAAAAATCCCGCCGGTGATCGAGGGGAATGCCAGTTCGCTTCCCATGTCGATATGCTGCCAGGCCTGTTCGCCGCCAGTGTAGTCGAGGAGCTGGAGCGTGTTCGCCTGCTTGCTGGAAAACCGGGCCGATCGCCTGCCGCCGAAGACTTCAAAGCTCCACGAGTTTTTTTCACCGGGCGCGATGCGCTGGGTTTTGACGGTGAGCGGAAAGGGACGATCCGTGAGCGGGTCCACGGACTCGCAGAGGAGCGTCGCGTTGTCCCAGGTTTCGCAGGGGGCGGGTTTCCCGTCGCGACCGGGCCGGTGCGAATAGAGCCGCGTGAGAATCGCCCGCACGTTGCGCGGCATCCAACCGGCTCTCAGCGGCATGTGCAAAGGGTGCATCCCGAGGTCGCCCAGACACCCGTATTCCCCGTTGGCGGCGATCACGCGCTTCCAGTTCATCGGCTTTTGCGGGTCGAGGTCGGTCGAATGCTGGAAGCCCGCGTTGACTTCGAGGATTGTCCCGAACTCCCCGCCCTCGATCATCCGGCCGATCCTCTGCACCGCGGGGAAAAACGGGAATTCCGACGAGCATCGCGCGAAGCAGCCGGGGGTTTTCTCGAGCGCTGCGAGGATCGAGCGGTTTGCGGCCAGATCGATCCCGAACGGTTTTTCCCCCATGAGATGCTTTCCCGCCGCGATGGCCGCGCAGTAGAGCTTCTCGTGGAGATTGTGCGGCACGGCAATATAGACAGCGTCCACATCCGGGTTCGAGAGGAGCTCCTGGAAATCGGCGGTTGTCTGCCCGATGGAAGGAAAATTGTCGGTGAACCAGCGGAATGGTTCCGGGGTGGTGTCGCAGACCGCCACAAGCGACGGCCGCACATCCATCTGCGGAAGGTGGCACCAGCGCGCTGCGGCGGACGCGAATTCCCGGCCCATGAGCCCGCAGCCGATGATTCCAAAGCGGATCGTTTTCATAATGTTAATCCTGGAAGGGATTGGCGGCGCACGGCAGGCCGAGAGCATCCGCAACAGCCGGATAGACGAGCTTGCCTTGAAAGGTATTGAGGCCCGCGCGGAGGTCCGGCATCAGCCTGAGAGCCTGCTCCGCGCCAAGGTTCGCGAGCTTGATCGCGTAGGGCATGGTCGCGTTCGTGAGCGCTTGCGTGGCGGTGCGGGCGTAGGCGCCCGGCATGTTGGTCACGCAATAATGAATCACGTCCTTCTCGACAAAAATCGGAGCGTCGTGGGTGGTCGGGCGCGAGGTTTCCGCGCAGCCGCCCTGGTCGATCGCGATATCCACAAAAACCGAGCCGGGCTTCATCACTTCGAGCATTTCTTTCCTGATGAGCTTGGGGGCGGCGGCTCCCGGCACCAGGACGGCACCGATCAGCAGGTCCACGTTGCTCAGGCGCTCGATGAGATTTTGCTCGTTGGAATACAGCGTGTGCGCCGTGTGATCGAACGTGATGTCGAGAAAGCGCATCCTCTCCAAATCCACATCGAGGATCGTCACGTCCGCGCCGAGGCCGACCGCCATGCGGCCGGCGTTGATCCCTGAGGATCCGCCGCCCAGCACCAGCACGTTGCCCGGCAGGACGCCAGGAACGCCACCCAGCAAAACTCCTTTTCCCCCATGGGCCTTGCTCAAATAATGCGCGCCGACAATCGTGCTCATCCGTCCGGCAATTTCGCTCATGGGTTCCAGCAGCGGCCGGCGGCGGCCGACCTCGACGGTTTCGTAGGCGATCCCGCATGTCCGGCTTTCGAGCAACCGCTTCGTCAGGGCCGGTTCGGCGGCGAGGTGCAGGTAGGTGAAGAGGACCAGGTCGGGTCGGAGGAAGGCATACTCCTCCTCCTGCGGCTCCTTCACCTTGATGACCATTTCCGCGGACCATGCATCGGCGGCGGCGGGGACGATGACCGCCCCGGCCTGGCGGTAGATTTCATCCGGGAAGCCGGAGCCGATGCCCGCGCCTTGTTCGACGAAAATATCGTGCTTTTGCTGGAGCAACATGCGCACGCCGCCCGGCGTGCAGGAGACGCGGTTTTCCTTGATCTTGATTTCTTTTGGGATTCCAATTTTCACAGTGTTATTAGCGTTGGGTTGATTTGGCCGAGATGGCCGCCTCCATCTGGGCGATGATGAAATCCGCGACGGCGGATGTCGCAATCAGGGGAATTTTTGTCAGCACGGCGGGCGGGCAGTCCTCCTTGTAAGTCTGCGAGCTAATATCAAGCCCCCGGCGGTTCAGGTCTTTGGCGAATGCCTTGGCCACGCCGAGCTCATTGAAATACAGCGTGGTCATGTGGCGCTTGCCTTCCACCGCTGAGATTGCATGCGGGTTCGCCGCGGCAAATTCCCGCATCCGTTTCTCGTAGTAGTCGCCGACAGACCGCGTGGCCTGCGCATTCGCACGTGCCCAGCGCATGGTGATCAGGTAGGCCAGCGAGGCGAGTTCCTCCTGGCCGTTAGTCACGAGCGCGCCGAATTGCGGCATGGCGTCCATAGCGGAGCTGAAGATCAGGCGCGAGGCCGGATACTCGCCGCCTGGAAAGCCTTTCCCGACCGCCACAAACGACGGCTTCAGCCCCCACTCGCGGAACATGAAGAGGTCATGATGCCACATGCACGACTGGATTTCGTCCACCACTGTCGGCACATCGTGCTCGCGGCAGAGCGCGTAGGCGCGCTGCAGGAATTCCGGCGACAGCAGGCGGCCGCCGTAATTCATCATCACGATCTCGTGGAAAAACCCCGCGATCTTGTGCCCGCCACCCTCCCAGTTTTTGAATGCCTCCTCGAGGTCATCGATGTTGTTCGGACGGATCGGGCAGACCCGGAAAAGATTTTTGGTTCCGTCATAAACTTCCGGCCACATCCCGCGCATGGATTGCGCCAGGATCGTCGTGCCGTGGTAGTTTGCCTCGAACCCGCCATCGTCGTTGCCCATCACGAGGAGAACGGGAATCCGCCCCGCATATTTCGGGGCCGGGGAATGCGCCTCAATCCGATAAAACCGCGCGAGTATCATTTTGAGCGCGGCCTCGGCCGCCAGGCTGCCGGTTTCCAAGTTCAGCACACGGTTGCAAACATACGGGTCTTCGCAGGCGAGAACGTTTTTTAGCCCCGCCTCGTCGCCGGGGGCCAGGCCGTTGACCGCGCAAACCAGCTCTTCCTCCAGCAGCCTAATGATTTGACCGCGCGTGTTGTTGTGCGTCGCGTTCGGGATCCCCAATTGCCGCGCGCGGTCAATCAGTTGGTAGCCGGGAAACCCATGTCCGAGCGAAGCGTGGTAGTGCTCGCTCTTGGATATCAAATACAGCCGCCCGTCCTCGCCGACCCGGAACATCCCGAGCGCGCTCAGCGGGGACATCCCGAGATGGGTTGCCGCGTTGAAAGTCTGGGTGGAGGCCCCTCGAACCGGCGTGTCCGCATAAGGCTCAGAGATACGCTCTCCAACCCGTTTCAGCAACGCATGCTGACGCTCCATAAAAGAAGCGGGAAGAAAATCAACCGGCTCGCATGCCAGCGCGACCAGCCGGGCTAAATCTTCGCCGGCGAGTGCCGCGCGGGCCCGGCACGAGGCCTCCACGCGCTCGCGCCCGATCAGGTCGGCAAGCGAGCCGCTGACAAAATAAAAATCCCCGGTGTTCATATCGTTTTTGAATGGCTAACTCCCGATGAGCTTTTGCCAGACCGAAACCCTGTAGGATCCCGGCTGCGGGCGCGCTCATCACAGGGAGAGATTACGATGATCGGGACGAAAAGGGAATGGACACCGCTCGATGGAAACCTGTATTATTTCAACCATGCCCTGGCTGCCATACCATCACGACTGGAAGCCTGCCTTCCAGGGCGGCTTCGGCTGGAGGCTGCATTGGTTCGGGCGCTACGGCGGCCATCCCGCCTGGTCGATTCCCGAAGCGCGGCTGGCTCCAGATATGATCGAGTTTTTTTTCGCGGAAAAAAACCCCTGCTCGGCACGCGTCAACGGGCGGAAATTCGTCATGGAGGCCGGCGACATGCTCGTGGTGACGAGCGCGGACGAGTTTTCATTCGCGCACGATCCCGCACGCCCGAACGTCCATCTCAGCGCATCCCTCGCCCTGTCGCAGCCCGGGGCGGCAAACGTTCTCCTGCGGCACACCTATCCCCGCCGCAGCACGATGCCTGATCCGGCGCGATACATTGCGGAATTCGAGCATGTGCTGAACGCTATGTCTGGCACGACGGCGTTCCGCGATCTGGCGATTGCCGGGGCGCTATCCCAATGGCTCGCTTACCTGCTCGACGTGCTTCGCCCGCACATGGGGGCGGGCGCATTGGATCGAGGCGTCAAAGATCGCCTGCTCACATCGCAGGCATGGGCGAATGCCCGCCTTGGCGGGATCATCACCCTCGCCGAATGGGCGGCGTCCGTGAAAATGAACCCGGTTTACTTCGGCCGCATCTTCAAACGGGAGACCGGTCTCAAACCGATGGAATGGCTCGGGCAGCGCCGCTTGGAGATGGCCGCCCAATGCCTCAGCGGCACTTCCAAATCCATCGCCGCGATCGCGGGCGATTGCGGCTACTCCTGCCCGTTCTATTTCTCCCGCCAATTCCGCCACCACTACGGGCTCGCCCCGAGCCTCTATCGCCGGAGCTCGTTCGGACGTAATTCCGGCGATCCCGCAAAACAAGTGCCAGCGCGCGATCCCGGCCGATCCAGTCCCGCGAAATGACAACTGATTCCCGCACCGACCCGACCGCAGCAGAAATCCCCTTCCGGGAGGTCCGCATGATCCGCAGAAATCTCGACGACATCCCGCAGTTCGGATGGCCGGATGGTTTTAGCTCCCGCCGGTTTGCCGACGGCGACATGGATGTCTGGGCGAGCATCATATCGACCGACAAACACCTTGAGGCCGACCGGGCGCTTTTTGTCAGGGAATTCGGAGAGGACATCCGCCGGATCGCGGAGCGGATGTTCTTTGTGGTGTCGCCGGACGGGAAAGTCGTCGGCACATCGACCGCATGGGAGGACCGGGATGATCACGGCGTGACCGTCGGGCGGGTGCATTGGGTATTTCTCCTGCCGGAGTATCACGGCCAGGGGCTGGCATGCCAAGCAGACGCCGCCCTGGGTATTCGCATCAATAATGCGTCCTGCCCTGAATGGGCAGCATCCCAAACCCGCCTTAAGTTGGCACCATTCCACACTGCCCCCAGAGTGTGAGCTCTGCCCCCGGAGATGACCTCTTTAACAGGCAGTCATTTCCCGCACTTTTCAATGCACTCCAGCATGGCCTTGGCCAGGAAGCCGTAAGAGCTGACACCGATGGTCCGCATCGCCACCACGACCTCGTTCGCGCCTTTCCTCCAGCTCGCCGGGACGGTCACGAGATGGGAGGTGATCGGGTTGGTGGCGTTCGGGTCGCAAGCAACTGTCTTGCCGTTAAGGAAGGCCTTGAATGGGGCGTCGGCTCCGATGCTCAGCCCACCCTCGACCGCCTTGCGCAGGGTGATCCGGCAGCGGGCGTAAACCAGGCCGTCGCGGACGCCTTCGCGGTAGAGCGGCCGGATGTCGAACATGTTCGACTCATTGTTGTTCAACGGCATGATCGGGGTGAACTTGAGGTTCTTGCCGGGAAGACCGATGGCGGCGATGCCCTTGTTGCTTTTGACGATCACGGCGGCTTCAGCCCGTCCAAGGCAGCCTGGGCGGTTCTTGCATGCCATCTTTTCGGCGGCACGGTGCTTGGCCTCGATCCCCTTCCTGGCGACGGCGACCTCTTTCTGCAGCTTCGAGAGGATGTTCTCGTCCAGCGCCAGCGCCTTCTTCTCCTCCCCCACCACCAGCATCTCGGAGAGCACACGAGCGCCCTCGGTTCCCGGGAAGGCTGCAATGAGCCTCCTCGCCTCCTTGTAGGTGGATCGCAACCGCTCCATCTGGTTTTTCAATGCCCTGGCGACTGAGAGGATATCGTCAGGATTGTCCATGCTTGGCAGGACTTTTTTCCAGTCGGCGTAGGCGCGGTAGGCGGTGGACAGCTCGATGAGATCTTTCATGACGGCGGTGAAGCGGCCGGCCTTCTTGGTGAGTTTGGCGCCGGGGCCGAAAACCACGGTCTTGGTGTCGATCTTGTCCTGGAGCCAGTTGTCGCCGCGGAACTTGTCGCGATCGGATTTCTTGCGAAAGTCCGGGACGTCAAATGGCTTGCCGTCCTCGTGGGAGGAGCGGCAGGCGAGGATGCCGGGGATGGTGACGTCGGCGGCGCCGTAGATGTCGAAGGGACCTTTTTCGCCGGTGAGTATCTCGCGGGCGAAATAGTAGAAGGTCCAGAAATCGCCGCCGCCGTGGCCGGTCTTGGCGGCCAGTTCGCCGAGGCCCTCCCACTGGGGATTCATCTTGAACATCGGGGAGTGGCCGCTGGCGCCGAGGCGCAGTTTGAGGCCGTCGTGGCCGATCTCGGCCGCGCCGAGCGTGCCCCAGAGCCGTTGCTGGTGGCTATCGTTGGTTGCCCCGCCCATGAGGTTGCGCACGACTCCGCCGTTGCTCATCCGGATGAGTGAGGGGGTCATGGTGCCGCCGTTGGCCAAGGAATCGCCGAGGTGACCGGCCAGCTTGGGGGTGGCGGGCAGGGACTCGACCCGGACGGGGCGGGTACCGGTGATGACCATGGCCGGCCCGAGCGAATGGGTGCAGTAGTAATGGAAATTGAACCAGCTCCTCCAGTTGTGGACCGTGTGCCCGGGCTGCACCGGAAGACCGTCGATGTAGGTGTAGCTGAGGCTACGGCATTCGTGGACATACTCGAATTCGCCATACATGAGCTCGCCGAAGAGGCCTTCCTTCCAGCGGGCCGCCAGCCACATGTTGGCAGCGGAGAAGGGGTAGTTCTCGGCGAGGTTATAAACCAGCTTGCGCTTCTCGACCTCCTCGACCAGCCGGACGCCCTCGGCCATGGTGAAGAAGGAGGTGACCTCGGACATGACGTGCTTGCCCGCCTGGAGGCACTGGATGGCATTGTCGGCGTGGGCGGGACAGAAGGTCGCCAGCAGCACGGCGTCGAAGTCCTGCTTCAGGAACTCGTCGGCGTCGGCAGTGACGTACGCGCCGGGGTTGGCGGTGAGGAAGTTGTCGCGCATGTGCTGGTTGTAGTCGCAGCCGGCCACGACGTCGAAATTCAGGAGCTTGAGAGTGTTGAAGGTGTGCATGCCCCGGCCAAGGCCCCAGATGCCGAGGCGTATTCGCTTGTCCGTGTCGAAAATCCCGCGATGGAGCTTTGATGTCTTTTCCATGATCCGAAGACTTTACCACCATCCGCTTCCATGGGAATGGACATCGCGGCAAAAAAACCTATATTATTTCAACCGTGCCCCGGGCTGTCGGATGCCGCCCCGTTGGGGTTTAGCGCCATTCCACACTGACTCCCCGTTTTCTCATTCGGCGATCGGTAAGTCCAGCCCTCTAACGCCAGTCTATACCGTCGAACGTCTTCAGCGTGCCGTTCACTTTGACGGAGTCGCCCGCTTTCGGCGTCAGGTTCTCCAGCGAGTTGACGGATCCCGTGCCGTTGACGCGAGCACGGACGCCCGGTCCGATCGACAGCCGTAAATCGCGCTCCTGCATCAGGCCATCGACTGTCAGGTTCAGCGTAGATCCCGTCCCCTGCACGGCGATGTCCGCCTCTTTTCCATCATCGTTCTTCAGCACCACGCCGGACAAATGCAGCCAGACGTCAGTCTTACAATCCCGATTGTGGTCCTGGGGAGACAGGCTCACCAGCGGCCCGCGTGTCTTACAGATGTTCCGAAGCCATAGGCGCACAGATTCGTTTCCGCTAACCAAGGCATGCGGCGATTCGGAATAAATGTCCTCCAGTCGGACCTCGCAGACCGGATAATTCTCCGGCTTCAACTCCGGGTGGATCCCGCGGTTCCATTCCGACCGGGTCTCCCAGTCCGCCAGGAAACCATTCCGCGGCGAACGCAGATAGATGTTGCGGAACGTGACGTTGCGGATGTTCGCGGAGAGAGCGCCGTCGTTCTGCATGTACCAGAATTTCAGGCCCGACTTGTCCACCCACACGCCGCGCGTGTGGGCCGGCGCTTCCAGCGAGACGTATTCGTTCGTGCCAAGCGGCATGACCGCGCGGTAGAGGTTCATTCCGCACCTCACGGTGTCTCCGCGCTGCAGCCGCATGCCCGCATGCCAGTCCGTCCACGCGCCGGTCAGAATGCGGCTGAAATTGCAACTGCCATGTCCGTCGTCCGTGACGTTTTCGATCAGCCCGTCCTCGATGCTGCCCAACACCGGCGTAGCACCGACCCAGTCCTCGGCGTTGAGTGCGATGCCGTCGTCGCCTGTTTCCAGCGTTCCGTTGCGGATGACGAACTTCCGGCCCGCGTTGATGTGGACGCCGTCCTTCTGGCCGCGGATCTCAAAGCCGTCCAACACCACGTTCTCAAATGCGGCGATCTGAAACCCGTATTGGGCCCCATGCAGGTTGAGGCAGGTGAACTTGCGCACCGTCAGATCGCGGATGCGGCAGAAAGCGACCTGGCCGCGGTTGCCGAACATGGGGCTGTCCTCGCCGTGAGTAGCGCTGAACGCGTTGACGTCGATCGTCGCGCCCTCCACCGTGATGTTTGTGTTCCATGTCGCGGTGAGAAGACCCCGATTGGCCAGCACATGGACATACGGCGTCCGCTTTTGTAGAACCACGCCAGGCGCGAAAACCAGCCGCGTTTCGCTGTCCAACCACACCGTCCGGTCCAAGCCATAGACGCCAGGCCGGGTTACCTGCACGATCCGTTTACCGCCGTCCAACGCTTGCTGCAGCGCGGCTGCGTTTGTCGTCGCCGACGCGTCCGGTGCAAAGCCATAGTCCGCAGGATCCACGACGCCGGTTCCCGCCAACGCAGTTGTGAGCATCCCAGCCACACCCATCA
This sequence comes from Verrucomicrobiia bacterium, assembly GCA_037128135.1. GTDB lineage: Bacteria > Verrucomicrobiota > Verrucomicrobiia > Chthoniobacterales > Terrimicrobiaceae > QYQL01. The sequence continues at coordinate 11,494 of JBAXXD010000091.1, forward strand.
TTTTTGCTTTATTCATTGTTCTTGAGAGTACGGGGACCCGATTGGGCGTTAAGTCTGATACCTGCTATGCGGCAGCGACGCAGTCACGAAAAGCATTTTCGAGGGCGTCCAGTGGATCGCCGGCGGGAAGGAATTCGTGCGAGACGATCCGGTCGGCTCGCGTCGCCGCGATCGCGCGGTAAACCGCAGGGTAAGAGATTTCCTGACTTTCGTCGGGTTGTCCTCGACCGGGGTTCCCGGCCGTGTGGTAGTGGCCGAACCATTCGTGATTCTGCTGGATCGTCCGGATCAGATCCCCCTCCATGATCTGCATGTGGTAGATGTCGTAGAGCAGTTTGACCGCGGGCGAGTTGACGAGCTGGCAAAGGCGCACCCCCCATGCGGTTGTGTCGCACTGGTAATCCTTGTGGTCGACCTTGCTGTTGAGCAGCTCCACGACAAGCATGACGCCCGCGCTCTCCGCTTCAGGCGCGATACGGGCGAGCGTCTCCGCGCATGTCTCCAATTCGCCGTCCCTCCCGGAACGGTTGCCGGAAAAGCAGATGAGCGCCGGGATTTTCCACTGCGCGGCTTTCTGGATATTGGCGCGAAGTTCCGATTCGATCCTCTCGCGGTTTTCAATCCTGTTGAGGCCGTCCTCAATGGAACCGTGCCCCGACAGTGCCCCCAGTCCGAGCCCGTGGGACTGGACCCTCGGCCAAAGCGACTCGTCAACGAGATCGACGAACTCATATCCAATCTTCCTGGCCCCCGCGAGCAGCGTTTCGGCCTCGATCCCCCGGTTCTGGAAGCACCACCAGGAGAACCCCTGACGCAGGCGGCTCACGCTTCCTCCCTCCAATCGAAAACGACACCCATGGTCCGGGCGCGTTCTCGATTGACCGTTTCGTAGGCTTGCACGCAGTCTGCGGGCTTGAAGAAGTGAGTGTTCAATCCTTCCAGAGAGAAACGGCCCGAGGCGGCGAGTGTGAGAAAGAGCTCGGTGATGGTGGCTGTCGTCCACTCCTCAGTTTCATGGCTGTCGTGGGTTCCGACGATCGTGATGCCGCGCATGATCACGTCCGACGTCAATTGCTGCTTGGACGGTGTCCCCGTGTCGCCCAAGAGCACGACCTTCCCGAATTTGTCGGCCAGGCCCAGCGCTGCGGCGAAGACTTTTTCGTTGCCGGTGGAATCGATCACCAGGCGGGGCAATTTGCCTTTGTTCGCGGCCAGGATGGCCTCCTTCGCTTCCGCGATAGGGGCCGAAATCGTAGCGGTGGCTCCCCCAGCGGCAGCCATGCTCAGGCGCTCCGCCGCAGAATCCACCGCAATAATCGAGGTGGCCCCAGCAGCGTTGGCCCAGCGGATGGACATCTGCCCGATGGGGCCCGCGCCGATGACCAGCACGGAATCTCCGAGCTGGTAGCCTGCCGCTAGGGCCCCGTGAAATGCGATCTTGGCGAGCGCGAACCAATGCGCGTTTTCAAAAGGAACGCTGTCGGGTATTTTTGAGCAGCCCACAGCCGGACAGACCCAGTGGGATTGGTGGGAGGAACGCGCGGTCACGCGGTCGCCCGGTTTAAGGTCGCCGCAACGCGATTCCAGCACGGTTCCCACCGCGCAGTAGCCGGGGAAAAATGGATATTTTACCCAGTTGTCCCAATGGGTTCCGGGTTCGAAGAGGCGGTTGAAGACAATGTTTTCGGTTCCCGTGCTCATGAGCGCGAACGCAGTTTTGATCAAAACCTCGCCCTCCTGAAGCGGCGGCAACTCAAACGGTTCAATTTGGACTTGCTGTTTTCCCTGGAAAGAAAGACGCCGGCCCGATGTGGTGTTTTTGGAAGCAGACATGCGGGCTAACATTTACAAGAGCAGTGGATCCGGGCAATTTGAATAAATGGCGATATTTTGTGAAAAACGGCTGTTTTTGCTGAGCGAGCTCTGAAAACTTAGGAAATAGTTGTAACCTTATGTTGAATTCGGCGATTTGGAAAACGGCGATCGATCGTTCCGCCGGGCGGAAACCTCTGATTTTTGTCTCAGGGCTGATTCACTCCGTGCCCCGGGGATCCAATTGCTGCATGCATTCACACCCGGCGGTGGAGATCGTTTATCACGCCACCGGGCAAGGCGAGACCCGCGTGGCCGGACGGAGCATCCCGTTTCAGGCGCGGAGCGCCGTGATTTATGCCCCGCAGGAAATCCACGACCAGAGCATGGCGGCCGATGGCGAGGATCTTTGCGTGCAGGTCGCGCTGCCGCGCAGCGTGTGCCGCAAATTGGATGGGGGCTTTTTCGTGCCGCGCATCGGGCAGCCATGGCTGATCGCCGAAATCCAGAACCTGTGCCGAAGCCGGGCCCAACCCGGAGGACTGGAGCAGCGGGTCTTCGACCTCCGCGCCGCCGCAGTATTGCTGGCTCTCGTGGACATCGCCACGAAAGCCTCGCGAGAGGATGCCCTGCCGCCATGTGAACGGCACGTCATGCAGGCGGAGCAATTCATGGGCGAGCATTTCGCCAGCATTTCTTCCCTCCGCGACGTGGCGGAGCACGTGGGGGTAAGCCATGACCACCTGCGGCACCTTTTTACCAAAGCGCGCGGGCGTTCGATGGTCCGGCACCTGAACGAGTTTAAGATCGCGCGCGCAAAAATCCTTCTGACGAATTCTCCCCTCCCTCTGAAGCAGATTGCCGCGACGTGCGGGTTCAAGGACGAATACTATTTCTCGGCTGTCTTCCGTCGGCTGACAAGCGTCTCGCCCGGTCTCTATCGCAACAATGGGCTCTCGCTTGCCCCCGCTAAAAGGACGAACGCCGGCCGATAAGCCCGCCAAAAACGCTTCTCAACAATGGCCAGCGGCAGCCAGATGGCGCGGAATTCTTTGCCGCAATGCTGATGGTGGCGCGAGAGGTTGGAAGTATGAACATGATGCCGATTCGACGGCCGGAATGAGCCCTGTGACTGGGCATCGGCGAACTCCAAGCCCTGTTCGTCCGCCACCACGCCGCGGCAGCACTTAGCGCCAAGCCGGCTTTCCAAGCTTCTTCGTTGAGGATAGGGAAGTCGGGCCGATAGATCTGCCAGGCGGTTCGGTATGTTTGGCAAGAGAAAGCCCCTTTCTTCCCGGTGTGCCGTCGTCCATTTTCTCGTGCAGCCCACCCTATTATTCGACGATCTTCGCCTCGTTCAGTGCGGTGCCGGAGTAGGGGATTCCCACATCGTGGAACGTGTTGTTGCGGATGACCACGCCTTCGGGAGAGAGGAACGGCAAGGGCCGGTTTTCCTCGCCCGGCGCAGGATCGAAATCGAAGAGCTGGCCGAGGTCGGGGGGCAGCTTGTAATCCATTTCCT
>JBAXXD010000092.1:0-14794 GCA_037128135.1 Verrucomicrobiia bacterium
CGAAGATCAAGGACGCGGTCTTCCCCTCGGCCTTGGCGGGCATGGAAAACTTCCGCCGATACCAGGCCGAAAGATTGGTCTTGGAGCCGAAATCCGTCAGCCCCGCCTTTTTCAATTCCGCCACGGATTTTTCGTAGCTCCAGGATATTTCGGTGCGTTTGATCAGCGATGACTGCGACTGCGGGACGGTCTCGGGCTTCCAGGCGTCCTGGGCTGGAGGGAAGTTGAAGATCACCCCCTGGTTCGGGCGGGTCTCCCAAGTGCCGTTCAGGTTAATGATCGTCCGCGGGCCGGACTGCGTCGGGACTTCCGCGACGGATGCCGACGCAAGCAACAGCATGGCAATACCCGCAACCCTTGCAACCGCACATTTTGTTTTTATCATAATCGTTCACCTTTTCATAATCAGGGGTGACTGTTCAGGTCTTTGACTTGACCGGCGTGGTGGCGAGGCAGGGCGCGGAGGCAATGGGACTCCTGATTTTTTCTCCTCCATGATCCGGGTTGTGTTCGAACCTGGCATCATTCAAGGCCGATTCCTCGGCGAAGCGGAGATCGCTCAAGTGCGCGGGATTCTCGCCGAGCATGGAGACTGGAGCCGCTGGCGGGTGAGCCAGCATCTGGCGCAGCTCTGGGACTGGCGCAGCGCGAGCGGCCAGCTCAAGGATATGGCGGCACGCACGCTGCTGCTCAAACTGGAAGCCAGAGGTTTGATCGTGTTGCCGACGCGTCGACAAGCCTCGCCAAATCGCATGAGCCGCACGCCCGTGGCCGGACCCGAGATCGGGGAGGATCTTTTTCCCGATCAGGCAAGCGTTGTCCATGGGGCGCTCCGGGAGTTGCTTCCTCTTTGCATGGAGGAAATCAGCCATATTTCGCGGGGATGGCTTTTCCGGTTTTGGCGCTGCGAGCGGCGAGGTCGAGGATGTGGATCGGGCGTCTCGACCACTCGGGGGTGATCACGAGCGGGGCTTTTTTCGTGAGGAAGGCGGCCACGTTTTCGTAGTAGCGGAACCCCTCGTCGAGCGGGTTCTTCAGCCGCGTCGTGACGGTCCGGCCTTTGAGGTGCTGGTGGGTGGTCGTGTGTTGGCTGTCGAAAACGAGCGTGCCCTTGGTGCCGGTGACTTCGAGAAAGCCTTCCTTGGGTTTCGAGTCGAGATGGGTGACCGTAAGGGTGAGCCATTGGGAGCCCTTGAAACGGACGACAAGAAACCCCTCGTCCTCGTTCGCGTCGGCTTTCCACTTGGTCTGCGGGGCCCAGAACCCCTCGTGGGCAAACCCGCTCACCTCGCCGACCGGCGCGTCGATGAGCTGGAGCGAATACTCGAGGAGGTGAACGCCCCAGTCGTAGAGGATCCCGCCCGAGATGCTGCGGCTGGTCCGCCACCAATCGCCGGGCTTCGAATACCCGCCCATGTGGCACTCGATCCGGAACACGTCGCCGATCAGCTTGCGCTTCTTGACCAGCTCGACCGCCTGGAGGATGCGGCCGTCCCAATGACGGTTGTGGTAGGTCGAGAGCATCACGCCGGATTTTTTTGCGGCCTTGATCATGGCATCGACCTCCGCGGTCGTGATCGCGAGCGGCTTCTCGCAGACGACATGGTGCCCGGCGTTCAGGCATTCGATGGCGATGGCGGCGTGCGTGTTGTGCGGAGTGATGATGACGACCATGTCCACCGGCGAGCCTTTGAGCATGGCGGTCACCGACAAGTAGGTTTCGATGCCGGGGAAATCGGTCTCCGCCACGGCGAGGCGCGAGGGATCAACCTCGGCGACCGCCACCGGGGTCATCCCGGCCGCCTGCATTTCCTTGAGGTGCTGGCGGCCCATGTTGAAGGCGCCGCCGTATCCGATCACCCCGACTTTGATGTCGGATGGTTTCTTGTGGGTTTTCATAAAAATCAAAGGTCGCCGGCCGCCCAGCGCAGGCCCCGGACCGTGAGCTCGCGGGCCACGGGGAATTTCTCGAACTCGGCGGGATCGTGTCCGAGCGAAGAGTAGAAGACCCGGCCTTTCCCCCACATGCGGATCCAGGCGACCGGCATCGTGCAGTGCCGACCCTCGTAAACATACTCGGTCTCCGCGAGCACATGCACCGCGGGATCGATCATCATGTAGTATTGTTCGGAGTGGTAGGCGAACGCGCCCGGAAGGCCCCTGGTGATCGGGCTGTCGAAATCTTTGATCCGAACCGAATAGTCGCCGCCATACGGATGCCCGACGAAATGCCCGCCCACCATCCACTCGAAGCCGAGGTTCCCGCGGAACGCGTCGCCCATTCCGCCATGGATGCCAGCCAGCGCCACGCCGCCGCGCACCGCAGTCTGCAGGCCTTCGCCCTGCTCCTTGGTGAGCGAGCCCATCGTCCAGCACGGCGAGATCACATCGTAGGTTTTTAATCGCTCCGCGTCCGCCAGCACGTCGAGCGAGGACTCGATGTCGGTCGCGAAATCAGCGAGGCGGAGATCCGCGGAAAACAACTGGACGATTTTGTCAGGCTGGTGGCCGTCCCAACCTCCGGCGATGAATAGGGCTTTTTTCATATTTGGCTTATTGCCGGCGTGACAATAGGGCCTCCGGCCCGCAAGTTGAATGAACACCGCATCCAAAAACATGGATTTTTTAACCAAGCACTGGGCACCCTACAGGCGGAAATACCCCGCGCTTTTCCCGCTCGTCTCCTCGGATTATCTCCCCGCCAAGGCGCAATGGATGCGCACCCGGTTCGCCACCTGCAATTTTTCGATGATCCTGCGCGGCGAAGGCCGCTTCGAGCGCGCGGGCGTGACCTGGTCGGTCCAGGCACCTTGCGTGATCACCCAGTGGCCGGGAGAACAGGTGGCTTACGGGCCGACCGGTGGAACATGGGCTGAATGGTATCTGATTTACGATCGCTCGCAGTTCAAGCGGTTCAGGGAGCGCGGGCTGGTTGACATATCCAAGCCAGTGTGGCCGGTCGCCGACCCGGCTTCATTGCGCGTGCACCTCGCCGAGTTTTCCACGCTCGCCCGTTCCCCGGATCCTGAATGGGTGGTTGATCGCGCGGACCGGGTTGCGGAGCACGCGATCCTGGACTCGTGGTTGCCCCCCGGCGCGCCGATGGAAGACGACTCGGCGATCCGCGCGGCCGCCGCACGGCTCCGCGAGGGCCTTTCCGCAAGATGGGACTTCGAAAAACTCGCGGCGCGACACGGGTTTTCCACGACCACTTTCCGCAGGCGCTGGGTCGAGGTTATCGGCACACCCCCGGCACGGTATCTCCAGCAGCTCCGCATCGCGGAAGCCTGCCGGCTCCTGGTGGAAACCCCGCTCCACATCAAGGCGGTCGCCCAAGCAACCGGGTTCGAGGACGAATTCTATTTCAGCCGCCGCTTCCGGATCGAAGTCGGCCACTCGCCGCGGGACTACCGGAAAACCTACCGGCTCAGGCGCTGACGGCATCAATCCCGCGCGAGTATTTCGCGCATCGAGGCGAACGAGGCGGAGATGTCCTCGGCGGCGACCGGCCGGATATACGGCATGGTGGCGCGTAGCCGTGGCTCGATCTGATCCAACAAAATATATCCAGCTTGGGGACTCATTTGTATTTTCCTTTCTTTTTGAAAGGCGACCTCAGGGCACAGCACATCCCTTGATGCGCGTCCGCAGCGGTCACCGGTTTTTGGTTTTACTGATGGCCGCATGTGCGGCGGTTGACCCCGGCGGAATCCTCCATCATCTGCCAGAATTCCGTGTTCCTGAGAGCATCGCTGAAGATGCTGTCCACGAGACGGGTCATCGGTATTTTTTGACGAACCCGCTCGTAGTAGAGAACACGGACAAGCTCGCGTCGAATTGGAGGCGAGTAATGTGCGAATCGTGCCATTTTTTTTGGTTCTGAAGAGGATTCCGAAATTGATCCGAAGTCCTCCATTTTATTCTGGCAGAAAAACTGGGGGAAAATCCGATCCCCACGAGGCGATATGAATTCCTACACCGCAAGGGCGATTCGATGCATTTCAACAGGCGGGGGTGGTGTAGGAAGGTGAGACGCCAACGAGCAAGGAAATATCGCAGTAAGCCGATGGATAAATGCGCAGCGGTGTAGGAAAGTCGTTTTTGAGGGCCGTGGATACGACATCACACCATCGTGCTACCTTCCTGCACTTCTTCCTACACCTCCCCCCATAAAATGGGACTATTTGGGAATAGATGGGATTCTCACAGAATTAAATAACTATCTTATTTTCAATTTATTGCGCAGATTAGCTCAAGTGCGATCACATGAGAATATCGGATGAAAAAAAATACAAAAACCGCTGCTCTACCACTGAGCTATGCCGGCTAAACTTTTTGAGAAAACGGCATGCAACCCGAGAGGTTTTTCTGCCGCGCGCCATTTTTCTTCACCGAAATTCATCCTGCCCTTGAAAAAACGGATAACAAGGAAAACCGCTATCCGCGAAGCGGTGCGCTGAGGCACGCGCTGCCTTCGAGGACGAAGCGCCAGGGGAGGTGCGCGGCCTTTGAGATTCCGATGCGGGTGCCCGCAGCGATCCGGGGCGCGGTCGCCGGCCGGAGGATCTCGAGGCTTCTGCCGCCGAGGCAATCGCGCCCGTGCTGCGCTTTGTCGATCCCGAGCGCCTTGGTCAGCCGCCCCGGACCGGAGCAGAGACCGGCTCGCGTGCCGCGGCGGGTTTGCATCCGGGCGATCCCGCGCGTGGGCTCCAGTGCGCGGATGAGCACGAACCCATCTTCACGGCCGCCCTTGACGAGAAAATTCAGGAGCCAGTGGACCCCGTAGTTCAGGTAAACATAGGCGGTGCCCGGGGGATGAAGCTCCACGAAGGCGCGGGAGGATGGACGGCTGAACGTGTGGCAGGCCTCGTCGCCGCGGACCGAGTAGGCCTCGGTTTCGACAATGATCCCGCCGCAGCTTCTCCAGACCAGCTCGTAGCCGATCAGCTCCCGCGCGCAGGTGACCGGATCGCGCTGGAAAAAATCCGCGCCGAGCCGAGTGCCCGGGGGTTTGGGGATGTTGGTCAGGAGGCTTGGAATGGGATCGGTTCGCATAGGGCGTGGAGATTTTCCGGCGGAGTGCCGCTGGGAATTTCGCAGCCGGCGTTGACCAGGAACGGATTTCCCGCCTGCTGGTAGCAAGAGAGCACTTGAGCGCGGATCTTCTCCGGAGTGGATCGGAAGACCGCCGCGACCGGATCGAGGTTTCCCGCGATCGCTATTTTCGGACCGACGGCAGCCCGGACAGTCCGGAGATCCACCATGTGATCCACATCCAGCACGTCGATGCTCAGCGTGGAGATGCCCGAAAGGAGGTGGGTGATGTCGCCGCAGATGTGCAGCCGCACCCTGGCCCCCATGGCTTTGAGCCCGCGTACAAGGCGTTGCTGGCGTGGAAGGATATGGGCTTCGTAGAGCTCGGCCGAGACCTGGCTGGCGGCGGCATCGCCGATGCCGATGGTATCCGCGCCGGCCCGGATCTGGAGCCCGGCAAAGTCGAGGGCCACATCGACGCAGAGATCCATCAGCGCGTCCAAGGCGGGTTCCTCGTCGATGAGATCCATGAAAAAGTTGTCCAGCCGCCGGAGGTCGGCCGCCTCGGCGGCAGGACCCTCGACCCATCCCATGATCGAATACTCGCCGGCGACGAGCTCGTGGTAGCGCTGGACCGCCTCGATCCGATCGCGCATCCGCACCGCCTCCATGGGGTTCGGACGCGGGAGCTGGGAAATGTCCGGGTCGTCTTCCAGCGGGTGCTTTTCGCAGCGCGGAACCATGTGTGTCTCGTAGAGGATCTTTGCGCCATACCCTTGGGTTTCCCGGTAGGGGTCGGACATCGTGTTCATCTGGTCGATTCCAAACTCGCGGGCGCAGACCAAGTTGGCCTCGGTGAGCACGCGGTAGTCGGAGGCGAAGGCCCCGTAGTTGCTGCCGATATGTTCGGCGGCAAACTGCATGAGGATGGGGAGCCGGGCTAAATGGTCGGTCGGGCGTCTTTCCAGCGTGGCCAGGAATCGTTCGAGGCCGTTCAAAGGATCAGTCCTCGGCCGGGCTGAGGGCGTGGACTTTTTCGCGGAGGAGGACGAAGTCGGTGAAGGCGGAGATCGTCTCGATGCGGAGCCTGCGGGGGACGGAGTCGCCGGGGAGTTCGACCGTGTCGCCGGGCTTGCGACCGAGCAGGATCTGGCCGATCGCCGCCTTGTAGGACACGATGCCGAGATCCGGCGAGCTGTCCCATGCGCCGAGGATGCTGTAAATTTCCTTGTCGCCGGATTCCGGGATGAGCGTGACGACGGTTCCGATCGAAACCTGGCGGGTTTCCGGGTTTTCAAAATCGGTGCCCCGGGCGGTAGCGAGGTCGCGTTCGCCCTCGATTTTCCGGCGTTCGAGCACCCGCTGCTGTTCCTTGGCGGCCTTGAACCCAAAGTTTTCGCGAAGGTCGCCCTGTTCCTTGGCAACGTTGATATCGCGGAGGTTCTGCGGAATTTCTTTGTGGATCAGGTGCTCGTAGTCGGCCTTGCGCCTTTCGAGGCTCGCCCACGAGACGGTGAGCGACTCGGATTTTTCCCCGGTGGTATCGCCGGTGATCATGCTCTGGGTTTCCGGGTAGAGCTTCACGATCCGCGCCATGAGCGAGCGTTTCGTGAGGTCGTCGAAGACCGGCGTGAGGATGAGCTTGCGCATCGTGTCGCGCACGGTGTCGCGGTCGGCGTCCGCGATGAGCTCGCCGAGCAGCTTGTAGTCGTCCATCAGGAGGTCGCGCAGTCGGGATGTCCGGCGTTCGGCCAGCATGTCGCTTTCGAGCGCGCTGAAGACCGCCCCGAGGAGCTCCGCGTTGAAGAGGCCGTCGAATCCGGCACCGCGCTCCTTGCAGAGCCAGATCAGCGTCTCCGCAGATATCGAGCGCTCGCTGATCCACCGCGTGAGCGCCGCATGCATGGCGCCGGATTTTCCAGCTTTTTCAAAGAGGCGGGCAATTTCGACGACGAGGCGTGAACCGGATGTCTGGGCGAGCTTGAGCGCCTTGTCCGTCCAGCGCTCGCCGAACGCCTTCTCGAACGACTCGAGGATCCTGCGGTGTTTCGAAGCGGGAAGCGCTGTGAAGAGCGCGGGGAGGCGGGTCTCCTCGCCAACGAGGATATCCGCCACAGTCGGGGCGTCGGCACCCGGCTTGAGCGCCTCGTGGCGCGCGAGGATCTCGTCACGCGCGATGAGCATCTCCACCGCGGCGGCCGACTGGAGTTTCCTGCCTTTCGCGGCGGCCTCCTCGATTTGGACGGCGAGTGCCTGAAGCTCCTCGACCTCCTGCGCGAGGTCTCCGAGCGCCTTGGTGATCTGGTCGAGCGCGGCGACCTGGTCTTTCGAGTGGCGCGCGCCACGGAACCTCTCGATCAGCCCGCGGCCCGGGCTCACGGGCGTCTCGAGCAGGGCGAACGGATCGGATTTTTTTGTGGGGATCTGAAAGTGTCCGTCGGCTTTCATTTTCTTTTTCACGCCCTCCCACCATCGTTTGAATCCCGCCGCGTCGAAGATCTCCGGCTGCAGGACGGCCGCGATCTGGTCGGCGGTCGCCGCGCCGCCGAGGTCGCCGAGAATTTCGCGTGCGAGCGCCAGAGGATCCGATTTCGCGCGGGCCCGGACGGCCGCCGGATCGGATGCCTTGCGGGAGAGAATGTGGTTTTCCGGAAGCGGCGCGAGCGTCTCCGCCGCATATTTCGCCTGCATTGGATGACCCTTCCTTCCCGCGAAATCAATGAACACCTGCCCGGCGATCAGATTCCATTCCGCCACGCGTCCAAATCCCCAGCTCTTGTGCTGGCAATAGGATCCGGGAGCGAGGCTGCCAAGCGCGGCGGCGGTCTTCGTGTCGATTCTGCCGCTTTCCACGGCCTGGCTGAGTTCTTCGGTCATAACCGTTATTTTCCCAGAAATCCGGCCGACATGCAAGGCGAAGAAAATTCGTCGCGGAAAAAGTTGATTTTCTTCCCGATATCCTTCATTGGGATGGGATGCGCAAACTTTCGCTCTCCATCGCCCTTGTGATTTCTGTCGGACTTGGCCTTTCCGGCTGCAACAAAAAGAAGTCCGGCCTCTATGCCGGTGTCGACGGGGATTTCGTGACCGGGACTCCGCTGGGCGAGCGGGTCGAGGGGGCCGGATTTTTCGGGAACACCGTAGCGCGCGGGAAGTTTGCGCCCGTGCATTTCGGCTACGACAGCTTTGAAGTCGCAGGTGCCGAGCAATCAAAAATCCAGGACGTGGCGGCCGCGCTGAAGTCGTCCTCCGGGAATCTCATCGTTGCGGGATTCACCGATGATCGCGGAACTCAGGAATACAACCGCGGGCTCGGCGAACGCCGCGCGCTCGCCGTCCGCCAGGCGTTGATCGGCGCGGGCGTTTCCGCGGGCCGCATCCAGACCGTGAGCTTCGGAAGCGAAATGCCGGCCGACACCGGCAGCGGGGAATCCGCCTGGGCACTCAACCGCCGCGCCGAGTTTGGCGTCGTGAAATAACGCGCCGTGCGCGTTCCCCTGCTCGATCTGACCCGCCAGCACGCGCTGGTGAAGGATGACATCGCGTCGCGGCTCGCGCGGCTGTTCGACTCGCAACAGTTCATCCTCGGCCCCGCCGTCGAGGAATTCGAGGAGGCGTTCCGCAGCCTCATCGGATGCGGCCACGCGGTCGGCATGTCCTCGGGCACGGATGCCCAGCTCGCGATCCTCATGGCGATGCGGATCGGCCCCGGCGACGCGGTCCTGACCACTCCCTACACGTTTTTCGCCACCGCCGGGTGCATCCACCGCACCGGCGCGGAGCCGGCCTTCGTGGATGTCCGCGAAGACTCGCTGAACATGGATCCAGAAAAACTGCGGGAGTTCCTTGAAGTCCGTTGCCGGCCGTGCGCGGACGGATCGGTGCTGACCCCGCGCGGGAACCGGCTCCGCGCGATCATCCCGGTTCATCTCTTCGGGACGTGCTGCGCGATGGATGAGATCCTGGCGATCGCGAAGCGGTTCAATCTGGCAGTGATCGAGGACGCCGCGCAGGCGGTCGGGGCGGAATATCCGGGCGCGGGCGGCACGGCGAAGGCTGGCGCCATCGCGGAGGCCGCCTACTTCAGTTTTTTTCCGACAAAAAACCTCGGCGGCGCCGGCGACGGCGGAATCGCCGTGTGCCGCGACGAGGCGATGGCCGCACGGCTCAGGCTCATGCGCAATCACGGAATGGAGCAGCGGTATTTTCATCGCGAGGTCGGAGGCAACTTCCGACTCGACGCGATCCAGGCGGCGGTCGTCCACGCGAAGCTTCCGCATCTGTCGGAATGGAATGCCGGACGGCGACGAAATGCCGCCCTGTATCGCGAGGCCTTTTCTGCGGCCGGGCTTGTGGAGTTTATCAAGCCCCCCGTGCCACCGACCTCCGGGCTTGAGAACAGCCATATCTACCACCAGTATGTGATCCGAGCCCGGAACCGCGATGCCCTCATGGCCCGCCTGCAGGCCGATGGAATCGGCTGTGCCATTTATTATCCTGTCCCGCTCCACCTCCAGGAATGCTTTGCCGGCCTCGGCTACAAGCCGGGAGACTTTCCGGTTTCCGAGGCAGCTTCCCTCGATTCCCTCGCCCTGCCGGTCTTTCCGGAACTCCGCCCGGAGGAAATCGAGTCCGTCGCGGCCTCGATCCGGAGCTTCTATCAGGCGACGGTTTAACATCACCTGTTTCCTCATCAAAAAAGTGCATCAACCTTTCCAAGAGCGCGCTGGAAATCGGCTGGCTTTCGCTTCGCCTCCGACTTGTCCGTAGTTTCGAGCGATGAGCGCGTTTTTGTTGTCGCGTTTTTGTTTGCCCTCGTGCTTTGCAAACGCATAATACACACCGCAAGTCATTCATGAGACAGAGAAGTGGGGGGCATAGCTCAGTTGGTAGAGCGCGTCGTTCGCAATGACGAGGTCAGGGGTTCGATCCCCCTTGCCTCCACCACTTTTCTTTTTTGGGAAAGGGCTCCGAAAACCGGGCTTGAATTTGCGAGGCGATCGCTTCGGGGGTTCCCGTGGCGTCGAGAACCCGGATCCGTTCCGGCTCGCGGGCGGCCAGCGCGAGGTATCCTGCACGGACCGCCCCGAAGAATTCCTCGGACTCGCGTTCAATCCGGTCGGCTGCTCGGTTGCGTCCGCTCATTCTCACGAGAGCCGTCGGGCGGTCGAGGTCGAGGAGAAAGGTGATGTCGGGCAGGCAGTCCCCGACCGCGAACGCATTGATCCGCGCGACCTCCTCCGGAGGGATCCTGCGGGCGATCCCCTGATACACGGTCGTCGAGTCCAGAAAGCGGTCGGAGATCACGGCGCGCCCGGCCTCAAGCGCCGGGCGGATCACCTCCCGGACGAGCTGTGCGCGGCTGGCGGCAAAGAGAAGAAGCTCGGCCTCCGGCGTGAGAGCCTCCCCCTCCGGAGCATGCTGAAGAAGATGCCGGATCACCTCGCCCGATGCCGTCCCGCCGGGCTCGCGCAAGAGCAGGGGATCGCGACCCCGCGAGCGAAAAAACTCCGCCAGCAGGTGAATCTGCGTGGATTTCCCGCACCCTTCCGATCCCTCGAACGTGATAAACAGACCTTTGATTGACGCGCATGTTTCCATCCCGTCACCATTCATACCCGATGCCTGCACCTCCATGCAAAAACGAATTCCAAGCGGAGACAAACTTTCCAGCAAGCAATTTTTTACTGGAAGCCGGGCCATTTGCACACGACATTATGAAAAGATGACCGAGCCGCATTTTGCCGTAGCGTCCACGTTTTCCCCGCGATTCTGTGCGGTCATCGCGGAGGCGGATCGCATCGCGAAAAAATTCGGCGCGCGGCTCAGCATCCTGCATGCCGGCGAGCGCTCGGACGAAAAAGTTGAGAAGTTCCATGAGGCATTCGAGAAGATCGGGCGCGGCGAGGTCGACATCTATTGGTGCGAGGGGGAGACTCCCGCCGAGGCACTGGTGGATGCGGCGGCCAGCGAGTATTTCGACCTGCTGATCGCCGGCGCATTCGACCAGCGGAACGATTTCCGCAATTTCACGGGCGGGGTCGTGCGCGATCTTCTCCAGCGCGCCCCCTGCGATCTTCTTCTGATCCCCTCCCCCATGGAAGCGGATGCGGATGCGACGAAGATTTCCGCCTGCCTGATGGTCGAAACCCACCGTCCGCGCTGGCAGGCGGCGCGGACCGCCCTCGCCTCGATCTCCCCCCAACGCATCGACGTGCTCGCCGCCGACAGCCCGTTCGCACAGGCCCGCGAGGCCGCTCTCGGGCACGAGCCCGACGACTCGGAGATGGAGGAACTCTGCGAGGCCCTCGAAAAAATCGCTCCCGATGTGGATCTGCGAACCGTGCAGTCGAACACCGGCTTCACTCTCTGCGACATCGTCCAGGATGCCGCCCCGGATTTCCTGCTCGTGGAAGCCGAGTGGAAAAACAGGAAACGCTTCCTGCCCCCGCATTTCGACTGGCTCAATCAGGTCATCCCCGCCCGGCTTTTCCTCCTCGGCAAGCCGCCGCTCGAGGAAAACAGCGAACTCTAACCGCTCCTTTTCGTGGTATTTCCGGCATGGTGGAGCATCAGTCGATACGGAAGGGGACGGGGTTCATGCGGGCGAGGCGCGCCGCATAAAAATCCGGCGGTGCCGTCGCAAGAAGGAACTCGGCGTGCGCGATCTGCTCCTCGAAGGTCGGCGCGGGGTGGTCCATCGGACCTTCCCCCTCCCCGACCTTCGGGAAATTGAGATCAAACAGATCGTTTGAGATCATTGAGGAGCCGGTCTCTGATGCTGGGTGTGGCATAGCGGTTCAGGATTTCTTGAAATTCAAGTGCCCCGGTGTCGATCCGATGGATGCGAACAAGGTTGAGGATATCATAGTAGTCCTTCCCCTGCACGGCACGATCCGATGCTTGGGTCGCGTGCAGTTTGAGGGCGATGAGGTGAGGCACTCCTGCCACGCGGATCTCACACCCCCCGTAAGATCGCACTTCACTGCCCGCCATAAGTTTTGTGAAAGTGGGGACATCCACCAGCATCAGGTCGAGCCCGAAGCCGCCGCCGCCAACCGGCTCGAACTGCGCGAAGGCTTTCGTCTCGTGGATCGGATGGTAACCGAGCCCGGAGAGAATCTGCTTCCATGAAGGCAGATCGTCCGCCGGAATCAGGAAATCGAAATCCAGCGTCGTCCTCTCGTATCCACGGGCATTCACCGCGTGCCCACCAATCAGAATAAATTCCCGCCCCGCTGCCTTGGCCGCCCGTGTGGCTGTCTGGAAGATGGTGGTCATATGGTCTGCGTTAGATGGATGTTTCCTCAACAGGCTCTCTCAAACAAGCGAAACCGTCGTGGATAGGCCGCCTTCGGCGCATGGCGACGTTCGCGACGGGTGCCAATTCTCCCTGATCCGTCTCTGGTGGAGGCTTCCAAAAATCAGGCCGCGTTCATTATTTCGTTTATTTTTTCGATGCCCTGCGGGGTCCTCTGTGCTTGAATCGGGCGCATGGCACTGCTGATCAGGAACGGCGAGATCGTGACCGGGGATTCTCGGTATGTGGCGGACATCTGGTGCGAGGGCGGGACGATCACCCGGATCGGCCGGGATATCCCGGCGGTGACGGGCGCGGAGGTGGTGGACGCGGCGGGAAAATTTGTTTTCCCGGGATTCATCGATCCTCACACGCATCTTTATCTTCCGTTCATGGGGACGTTTGCGAAGGACACCTTTCGCACCGGGACGCAAGCGGCAGTGGCCGGGGGGACGACGACGGTTTTCGAGATGTGCTGTCCGTCGCGGAACGAGGAGCCGGCCGACGGGTTCGCCGCATGGCGGGCGCAGGCCGAAGGCCAGGCGTGCTGCGACTACTCGTTTCACATGGGGGTCACGAAGTTCGACGGGGGGACGGCGGGACAACTCCGCCGGATCGTTGACGAGGGCGTGCAATCGTTCAAAATCTTCCTCGCCTATCAGGGGGCGTTCGGGATCGATGACGGAGAACTCTTCCGGACGCTGCGCCTCGCCCGCGAACTCGGCGTGGTCACGGCCGCGCACTGCGAAAATGCCACGCTCGTCGCCGCGCTCCAGAAGCAACTTCTCGCGGAGGGAAAAACCGGGCCGGAGTGGCACCAGGCAAGCCGTCCGCCGCGCATCGAGGCCGAAGGCGTGCATCATCTCATGACCTTCGCCGAGGCGACCGGCGCCCCGGTTTACATCGTCCATCTGAGCTGCCGCGAGGCGCTCGAAGAGGCGGCACGCGGTCGCCTGCGCGGCGTGGACGTCCGCATCGAAACCCTCATCCAGCACCTCCTCCTCGACAAATCCTTCGCCGAACTCCCGGATTTCGAGGGCGCAAAATTCGTCATGTCCCCTCCCCTGCGCGACAAGGAAAATCAGGCCGTCCTCTGGAACGCCCTCTCCCAGGGGCTTGCGGATACCGTCGGCACCGACCATGCGCCGTTTGATTTCCAGACGCAAAAATCCATGGGCCGTGGCGATTTCACGAAGATCCCGAATGGCATTCCCGCCATCGGGGAACGCATCCCGCTCCTCTACACCCACGGGGTCTGCTCCGGACGCCTCGACCTCCACACGTTCGTCAACGCCGCCAGCACGAACGCCGCAAAAATCTTCAACCTCTTCCCGCAAAAGGGAACCATCCAGCCGGGCAGCGATGCCGATCTCGTCGTCTTCGACCCCGCGTTCCGTGGAAAAATCTCCGCGGCCGGCCAGCTCTCGGCGGTGGACTATAACGCGTTTGAGGGATTCGAAATCGAGGGGCGCGCGGATGTCGTCACTGTGCGCGGAGAAATCGCCGCCCGCGACGGGAAGTTCACCGGCACGCCGGGCCGCGGGAAATTCCTTCCGCGACCTCGCGGGCAAAATACGTGAGGATCCGTGTGAACGACACAATGCGGATGTTGTTTCAATCCGCGCCCCGTGATTTCTCACGGGGCGATATGGATGCGCGGGCTGGCCGTCCATCATCACGTGGTTTCAATCCGCGCCCCGTGATTTCTCACGGGGCGATAGCGGCCCCTGCCCGCCTGATGCGGCTCCACTTCGTTTCAATCCGCGCCCCGTGATTTCTCACGGGGCGATCACTTCCTTCGGGATCATTTGTAAAGTTCAGGCGCGTTTCAATCCGCGCCCCGTGATTTCTCACGGGGCGATCCCGGCACGCATGGCAACCGGAGTCGCGCCATGAGTTTCAATCCGCGCCCCGTGATTTCTCACGGGGCGATCCGGCGAACGCGCTCACCGACCCGTTGCTCCAGAAGTTTCAATCCGCGCCCCGTGATTTCTCACGGGGCGATCCCATAGGTCCCCTCGGCCCCCGCGGCGTCGGTGTGTTTCAATCCGCGCCCCGTGATTTCTCACGGGGCGATTCGGGTGAAAGATTGTGCCTGCGGGAATTGCAGTGTTTCAATCCGCGCCCCGTGATTTCTCACGGGGCGATGCTGAAAGACGTTGCTGCCGTTGCGTTTGAAATGGTTTCAATCCGCGCCCCGTGATTTCTCACGGGGCGATTCGCCGGCGAACGCTCTGGCCTGTGGCAGCAAATGTTTCAATCCGCGCCCCGTGATTTCTCACGGGGCGATTTGAGCATGAAAACGACATCCTTCGGCGGGACGTTGTTTCAATCCGCGCCCCGTGATTTCTCACGGGGCGATTCCCAGCAGTCCCGCTACGCGCATACATCGCAACGTTTCAATTCGCGCCCCGTGATTTCTCACGGGGCGATGGATCGGCTCCATCTTGTCGAACGGGC
>JBAXXD010000093.1:0-14718 GCA_037128135.1 Verrucomicrobiia bacterium
TCGCGCTTTTCGCAAGATCCTTGATGAGGCTCTCCGCAAGCGTGTAATCCTTGACATCGATCGCGCTGATCAACTGGTTCGATTTCTGAACGAAGTCAAGAACCCGCCGCTTGTCGTCCCGGGAAATGGTGCGGGTCTCCGGAAGATATTCCCCCAGAACAAAAGTCTCCGCGAGCCGCTTGGTGGCACTCTCGAGTTCGTTCTTTTTCAGGAGATACAAAAAGGCTCGAACGCCCTCCCGGACATCGCGCAGGGCCTCGTTGGCGAGCGAGTCAAGAGTTCCGACTGTCGGAGGAAGTCCCCCGGCATTCGAGAAAAAACTCCTGGCGTCCTTGCCAACGTGCAGGAGGCTGTCTCCGTCGCTGAAGATGCTGCGATAGAACCGCGTCCCGATCAGGACATGCTGAAAGCGGCGCTGAAGAAAATGCTGCACGATCAGCGCCTGGAACTCGATTTTCACCTGGAGCTCCGTGGCCTCACGTTTGAGTTGGTTGGCCCTCAGCAGCGCGTTCACCTCGGCCAGCCGGGTGGTCATCGGCTGCAGCTCCGCCTCGCTCCTGCTCTGTTCCTCCTTCCTTTTCTCTTCTTTCCTCAACTTGTCCAGCACTCCGTCGCTTCCCGAAGAGGAGTCGAGTGCTTTGCCAGCGGTCGTCATCTTGGAATTCCACTCCAGGCGCTTGCGCTCCTTTTCCAAAGCCGCATTGTCGGCGGCGAGATGTTCGTTGACCTGCCTGGCATTCCTCGCCGCCTCGACCTGATTTGCTATGGAGTCGCAAAGCCGGGCATCATTGTCGAACTGCGCGGCCTGAGCGAGCAACCGGAATGCCTCGTCGGTGGATTTCGTGATGCTCTTGTTCGGTGCCAGCAGATCCAGGATCTGAGCGAGGATCCGGTTGTATCCCCTGTCGCTGTCGGGCGTGGTTTCCGGCGCATTGAGGAACTTTTCAAACCGCGCCTCGAAGATCCGGTTGTCGCTAATGTTCCAGCTTTTTCCGTTCCAACGCACGATGTCGTTCCCGGGATCGAAATCCGGAACTTGCATGCCATGAAAGCTTGATCTGTCGGATAAGGGATTCCCGGAGGCAGGAGGCACATTTTTGGGGGGCTCTCCGGCTTGGGGCGCGGTCTCCTGAGCATGGCAGCATCCGGCCGCGAAGATCAGGCATAACGCTTTTCTCATTACATCGGTCCTGTTTTCCGGTTCATGTCCGAAGTGCCTGGAGGCCGTGCTGTCGGAGCGGGCTTCGGAAGACCGGGGCCCTCCGGAAAATCCGGATCCTCCCCCGGGGCCTTGTCCGGATTGTCAAAGACCAACTTGATCAACTGTTCGCCCTTTGTGGAATTTGGCACGGCAGCGATGGATTCTATGTGAGCTTCGATCTGGCGGCCGGCGGGTGAGGTTTTTACCGCCAGGATGCCTCCTGCGACGAGTTTGGAAGCGGCTTCCTTCGAAAGCGAAACCTCGGCTTTCAGCTTTGAGAAATCACCGACAGTCACCACAATATCGCCGACCGCGATGCGCTCCCCGGTGGTTTTCAAAATGTCCATGACTTTGCCGTCAATCGGGCTCTTGACGAACCGGTCATCGAGTGCCTGGTTCACGAGATCCAGGTCGAGCTTGACCTGCTCCATCGCTTCCACGGCCAATTCCAGCCTGGACTTTGCAAGCTCCCATTGGGTGATGGCTCCAACCATTTGCGCATCGCTGATCAGCCGCTTCTTATACTTGCTCTTGGATTCTTCAAGAATGGCTTCTTTTTCGCGGAGGTCTGCCTCGGCCATAGTGATTCCCTTCCGGTTTTCCAGCCGCCGTTTTGTCACCTCCAAAGCGTAGCTCTGGCGATAGTGATCCAAGCGTGTCAGCACCTGGCCTTTGTAAACCTCGTCGCCCTTCCCGATCAGAATTTCATCGAGAATTCCCGCATCGCGGGCCCGCAAACTGAGCACGGAAGAGGGCAAGGTCTGCGGGACCAACAGGGGCTCGGCGCAGAGCCCGCAGGTAACAGGGAGGAGCAATGCCATTAACAGAATGCAGGGCGCGTGGCTGCGCAGGAGGCTCCACTTGATCAGTTTTTTGCGATCTCGTTTCATAAGGAAATTATTTGGCATCTGGAAGAATCTGTGTGCTGATCCGCTCGATCCCCTGGCGGGCGAAATCGCTGGCGGGATAGTTTTTCCGGGCCTTGAGATACCATGCCAGCGACGAGCCGAGCTGGTTTTTCTGTTCCTGCGCCTCGGCCTGCCTGAGGGCGCGCACGAAATCCGGCGCCTTGGTGGTGAGGTCGGCGCGGACCTGGTTGAGCTTGTTGTCGCCCGGGAACTGGCGGGAGGCGGACTCCGCGCTCTCCCACGCGCCGGCGAAGTCGCCGCGCTTCCCGACCTCCTGGGCGCGGATGATCGCGGCCTCGACCAGAGCCATCTCGTCGAGCACCTTGCGGAGCTGCTCCTGCTTGTCGGGGAACATCGCCGTCGCCGCGATGAACCGCATCTTGTCGTCAAAAATCTGCCGGAAATTTTTCTGGCTCAGGAGCTGGTCGAAGTCGGAGATCGCGCGCTGTTGGAGATCCGACTGGCTGAAGATCATCCCGCCGAGCTCGGCGAGCGCGGGGTTGCGCGGCCAGATTTCGGCCGCCGCCCGGAGCTCGGATTCCATGACGTCCTTGTTCCCGCTCGCGGCCGCGTTGCGCGCCTTGGCGAGGTGCATCGAGCTCACGGTCTTCGCGGTCTCGATCTTTGCGAGCGGCTTGCTGGCATCGAAGTCGCCGGCGATCTTCTGGATTTCTTTCACGAGTTTTTCCGCGCCGGTGAGGTCGTTGACTTCCAAGGCGGCGAGCAGCGCGTTGCCCTTCTGGGAAAAATCGAGGGCGCGGCGCTTGTCCTCGCGGCTCAGGAGGCGGACGTTCGGCAGGAACTCGCCCAGCGCGAAGGTTTCGGCCAGGCGTTCGGTCGCGCTCTTCATCTCGTTTTTTTCGAGCAGGAATTTATAGGCTTCGATCCCCTCGTTGACATCGCGGATCGCCTCGTTGGCGAGGCCGTCGAGCTGGCTGAGCGAGTTGATGAGCTTGCTGACCGCCTGGGCCGCTGCGGCGGCGCCGCCGACCAAGCTCTCGACGCCCAGGTTTTGGACGCCCAGCTTCAAGCCCTGCGCGGAGAACGACTGTCCGGAGGGCGCGTAGCGGGTGCTGCCGCCCGTACCGTTGCTTCCGGTGCCAGCGCCAATGACTCCGCCTCCCTTCGCTTCGCCCGAGACTTTCGGGTCGAACTCCGCGTTGATTTGCGCCTGCCCGGCATCCTTCGTCGGGAGCGTGTCGACCATCTTTTTGAAAACATCGATCGAGTTGTCGCCATCGGTGTAAAGCGCGCGGTAGAACCGGTTGGCGATGATGACGTGCTGGAACCGGCGGGTTGCGAAAAACTGCATGATGAGCGCCTGGAGGTATCCCTTGGCGGTCAGCTCGAGGCTGGCCATGCGGACCTTGTTGTTCTCGATCGTCTGTCCGGCCTCGGAGAGCTTCCGTTTCACGGTCGCGACGCGGGCATCCCGCGCGAGCTTCTGGTTTTCGAGCCCGAACGCATCGTCTTTGGCCACCTTGGGAGCAAGGAAGCTGCCGCCCGCCGCGACCTCGTTGTTCCATTCGGCCTGCGACCGCTGCTTTTCCCAGATCGCGTTGTCGCGCTTCAGTTTTTCGACTTCAGCCAGGGTGTTCTGCGCCGAATAAATCGCGTCGGACAACGTGGTGCAGAGATTCGCGTCATCCTTGTATTGGGAGGCTTTTTTGAGAAGCGCAAAGGCGGCGTCCTGGTTTGCTTTCGTGGCCTTTCCCGGCGTGAGAAGATCCATGATTTGCTCAATCGTCGCGCGGTAGCTTACATCGGCCGCGCTGGTGGCTGCGGCTGCATTCAGGTATTTTTCAAACCGTGCGCGGAACAGCCGGTTGTCGTTGATGTTCCAAAGCTTCCCGTCGTAAGCCATCGTGTCGCTGCCCGGATCGAAGTGCGGGACGTCCCGGCCGATGAACCCCTCGTTCATCTGGCCTGGCCGGGCGCCTCCCGTCGCGGCCTTAGAATCCCCCGCGCCAGGCGGGACGTTCTGCGCCCACGCCGACACGGCACAAAAAAGGAAGGCGAAGAACAGAAGCCGCTTCATGGCTGCGAAAGGCTCTTGGTTTTGAGCGTTCCGTTTTCATCCACCTCAATCACAAAAAGAAATTTCTGACCCTTCTGGATGTTTATGGCGCTGAATTCCGGGGTGACGAGCACGGGGAGCGTTTCGTTTTTGACATCCACCGCGATCAGCCGGCCGGACGCGGGCGACCACGCCAGCGAGTTCGAGACCTCGCCGTCGATCTTATAAACATTTCCGCGGAGGCTGTTCGCATTGTCGAGGTAGGCGGGGACATCCAGCTCCGCCACCGTTCGGAACGGATCCGATCCCCCTGCCTGAAAAAGCCGCGATCCCAAGAACGCGGCGACGAGGAGAACGGCCGCGAGAACGAACCAGATCGGCTGCAGAGAGGACTTTTTTCGACGGGCCATCAGCTACCTCTTACTCGCGGACGGGGATAAGTTCAAAGGGAAAACATCCCCCCGTCGAGCTGTTCCAGCGCGCGGGCGCGGTGGCTGAGGGAGTTTTTGATTTCGCTTCCGAGCTGGGCGAACGACTTGCTGTGGCCGTCGGGCACGAAGAGCGGGTCGTAGCCGAATCCGCCGGAGCCTTGTGGGGCATCGAGGATCGTGCCCTCGACCGTGCCACTGAAGGCCTCTCGCTTTTCTCCGCATTTTGCCAGCACGATCACGCACCGGAATCTCGCGGAACGGGCTTTGCCGCGGACGGCTTCGAGGTTTTTCAAAAGCAGGGCATTGTTGGCATGGTCATCGGATTGTTTGCCAGCGTAGCGCGCCGAGAGGACGCCCGGCGCGCCGCCAAGCGCATCCACCTCGAGCCCGGAATCGTCGGCGATCACCCATCCTTCGAACCGCCTCGACGCCTCGACGGCCTTGAGCGTGGCATTTTCCTCGAACGTGTCGCCGGTCTCCTCGACGTCCGGCATGTCCGGCACAGACAGGAGGTCGCGGACGGCAAACCGCGCTCCGAGGATCGCGCGGATCTCGGCGGTCTTGTGGGCGTTCCGGGTGGAGACGAGCAATGGGATTGCAGGCGCGGCGGGGTCTGGCATACTCGGCGGTTTTACAATGTCCACGCAGCGCAAGCAATTTCCGTTCTCCGAATTCGAATCCCAATGGCAGCGGCACTGGATCGAGTCCGGCGCCTTCCATGCTCCGAATCCCGGCGATCCGGGGTTCGATCCGGCGCGTCCGAAATACTACATCCTCGACATGTTCCCGTATCCGAGCGGCGACGGGCTGCACGTCGGCCACGTCGAGGGCTACACGGCGACCGACATTCTGGCGCGCTTCCACCGGATGCGCGGGTTCAACGTCCTGCACCCGATGGGCTGGGATGCCTTCGGGCTCCCGGCCGAACAGTTCGCCATCAAGACCGGCCAGCACCCGCGGGTCACGACCGCACGCAATGTCGCGCGGTTCCGCGAGCAGCTCCAGGCGCTCGGGTTCAGCTACGACTGGCAGCGGGAATTCGGCACCACCGACCCGGACTACTTCCGCTGGACACAATGGATTTTCCTCCGGCTCTACAACGCGTGGTTCAACCCGGAGACCCAAAAAGCCGAGCCGATCGGCACCTACACCGGCGGCGACCCGGACAGCGTGCGGCTCGCCTACGTGGCCGAGATGCCGGTGAATTGGTGCCCGGAGCTCGGCACCGTCCTCGCCAACGAGGAAGTGTCGGACGGGAAAAGCGAGGTCGGCGGCTTCCCGGTCGAACGCCGCCCGATGCGCCAGTGGATGCTCCGGATCACCGCGTTCGCCGAACGCCTCATCGCAGGACTCGACGGACTCGACTGGCCGGACTCGATCAAACTCCTCCAAAAAAATTGGATCGGCCGCAGCGAGGGGGCGGAAGCAAAATTCAAAATTCAAAATTCAAAATTCAAAATTTCGGTATTTACCACCCGTCCGGACACGCTTTTTGGCGCGACGTACATGGTACTCTCGCCCGAGCACCCGCTGGTGGCGCAGATCACGACGTCCGAGCACCGCGCGGCCGTCGGGGAGTATCAGAAAAAAGTCGCCTCGAAATCCGACCTCGAGCGCACCGACCTCGCCAAGGAAAAGACCGGCGTCTTCACCGGCGCGTTCGCGATCAACCCGGTCAACAGCGAACCGATCCCGGTGTGGATCGCGGACTACGTCCTCATGGGCTACGGCACCGGCGCGATCATGGCCGTGCCCGCCCACGACGAGCGGGATTTTGAATTCGCAAAACAGTTCGGCCTCCCAATCCGCGAGGTCGTGCGGGAGCTCCGTGGCATGGGCTTCCAGCCCATGCGTGAATTGGAACCGGTCAAGATCCGTCAGGGTGCCAGCCTCCCGCATTGGGAGCAGGCAAAAACCACCTTTGCCGTCACCTTCCGCCTCGCCGATTCCCTGCCCCGATCTGTCCTGTCAGAGATCGCGGAGGATCGCCGCACACTTGCGTTGCGCGCGCTGGAAGGGAAGCTCCTCTCCGATCACGAGGCTGCTGAATGGCAGAAGCTTTTCTCAGAAAAAAT
Source organism: Verrucomicrobiia bacterium (assembly GCA_037128135.1). GTDB lineage: Bacteria > Verrucomicrobiota > Verrucomicrobiia > Chthoniobacterales > Terrimicrobiaceae > QYQL01. The sequence goes on from JBAXXD010000093.1 coordinate 6,633, forward strand.
TCAAGCGTTGCTGGATGCTGGGCATGGAGCATGTCATCTCGCGGAGCCGGAGGTTGCGGGGATCGTGCTCGACGCTTTGCGCCACTTCGACGGAGACCGTTACGAACTCCATGCGTGCTGCATCATGCCGAACCACGTGCATGCGGTTTTTACTCCTGGCGGCGGGCATGAACTCAGCAAGATCCTCCATTCTTTGAAATCATTTACGGCAAACGAGGCCAACAAGATTCTCGGTAGGACCGGCTCGTTTTGGCAGGCGGAATCCTATGACCACTTGGTTCGTGATGGGGATGACTTTTATGCCCAGTGCGAGTATCTGCGACGAAACCCGGAAAAAGCAGGGGGGCGGGGTTTGTTTTGGGAAAAGTCGCATGGGCAGGATGCCCATGCCACATGCTTCTCCGGCGAGGGCGTCTCCGTGAACTCCGGGTTTCTCGACGGGCTGCCGACGGCGGAGGCGAGGCGCGCGGCCTCGGCCTGGCTGGAGGAACGCGGGCTCGGCCGCGCCACGATCAACTACAAGCTTCGCGACTGGCTGTTCTCGCGCCAGCGCTATTGGGGCGAGCCGTTTCCGATTGTGTGGGAAGACGGAAAGCACCGCGCGATCCCGGAGGACGAGCTCCCGGTCGTGCAGCCGGAGATGGAGGATTTCAAGCCGACCGGCACCCCTCAACCCCCGCTCAGCAAGGCTCGCGAGTGGGTGCGCTACTCCGAGAAGGCCGTGCGCGAGACGAACACGATGCCGCAGTGGGCGGGCTCGTGCTGGTATTACCTGCGCTTCTGCGATCCGAAAAACTCTTTGCGCTTCATCGGGACGGATGCCGAAAAATACTGGATGGGCGGCCCGCCGGGCGGGGTGGATCTTTATGTGGGCGGCACCGAGCACGCCGTCCTTCACCTCCTCTACGCGCGGTTCTGGCACAAGGCGCTCTTCGATCTCGGCCACCTGACCGCGCCCGAGCCGTTCCATCGGCTCGTCAACCAGGGGATGATCCTCGGCCCGGACGGACAAAAAATGTCGAAGAGCCGCGGGAATGTCGTCACGCCGGACAGCGTGATTGAGGAATTCGGCGCGGATTCCCTGCGGCTCTACGAGATGTTCATGGGCCCGCTCGAGCAGATGAAACCCTGGAGCATCAAGGGCGTGGAGGGGGTCTATCGGTTCCTCGCCCGCGTGTGGCGGCTCGGCATGGAGGAGAACCAGGAGGGCGAATGGGCTGTCTCCGGCGAACTCGTTGACATCCCGCTCACGCCCGCCCAGGCACGGGTCGCGCACGCCACGATTAAAAAAGTGACTGCCGACGTGCGTGCGCTCGCGTTCAACACCGCGATCTCGCAGATGATGGTTTTCACGAACGAATTCGTGAACGCGAAACCGCGCCCGAAGGAGGCGCTCCGCATCCTGCTCCCGCTCCTCAGCCCGTTTGCCCCGCACCTCGCCGAAGAGCTCTGGTCGAGGCTCGGATTCGAGGGGGCCGCCTCCGCGCAGCCGTGGCCGGTCCACGACGAGTCGCTCCTCGTCGAATCAGAAATCGAAATCCCCGTCCAGGTGAACGGCAAACTCCGCGACCGGATCCGCGTCCCGATTCAGGCCACGAAGGATGACATCGAGGCGATCGCCCGCGCCAGCGCGAAAGTCGCCGATGCGACCGCCGGACAGACGATTGTCAAAGTCATCGTCGTCCCCGGCAAGCTCGTCAACATCGTCGCGAAACCAGGCTAACTCATCAGCCGAGCATGTCGGCGACCATGGCGCGCTCGTCGGCGAGTTCCTTGTTGGTGGCGGCCAGCTTGGATTTCGCGAAGGCGTCCATCTCGAAGCCGGTGAGGACTTCGAAGGTGCCGGGGGCGGTGGTTTTGACCGGCAGGCCGGCCCAGACTTCGGGGTCAAACCCGTAGAGGCCGTTGGATTTCACGGCGACCGAATGGATGGCGCCGGGAGTCATGAGGTCGCGGACATGATCCACGAGCGAGCTGGCGGCCGAGGCGGCCGACGAGGCGCCGCGGGCTGCGATGATCGCCGCGCCGCGCTTGCCGACGATGTCGCAGAACGGCCCCTGCAGCCAGGCGGTGTCGTTGATGACATCCGCCGCCGGCTTACCGGAAATTTTCGCGTGCGCGAAGGCCGGGAACATCGAGGGGCTGTGGTTGCCGTAAATGAAAATATCCTTCACGTCCGTGATCGGGACGCCGGCTTTTTGGGCCAACTGGCTCTGCGCGCGGTTCTGGTCGAGACGCACCATCGCCGTGAACCGGTCGGAGGAGAGGCGGCGGGCCTTGCTGGCCGCGATCATGCAGTTCGTATTCGCCGGGTTTCCGACCACGGCCACCCGCGCGTTCTCCGCCGAGACCTCGTCGATGACCGATCCCTGCGCGGTGAAAATCTTCCCGTTTTCCTTGAGGAGGTCCGCCCGCTCCATGCCCGGGCCGCGAGGGCGCGCGCCGACGAGAAGGCACCAGTTGGCACCGGCGAACGCGGTCTTCGGATCATCGGTGAGAACCATTTTCTGCAGGAGGGGAAACGCGCAGTCGTCCAGTTCCATGGCGACGCCCTCGAGCGCCTTCATGGCCTTTTCGACAGGAACCTCCAAAAGCTGGAGCACGACCGGCTGGTCGGGTCCGAACATCGCGCCGGAGGCAATGCGGGGCAAAAGGGCGTATCCGATCTGACCGGCGGCGCCGGTCACAGCAACTTTGATAGGTGGTTTCATGACATTAGATAAACTAATAGATCCGCCCGACACCGCCAAGAAAAATCGGCTGCCGTTTTTTTTCAAGGGCTTGTCCCCTTGCGGTCAGGAGCATTCCTGATCGAGGAGGGAACACAGTTTTTCCAGCGCGGCGCGGGCGGCTGGCAGGAGCTCGACCAGCCGGGGGAGATTCTCCTCCTTCGCGGCCTCCTGCATCTGCCCGGCAATCCCGGCGAGCACCTCGCCGCCCATGTTGGCACCGGATCCTTTGAGCGCGTGCGCGAATTTCCCGGCGTCCGCCGCGTCGCCGGCGGAGATCGCGTCGGAAAGCTGCTCGAAAACTTTTGGCGAGTCGGCGAGGAAGGCGGCCGCGATTTCGGCGGCGAAGGCCGGGTCGTCCATCGTCCGCTCCCGGAACCCATCCCGGTCGAAGTCGCGCGGTGGGGTGAAGGCGGCCTCGGAGGTCACCTCGCTTTTGCGCGAGCGGGCGAGGCAGCGCTCGATGGCGGCGGCAAGATCCCGCGCGCCGGTCGGCTTCGAGACGTAATCGTTCATGCCGGCATCGAAGCACCGGGCCCGGTCGCCCTTCATCGCATGCGCGGTGAGCGCAATGATCGGGATGTGAGGATTGCGGGCGCCCGTGGCCGGATCGCGGATTTTTTTTGTGGCCTCGAAGCCGTCCATCACCGGCATCTGGCAATCCATGAAAACCAGGTCGTATGGCAGCCGGCGCAGCGACTCGATCGCCTCCCGCCCGTTGCCGACGGCCTCGGCCAGGTGGCCGAGCTTCTCGAGCGTTTTGATGGCGATGATTCTGTTGGTCGTGTTGTCCTCGGCGACGAGGATACGCAGCCGCTTCCGGGAGGTCTCGGCCACCGTGTGCCGCGTGATGAGTTCCTGATCGGAACCCGTCGCCTCCTGGCGTCCGAGCACAAGGGCCAGGCATTTGCGCAGCAGCGCCGGGCGGATCGGCTTCGGGAGGTAGCCGGAGAAGCCGACCCCGGCCAGGCGCTCGGCATCGCCGCGTTTTCCCAGGGACGTCAACATCACGAGGCGCGCCGATTGGATCTCGGCGTCGCCCTTGATCAGCCGCCCGAGCTCCGCCCCGTCCATGACGGGCATGTTCATGTCCAGGAACACGGCGGCAAAGGGGTCGCCCTCGTGCGCGGCCCGCTTGAGCAGAACGAGAGCCGAGGCCGCATCGGGGGCCTCGTCGAATCGGCACCCCCAGCTCTCAAGCAGCCGCGTCATGAGAACCCTGTTGGTTTTGAAATCATCAGCCACCAGCACCCTCACCCCCGAGAGATCCGCCTCGACGGGAGGAGGCTTGACATCTCCTTCGGGCGTCTTTTGCAAGACCGCGGTGAACGAAAATTCCGAACCTTTGCCCTCCTTGCTGGTGACGTGGATCTCGCCTTGAAACAAACGGACGAGCTGCCGGCTGATCGCAAGTCCGAGTCCCGTGCCGCCGAACTCGCGCGTCGTGGACGTGTCGGCCTGGATGAATTTCGAAAAAATGGTGCTCTGCTTTTCTTGCGGGATGCCGATCCCGGTATCCGTGATGCGAAACCGCAGGGTCGCGGACGTTTCTGTTTCCGCCAGGAGATCCGCCTGCGCGGTGACGCTTCCGTGCTGGGTGAACTTGACGGCGTTGCCGACGAGGTTGATCAGGATCTGGCGGAGCCGGCCCGGGTCGCCGCGCAGGAATTTCGGGATCTTCTCGTCAATCTGGCAGACGACCTCGAGGCCCTTTTCGTGGGCGTTTCCGGCGGCGATTTCGACGGCATCCTCGACCGTCGTGCGGATGTCGAAGTCGAGGATTTCGAGCGCGAGCTGCCCGGCTTCGACTTTCGAGAAATCCAGGATGTCGTTGATGAGCGCGAGCAGCGAGCTGCCGCAGGCATGGATCGCCTCGGTATATTCGCGCTGCTCGGGGGTCTGCTCGGTGTCGAGGAGGAGGTCGGTCATCCCGATCACGCCGTTCATCGGGGTGCGAATCTCGTGGCTCATGTTCGCGAGAAACTCGCTCTTGGCGCGGTTGGCCGCCTCGGCGCGCTCGAACGCCTTGCGCAGCCGGTTCTCCAGGTTTTTCAGCTCGGTGATGTCCTCCTTGACCGCGATGAAGCGGGTCATTTCCCCCCGGTCGTTGAGGATCGGCGAGATCGTCGCCGACTCCCAGTAGAGCGAGCCGTTGCGGTGCCGGTTGTGGAACTGCCCGCGCCAGATTTTGCCGGATTTGATGGTCACCCAGAGATCCCGGTAAAACGGCGCGTCCTGCTCGCCGGATTTCAGGATGCGCGGGTTGCGGCCCAGCACATCGGCCGCGGAAAAACCCGAGGATTTTTCGAAGGCCGGGTTGACATACTCGATGTTCCCCTGGGGGTTGGTGATGACGATGGTGTTCGCGCTTTGTTCGACGGCCCTCCGCAGGTTGATCAATTCCTCCTCCGCCCGCCTGCGCTCGCTGATGTCGGTCACGAAGACGGTCAGGCCGGACACCCCGCCGCCCTCGTCATAGACCGGTCCGTAGCGGTCTTCGTAAACGGTCCGGCAAAGATCCCGGGAACCATATTCTTCGACCTCGATGAAATGGTCGCCCTGCAGGGCGCGATCAAAATGCCTTTGGGCCTTTTCGCGGTCGCCCTCGTTTGGGATGAGGTCGAGCATCTTCATTCCCACCGCGATCTCGACGCCCCAGATCGCCCGCATCGTCTCCCGGTGCGACTCGGTGAACGCGGTGTAGCGGTAGTTGGGGTCGAGGGCGAAAATGACCATGCCCTGCGGGCTTTCCATGATCGAGCGCAGCAGGGCGTTGGTGCTCAGGGCGGCCTCCTCGCTGGCCCGCAGCGCGACCTCCGAGTGTTTGCGCTCGACGGCATACCGGATCGCACGCGAGAGCAACTCGCCTCCGAACTGCCCCTTCACGAGAAAATCCTGGGCGCCGTTCTGCACGGCGGCGACGGCCAACTTCTCGTCGTTGAGCCCGCTCAGCACGATCACCGGGATCTCCGGCATCGCCTGGTGCAGGCGGGTAAAGGAGTCCATCCCCTGGCTGTCGGGCAGGCCGAGATCCAGCAGGACGAGGTCGATGCCTCTGCCTTCCAGTCGGGAGATCGCCTCGGAAAGCCGCGAGACCCATTCGGTTTCAAAACGGAACGGCCCGGATCCCGGCAGCGTCTCCCGGATGAAGTCGGCGTCGGCCGGATTGTCTTCAACGACAAGGATCCGCAGGGCCGCGCTCATTTTTTCGCTTCGTTCGGCGGCAGCTTGACGATGGTGAACCAGAATTCCTCGATCGCCTGCACCACCTTGATGAACTGGGTCAGGTCGATCGGCTTGGTGATGAAACAGTTCGCGTGCAGGCTGTAGGTTCTCAGGATGTCCTCCTCGGCCTTCGAGGTGGTCAGGATCACCACCGGGATGCGCTTCAGGTTCTCGTCGGATTTGATTTCCGCCAGCACCTCGCGCCCGTCCTTCTTCGGCAGGTTGAGGTCGAGCAGCACGAGGTCGGGGCGCGGGGCGGCGGCGTATTTGCCCTCGCGTCTGAGGAAGGCCATCGCGGCCTCGCCGTCGCCCACCACATGCAGGTCGTTGTGCAGCTTGCCGGCTTCCAGGGCCTCGCGGGCCAGATCCGCATCACCCGGGTTGTCTTCGACGAGCAGGATTTTAATCAGCTTCATAATGGTTTTCCAGTTGATCCAGCATAACCGGATTCCGCTACTTTGGAACTGTGAAAAAAAATGTTGTTCCGATCCCCGGTTCGGACTCGAACCAGATTTTTCCGCCGTGGCGTTCGATGATCCGCTGGCAGATCGAGAGGCCGATGCCGGTGCCGGGGTATTCCTCCCGGGTGTGCAGGCGCTGGAAGATCACGAAGACCCGCCCGGCGTGCTGCGGCTCGATGCCGATGCCGTTGTCCTTGACCGAGAAGACCCAATCGTCCGGGCGCTCTTGCGCGGAGACGTGGATGCACGGGAGGTCTTTGCCCCGGAACTTGATCGCGTTGGCAAGGAGGTTCTGAAACACGAGCAGAAGATGCGGGGCGTCCGCGCGCACCGTCGGCAGATCCTCGCTGGTGATGATGGCGCGGTTCTCCTCGATCGCGGAGGAGAGGTTTCGGATCGCTTCGCCCAGGATGGCATGCGCGTCGGCGGGCTCCGGCTTCTGGCCCCGCGTGCCGACGCGCGAATAGGCCAAGAGATCGTTGATGAGGGATTGCATGCGGATCGCGCCGTCCACCGCATAGTGAATATATTTCCGGGCCTTGTCATCGAGCTGACTTTCATAGCGCTGGGCCAGGAGCTGCGTGTAGCTCGAAACCATCCGCAGCGGCTCCTGCAAATCGTGCGAGGCGATGTAGGCGAACTGCTCGAGCTCCTTGTTCGAGTGCTCCAGATCGGCCAGGGTGCTCTGCAGCCGCGCCTCGGCCGCTTTGCGCTCGGTGACGTCCATGAAGACCGTTGCGAACTGGCCGGGCTGCGGGCGGAACGCCGCGATTTCAAAGTGCCGCTTCAGGACTCGGCTGTATTCCGTGAACTGCTCGCCCTCGCCGGTCAGCGCGACCCGCCCGTATCGCTCGATCCACCTCGGCTCGGTCTCCGGCATGATCTCGAGCGCGGTCCGCCCGATCACGTCCGCCGCACGCAGCCCGGTCATGCGTTCAAAAGCGGGGTTGACGGAAAGGAACCGGTAGTCGACCGGATGTCCGGCGTCATCGCAGAGGATGTCGTGCAGCGCGAAGCCGTCGAGCATGCTCTCGAAGAGCTGGCGATAATTTTCCTGCATCTCCAACTTCAGCCTCTGGGCTTCGTAGAGCTCGCGGGTGTGGTGCGTGCGGAGACGGCCATACCCGGCGGCGAGCCCCGCCGCTGTCAGAAGGATCAGGAATGCGACAAAGATTCCGACAACAAGGGCCTCCTCGCGTGCGTCAACAAGAAGCTCCCCCGCATCAATTTTTGTCACCATGAACCAGGGGGTTCCCGGGACGGGACGCAGATCGGAAATCACGTCCGATCCGCGGTAGTCTTTGCCGCGATAATTTCCGGTTTTTCCCAGCACGGCCTGCACGGCGGGCAGGTGGGTTTTTGTCAGGGGCTCCCGCACGTAGGAGACGCGGCCGGGCTCGGCGGCCCGCCGGTTCAGAAATACAACGTCCGAGCCGTCCCGCATCACCAGAAGCGTCTCGTTTGTGTGAATGGGCGCCGGCCAGAGATCGAGCAGCGCGATGAGCTGCCCGGTCACGTCGCTGCGCAAAATCAGGATGCCGAGCGGCTGGCGCCGGGCACCGTGGACGCACGAGACCGCCTCGAGAAAAATCCGCCCGTTGGAAATCTTGAAGATGTCGGAGAGCGCGGCGCCAGCCGCTCGGCATCCTGATTTTGCGCAGCGACGTGACC
>JBAXXD010000094.1:0-14470 GCA_037128135.1 Verrucomicrobiia bacterium
CCTCCAGAGCGGGAAACATCTCCCCGCCCCGCCGAGGGGGCGGGGCGTGGAGATGTTTCCCGCTCTGGAGGCGGCTGCGGCGCGGATCGGGCGGGCGGATCTCGTTGTCGTGGGGACAGGGCCGGGAGGATACAACGGGCTGCGCATGTCCGCCGCCGCAGGGTGGGGGATCGCCACGGCGCACGGCGCGCGGCTGGTTGGCGTCTCTTCGCTGCTCGGCTACGAGGAGCCGGAATATTTCGTTGCGGGTGACGCGCGCGGCGGGCAGTGGTTCCTGGCGCGCGTCTCGCAGGGCAGGCTGCGCAATGCCCCCGCCCTCATGGCGCCGGAGGCGGCCTGCGCCCTCATCGAACCCGGGGTTCCGGTCTTTTGCCCAAGCGGAGAACTCGCCGGACTTCCCCAGGCCCGCCAGGTGCCTCCCCGCGCTCAAATCCTCGCGCTGCGGACGGATTCCTTCGGGGATCCCGCGCCGTTTTATCTCAAGCCTCCCCATATTACCAAACCCTCATCGGGCGGCGCTTGTCGAACCGGGATTTTCCAGTAAGTTGGCGCGATGATTTTGCCAGATCCAGGTTCGGTTCCGGATGCCTCCGGGCATTTCGGCCCGTATGGGGGGATGTTTGTCCCGGAGACCCTGATGACGGCGCTGCAGGAGCTCGACCGCGAGTATCGGGCGGCGGCGGCAGATCCCGCGTTCCAATGCGAACTCGCCGGACTACTGAAAGATTTTTGCGGGCGCCCGACGCCGCTCTATTTTGCGGAGCGCCTCACCGCACGGCTTGGCGGGGCGAAGATTTTTCTCAAACGCGAGGATCTTCTGCACACCGGCGCGCACAAGATCAACAACGCGATCGGGCAGATCCTGCTGGCGCGGCGGATGGGCAAGTGCCGGATCATCGCCGAGACCGGCGCCGGGCAGCATGGGGTCGCGACGGCATCGGCGGCGGCGCGATTCGGATTCGAGTGCGTGATTTATATGGGGGCCGTGGACATGGAACGCCAGGCGCTCAACGTCGCCCGCATGAAGTTCCTCGGCGCAAAAGTCGTGCCGGTCACCGCCGGGCAGGCGACGCTCAAGGAGGCGATCAACGAGGCGATGCGCGATTGGGTCACAAACGTCCGCACCACCCACTACATTCTCGGCAGTGCTCTCGGATCCCACCCGTATCCGATGATCGTGCGCGATTTCCACAAGATCATCGGCGAAGAAACCCGCCGCCAGATCCTCGAGCGCGAGGGACGGCTGCCGGACCGGCTCGTCGCCTGCGTCGGCGGCGGCAGCAATGCGATCGGGTTTTTCCACGCGTTCCTCGGCGACGAATCCGTGAGCCTGACCGGCGTCGAGGCCGGCGGCGAGGGGATCATGCGCGGACGCCATGCCGCGAGGTTTCAGGGCGGAAAACTCGGCGTCCTCCAAGGCACGAAAACCTGGCTGCTCGCGGATGACGACGGCCAGATCGAGCTCACCCACTCGGTCTCGGCCGGTCTCGACTACGCGGCGATCGGGCCGGAGCACAGCTACTACCGGGATCTCGGTCGGATCGCTTACGACTTCGCCACCGACGACGAGGCGCTCGCCGCGTTCCGCACGCTCTCCGAGGTCGAGGGGATCATCCCGGCGCTCGAATCCGCGCACGCCATCGCCCATGTCATCAAAACGGCTCCCTCGCTCGCGGCGGATCAGATCGTCATCGCCAACCTCTCCGGACGCGGGGACAAGGATGTCCACCAGGCGGCGGAAATTCTGCTCTAAGAACGCCCGGCTTGCGGTTTTTTTTTCGCTGTTTAATCTCGCGGAATCATGCCGCTCAGTCCCGACCACACGCATTCGCACGGCGAGTTCAGGCTCCGCTACGGGCATCCCATGCCGTTCGGTGCGAGCCATACCCCGCACGGGGTGAATTTTTCCATCTTCAGCGCCCATGCGACCGCCTGCACGCTCGTGCTCTTCGCGCGCGGTGCCGCCGAGCCGATGGCCGAAATCCCGTTCCCGCCGGAGTGTCGGCTCGGCCAGGTCTGGGCGATGACGGTGGACGACCTGGACTACGAGAAGTTTGATTACGGGTTCCGGTTCGACGGCCCTCACGACCCGCGCGAGGGCCATTACTTTGACCCGCGGAATGTCGTCCTCGACCCGCACGCCCAGAAAATTGCCGGGCGCGAGGTTTGGATGGGCCCGCCGACGTTCTCCCCGCCGGTGCATCGCGGGCGGATCCCCCACGAGGAATTTTATTGGGAGCACAGCCGTCCGGTGCGCCGCCCGGAAAGCGAGCTGATCATCTACGAGATGCACGTGCGCGGGTTCACCCGGCACCCGAGCGCGGGCGTGCTGCATCCGGGGACGTTCGAGGGTCTTCGGGAGAAGGCGGATTACCTCGCCGATCTCGGAGTCAACTGCGTCGAGCTGATGCCTGTGTTCGAGTTCGACGAATCCGAAAACACCCGCACGAATCCCGCCACCGGCGAGCCGCTTTGCAACTACTGGGGCTACAGCACGGTGGGTTTTTTCGCGCCGAAGTGCAGCTATGCCGCCAGCGCCGCCGAGGGGCGGCAGGTTCATGAGTTCAAGCACATGATGAAGGCGCTGCACTCCGCCGGGATTGAGGTCATTCTCGATGTCGTCTTCAACCACACCGCCGAGGGAGGAGCCGACGGCCCGGTCATTTCCTTCCGGGGCATCGACAACAAAACCTACTACATGCTTGACGCCAAGGGCCGGTTCGCCAACTACACCGGCTGCGGGAACACGGTGAACTGCAACCACCCGGCCGTGCGCGGCTTTGTCATCAACTGCCTGCGCTACTGGGCGGCAGAGTTCCACATTGACGGGTTCCGCTTCGATCTCGCTTCCGTGCTCGGACGCGACGTGCTCGGAGCCCCGCTGATCAACCCCCCGCTTCTGGAATCGCTCGCCTATGACCCGGTGCTCGCGAGCTGCGACCTCATCGCCGAGGCATGGGACGCCGGCGGACTCTACCAAGTCGGAAATTTCCCCTCCTACGGCCGGTGGATGGAGTGGAATGGAAAATTCCGCGACTGCGCGCGCGGGTTTCTCATGGGCGATCCCGGATTGGTCGGCGAACTGGTCCAGCGCATCATGGGATCCCCCGACCTCTATGCCGCAGCCGGACGCAAGCCGACCGCCTCGGTCAACTTCATCACCTGCCACGACGGGTTCACGCTCCGGGATTTGTTTTCCTACAACGAAAAACACAACCTCGAAAACGGGGAAAATAACGCCGATGGCACGAACGAAAACCACAGCGAAAATTGCGGAGTGGAGGGGAAAACCGATGATCCCAAGATCCGGGAGCTGCGGCTGCGCCAGTGCAAAAATGCCATGCTCCTGCTCCTGGTGAGCCAGGGGGTGCCGATGATTTACATGGGCGACGAATGCGGGCGCACCCAGCACGGGAACAACAACGCGTATTGCCACGACCAGGAATGGAACTGGCTGGACTGGGAACTCGACGACGAGGGCCGCTCGCTTCTGCGGTTCACCAAAGCGATGATCGCCTTCCGCAAGGCAAATCCCGCCCTGCGGCAGCCGGAGTTCCTCACCGGCCGCGATCAGGTGGGCAGCGGATATCCCGACATCAGTTGGCACGGGGTCCTGCCCTGGAAACCGGATTGGACGGAGCCCAGCCGCTCGCTCGCATTCCTGCTTTGCGGACGCCACAGCGGGGCGGCCGGCGGCCCGGAGCAGTTCCTCTATGTCGCGCTGAACATGTTTCACAAGCCGCTGGCCTTCTCCCCGCCCGTGCTGCCGAGGGGGAAGTCCTGGCACCTTTTTGCGGATACCGGGCTCTCCTCGCCGGATGACATCGCGGACCCCGATGCCCCGCGACTCCTCCCCTGCCAGACACAATATCCCCTGCGCGAGCGCGCCGGAATCCTTCTTGTCGGAAAATAAACCTCCCCCAATTCGCGCCTCAGGTTTTTTTTAAAAAATTCCCCTTGCACCACAGCCGCCAAGACGATACATATCGCCCCCCTTCTTTCTATTTCAGCGATCCCATGGCGACAAAATCCAAAATTTCCCGCAAGGCACCGGCCTCGAAAGCAAAAGCTTCGAAAGCAAAACCAGCTCCTAAAAAGGCTGTAAAAAAAATGCCTGCTCATTCTGCCAAGAAGCCCGCTCCCAAGAAAGCGGCGCAGAAACCTGCTCCCAAGAAAGCGGCGAAGAAGCCGGCTCCCAAGAAAGCGGCGAAGAAGCCGGCTCCCAAGAAAGCGGCGAAGAAGCCGGCTCCCAAGAAAGCGGTGAAGAAACCCGCCCCAAAAAAAGTGGCGCAGAAGCCCGCTCCCAAAAAAGCGGTGAAGAGAATTCCCCCGACAATAAAGCTCCCGCCTATTATTGTTCGGCCCCCGAAAAAGCCCGTCGTTTTGACAGGGTTTCTCGCCAAGCAGCGCGGACGGCTTCTCGTCTTGAAGGACACGCTTCTGGACTCGATGAACGGCGTGGCGAAGGACAGCTTGCGTTCCCGCGCCGATGGCAGTGAGGCCTCGGCGTTCGGGATGCACCAGGCCGATGCCGGAAGCGACGCCTACGACCGCGACTTCGCCCTCAGCCTCCTGTCCCAGGAGCAGGATTCCCTTTATGAAATCGACGAGGCTCTGAAGCGGTGCGAATCCGGCGCCTACGGAATTTGCGAGGCCTCCGGGAAACCCATCCCTCACAACCGGCTTGAAGCCCTTCCCTTTACCCGCTACACCGTCGAATGTCAGGCGGATATCGAAAAACGCGCCCGCCACAGCCGGACCCGCCAGCCAATCACCTCGCTTTTCGGCCTCGGCGAGGACGAGAGCGCAGAAAGCGAAGACGACGATTCATCCACCGACAGCAAAGAATAGAGATCATGGCACAGGAAAATATCACACTCGAATGCACCGAGGCGCGCGCCGAGGGCAAACCGCCTTCGCGCTACATCACCACGCGGAATAAAAAAAGCCCGCGCACACCGAACCGCCTCGAAAAGAAAAAATACAACCCGTTCCTGAAGCGCCACACGCTCCACCGCGAAATCAAATAATCTGCCATGCAGCCGAAAACTCCGCAACGCCGCTCCAATTTCCGCAAAGCCAATCGCACGATGCCGCGCCGCCGCGTGGATCTCAACATCGAAGCGATCGATTACAAAAACCCCGACCTCCTCAAACGCTTCGTCACGGAGAGCGGGAAAATCCTTCCCCGCAGGGTCACCGGCATGTCCGCACGCCTGCACCGCAAGATCACTCGCGAGGTCAAGCGCGCCCGCGCGGTGCTCCTGATGAAGTAATTTTTGCCTGCCTCCCCCCGCAGCATTCTGGTCGTCCGCGGAGGCGCGATCGGAGATTTCCTGCTGACGCTTCCGGCACTGCGGCTCCTGCGTGAGGGGTTCCCCGATTGCCGGATCGAGATCGTCGGCTACCGGCATATCTGCCGCGTCGCCGAAGGCAGGTATTATGCGGACGCCGTGCGCTCGATCGAGTATGCCCCGATGGCCGGGTTCTTCAACCCGCGCTCGGATCTCGATCCCGCGCTCGCGGATTACTTCGCGGGCTTCGGACAGGTGGTTTCCTACCTCTTCGATCCGGACGGGTTCTTCGAGGGAAACCTGCGGCGCTGCGGCGTCAAAAACCTCATTTCCGGAGATCCCCGGATCACCGGTGGCCAACATGCCGCCCGCCAGCTGGCGCGCCCGCTGGAGGCGCTCGCGCTCTTCCTCGATGACGAGGCCGCGCGGATCTTCCCTTCGGACGATGACCGCGCGGCGGCGGATCATGTTCTCCGCGGGCTTCCCGCCCCGCTCGTCGTAATCCACCCCGGCAGCGGATCGGAAAAAAAGAACTGGCCGCTCCCGTCCTGGAAAAATCTGGTCGCGGCGCTCGCGCGTTCGGACGCCACCCTTCTCGTGGTGGCCGGAGAAAGCGATTCCGGACGCGTGGCGGAGTTGAAAAAAGAATTTGCCGGCCGGCTGGTTTTCCTCGAGGGCCTGCCGCTGAGCACGCTGGGAGCTGTCCTGACGCGCTGCGCGTTCTTCATTGGCCACGACAGCGGGATTTCGCACCTCGCGGCGGCCGCCGGTGCCGAATGCCTCCTGCTCTTCGGTCCGACCGACCCCGCCGTCTGGGCACCGCGGAATCCCGGAGCGAATGTCTTGCGCTCCCCCGGCGGAATCATGCAAAACCTCCCTGTCGGGGATGTCCTCGGCCGACTCCCGGAATTTTTGAAACCCCGATGAAAGAAACAATCCTTGCGGTGGATCCCTCGTTGCGCGGCACCGGATATGCGGTGCTCGAACGGGAAGGAGGAAAATCCCGCTGCCTGCATTTCGGGGTCGTCAAAAATTCCCCCAAGCTCACGGTTTCCGGTTGCCTCGTCGCAATCCATGAACAGCTCGGCGACGTGATCGGAAAATTTTCTCCGGAGGTGATGGCGATCGAGAGCGTGATTTATGTGCAGAGTTTCCCGACGGCGATCACGCTGGGCTCCGCCCGCGGAGCGGCTCTGCTGGCTGCCGCGCAGCGCGGTCTCGCGATCTACGAGTATGCGCCGCGCCGGGTGAAACAGGCGGTCGTCGGACGCGGCGGTGCCCAGAAATCCCAGGTCGCCTTCATGATCCGCGCGCTCCTCGGCCTCACCGTCACCCCTCCGCCGGATGCCGCGGACGCCATGGCGATCGGGCTCACCCACTTCCAATCCGCCGACGCCGCCTCGCGCCGACGCGTCCCCCTCGCACGCATATGAATGCCGCCTGCGCCCAACCCCATGGCCTTTGCTGCCCATCTCCCTTCCCCCGGCGCGGCGGGAAAAATGCAAGAATATGCACACTGGCACCCCAGTTTCCGGGTTGCAAGAATCCGTAGGACGTTCAAATTCCCACCAGCATGAGCGAGATTCACCCAAATTTTCAGGCCGTCAAAACCGGCCTCGTCGAGGTCGCTCCGCAGGAGCGGATGAAGCTGGACAAGGACGGGCTCGACGTCATTCACGATATTTACCGCTACGCGAAGCTCGGCTTCGGGGCGATCTCCGAGGACGATTTTGACCGGATGAAGTGGTATGGGGTCTACCGGCAGAAGCCGAAGGACTCCGGGTATTTCCTGATGCGCACGAAGGTGCCCGGCGGGCGGATCACCGGCGACCAGGCGATCGTCCTCTCGTCGCTGGCGGACCAATACGCCCACGGGTTCAGCGACATCACGACCCGGCAGACGATCCAGTTCCACTGGCTCCGGATCCAGGACATCCCGGATATTTTCGACCAACTCGACCGGGTGGGGATGACGACGATCGGGGCGTGCGGCGACGTCACGCGGAACGTCGTCGGCTGCCCGGTGTCCGGGCTGAACCCGGACGAGATCCTTGACGCGACCCCGCAGCTCCTCGAGATCAACCGGAACCTGACGAACGACCGCGAGTTCACCAACCTCCCCAGAAAATTCAAAATTGCGATCAGCGGGTGCCCGATCCACTGCCACCAGCCGGACATCAACTGCGTCGGGTTTTTCGGATTGAAGGGAGCGCACGGCACCGGGTACGGGGTGAAGGTCGGGGGCGGGCTCTCGAGCGCGCCGCATCTCGCTCAGGTGCTTCCCGCCTGGATCGCGCCGGATCTTGTGTGGCCGGTGACGAAGGCGCTCTGCGAGATCTTCCGCGACGAGGGATACCGGGCGAAACGGAACCACGCGCGGTTCAAATTTCTGGTCGCCGACTGGGGGGCGAAAAAAATCCTTGAGGCGGTCGAGTCGCGCCTCGGGCGCAAGCTCCCCCCGCACGCAGATTTTATTTTTCCGCGCGACCAGGAGACCGACCACGCCGGGATCTGCGCGCAGAAACAGTCCGGGTTCTCGTGGGTGGGCGTCAGCTTTGCCGGCGGACGGCTCCGCGACGGCGTGCTGGCGAAAGTTGGCGCGCTCGCGAAGAAGTATTGCGCCGAAGGGATGGATGCGATCCGGCTCACGAACAAGCAGAACTTGATCATTCCGTTCGTCCCGGACGCGAGCCTGCCCGCGATGAAGGCCGAGATGGATGCCGTCGGGCTCGTCTATGAGCCGTCGAATTTCCGCAGGGGATGCGTCTCATGCACCGGCATCGAATTCTGCAACCTCGCGGTCGCAGAGACGAAGAACCGGATGGTCGCCCTTGTCGGGCAGCTTGAGGCGCGCAGCGGATGGTATCGGGACAAAATTCGCATCCACTTCAGCGGTTGCCCGTCATCGTGCGGCCAGCACCAGATCGCGGACATCGGGTTCCGCGGCGCGCGCACGAAGGTGGACGGGAAAACCGTGGAGGCTTTCGACCTCTTCACCGGCGGACGGCTCGGCCGGAACCGCCGGTTCAACGAGCTGCTCAAAGGCAAAATCCTCGCCGGCGATCTGGACGCCGTCATTGATGCGCTGCTCAAGAGCTTCGACGCGAACCGCCAGAGCGACGAGACGTTCAGCGAGTTCTGCGAACGCACGCCCAAGCCCCTCCTTCTCGCGGCCCTGCCGGAGCGATACCGGGAGTAAATTTTCATGAGAATCCTCTACCTCGATTGCTTCTCCGGAATCAGCGGCGACATGGCGGTCGGCGCACTGCGGGATCTCGGCGTGGAGGAAAAAGTTTTCCGCGACGCCCTCGCCTCGCTCGGGCTCGGCGACGAGATCCACGCGCACTTCTCGCGGGGCTCGAAACAGAATATCTCCGGAGAGAAGTTCGATGTGCATGCCCATCCGGAGCGCACGCATCCTGCGTGTAGGACATCCGGCATCCTGCCGGATGCCCCCTCCCACGCCCACGCTCCCGATCACGTCCACGGGCGCAACTACCGCGAGATCCGCACGCTGCTGGAAAGCTCTTCGCTGGTGCCGGAGGTGAAGTCCCGCGCGCTGGCGGTCTTTCACCGGATCGCCGTGGCGGAGGGGAAGATCCACGGGATTTCTGTGGAGGACGTCGGGTTCCACGAGGTGGGGGCGGCGGATTCGATTGCGGACATTGTGGCGGCCTGTGCGGGGATCCATGCGCTCGGGGCGCTGAGGGTCGAGGCCTCGGTGCCGGTCGAGGGCACGGGCTGGATCGATTGTGCGCACGGGCGGTTCCCGATTCCCTCGCCTGCGACGCTCGAGATTCTGTCAGGGATCCCGCTTCGCCAGGTGCCCGAGGAAAACGAATTCATCACCCCGACCGGTGCCGCGCTCCTCGCGGAGTTTTGCGAACGGTTCGGACCGATGGGAGAAATGACAATCGCAAAGACCGGCTACGGGCTCGGCACGCGCGACACGCCGCCGCGCCCGAACGTCCTGCGCGCGATCCTCGGCGAGACCGGCGGCCCGGAAACCTGCGAGGCCGACGAGATTTCCCAGATTGAGACGAACCTCGACGACATCACGCCCGAGTTGGCGGCCGCGGCGATGCAGCAGCTCTTCCGTGCCGGCGCTCTCGATGTCTTCTTTACCTCCGCCCAGATGAAGAAGAACCGCCCGGGCTTCGTCCTCACCGTGCTTTGCCATCCGGACAAGACCGATGTCCTGGCGCAGATCCTGTTCACCGAGACGAGCGCGTTCGGCGTGAGGATCCATGCGCTCCGGCGCCGCAAGCTCCGGCGCGAGTTCCGCAGCGTCGAGACGCCCTACGGCCCGGTGCGGATCAAGCTCGGATTTCTTGGCGGTGACCTCGTGCAGTCGGCGCCGGAATTTGAATCCTGCCGCTCGGTGGCCGAGGCGGCAGAGGTCAGCGTGCGGGACGTCCATCTTGCCGCATTGACCGCCATGCCTCCGAGGCCGGTCGCGTAAAGGATCGCCCGATGAGGTTCCCTCTCGCCCTGACCATCCGAATCGCGGGCCACATGATCGGGAAGAAGATCCGGCGCACGGAGAAGTTCGCAACGGTTCTACAGCTCGAGCCGCTCCACACATGCAATCTGGCATGCACCGGCTGCGGGAGAATCCGCGAGTATTCGACGTCGCTCCAGGACGCTATGCCGCTGGCGGACTGCCTGGCCGCTGCGAAGGAGTGCGGGGCTCCGATGGTTTCCCTCTGCGGAGGAGAGCCGCTCATCTACCCGCACATCGAGGCCCTCGTGGCCGGACTGCTCGCGCAGAAACGGATCGTGTACATCTGCACGAACGGGCTGCTCATGAGAAAAAAGCTGAGGGATTTTCTCGCGGCGGACTTTTTGAAAAACCCGGGTCCCGCCGCGCGAAAGATCGAGGCGCTGGTTTCCGAGGAGCTTCTCACGCCCGCGCAGGCCGGGGAAATCCGCAACCAAAAAATCAAAAATTCAAAATCAAAAATCCCGATCGCTCCCTCGCGCCGGTTGTATTGGAATGTCCACCTCGACGGACTCGAGCGCACGCACGATCTCATGGTCGAGCGCGAGGGGGTCTTCAAGGAATGCCTCGCGGCGATCCGGATGGCAAAGATCCTCGGCTTCCAGGTCGCGACGAACACGACGGTTTACAGGGAGACCGACATGGACGAGCTCGCCCGGATGTTCGACCACCTGTCGTGGCTCGGGGTCGACGGGCATACGATCTCGCCCGGATACGACTTCGACGCCGCGAAGGAGGATATGCGGAAACGCCTGAACCTCCCGCCGGAAAACTTTTTTCTCACCCGCACGATGACGAAGGAGAAGTTTCAGAACATCCGGGCCTGGGGCGAGCGATACACCTTGTTCGGAACGCCGATCTATCTGGATTTTCTGGCCGGCCGCCGCGAGCTCACGTGTTCGGCCTGGGCGATCCCGACGCGCAACGTGCGCGGCTGGAAGGGCCCCTGCTATCTGATGACCGACGCCCACCACGCCAGCTACCGCGACCTGCTCGAGAAGACGCCCTGGGAAAACTACGGTGTCGTCGGCGGAATGGCCCGCGATCCGCGCTGCAAAAATTGCATGGTCCACTGCGGCCACGAGCCCACCGCAACCCTCGGCCGCGATGCGCAGCCGGGCGACACCTGGGCGAACATCGCATTCAACTTCGCCAAAAAACCCGCCCGCCGAGCCGAAGGGGCTTCCGTGAATCCGTTCACGGCATCGCAGCCGGGACCCGCCACGAGGAGTAGGTGATCCGGAAACGCTTTTTGGATTGAGAAAATTTTCTCTCTCGTGGCCTCATCGCAACGGGTGGGCGAGAAGCCCGGGGAGGGCATCGGCATAGGAGGGGAATGCCGGCTGCCATCCGGTTGCGCGGAGCTTGGCGTTGCTCACGCGCTTGTTGGCTTGTCCACGTTTGCCGTTGGGATCCGGCGGCCCTTCGGGAGGGAGCGGCTTCAACAGCGCTCCGGCGATCCAGGAATAAACATCGCGGCGGGTTGCGGGCGCGTTGTCGCAGACGTTGTAGATCCCCCGAGGCACGGCCCGCCCGGCCAACTTGACGAGCGAGCGCGCCGCATCGTCACGATGAATTTGGTTGATCCATCGCGCGCCGCCGAACTCCATCGCCGCGGTGCCCTCAAGAAATTTGCGGAGTAACACCGAGCGCCCTGGCCCGTAAATCCCGCCGAGCCGAGCCACGACCCCCTCCACTTGTTGGAGCGCGATCATTTCCGCCTCCAGCAGAACGGCTCCGGTTTCATGGCCGGGCCGGGCCGGAGAGCCTTCGTCCACCCAGGAGCCATCGGCCTGCGCATAAACCGACGTGCTGCCGGTAAAGATCACGCGCTCCGGATGGAAAAAAGCGATCGCGTTCTCCAGCCCGTCGCGATAGATCCTGCGATAGGCGTCCGCCCCGCCGCCGCCCGAACTCGCGCAGTGGATCAATACCTCCGGCCTGAGCCAGCAATCCGGAATCCCGGAAAGATCGCCCGCGATATCAGCCGCCAGAATCTCGAACGGCTGGTCTGCCAGCCGGGCGGCGGACTCCGCCGTGGCGCACAGCGCGCGGACTTCCCAGCCAGCCCCGCAAAAAAAAACGGCTGCGGCTTCGCCAAGGAAGCCGCAGCCGGCAATGACCACCCGGGGTTTGTCCAAGGTCAGGACACCGGATTGAAATTGAAGCGGATTTTCATCTTCGCGCGCTTGGCATTGTTTTTTGCTTTGCGGCGCGATCGCTGGGTCGGGGTCTCGAAGGCGCGCAGTCGGCGCACCTCGTCCATGAGCCCCTCGGCATCAAGCTTCGACTTCAGGCGCTTCAACGCGCGATCGATCGGCTCACCTTTTCTTACGATAATTTCCGGCATAAATTTCACCTACTTTCTTAAAAAACTGGACAGACACCATAGCGCGTACCCTCGGCGAGTCAACCGGGAACTTGCAGCAGAAAAAAAGGAGGTGTGCCCCCAAGGAGCTCCTCCCGGTTTACGCCGACCCGTAATCCGGGACAAACATTCTTTCCGTAATGTCTTCCGCGATGTCGTCCGGCCTGGCGGCCTGGGCCAGCCCGCTGGCATGGGCCTCTTCTGCGACGGCGATGGCGATCTTCCGGGAAACCTCCCGGATCCTTCCCAGCGTCGGATAAACGCTGCCGCGGGCAAAATCCTTGTCCGAGACCTCGCTGGCAAGCGTCCGCGCCGCAGCCAGGAACATCGGCTCGGTCACCCTGCTCGACGCGCAGGCCAGCGCCCCAAGCCCGACTCCCGGGAAGATGTAGACGTTGTTGCCCTGGCCGGGATGATATTTCCGCCCTTCGAACTCCACGGGCTGGAACGGGCTTCCGCTTGCGAAAACCGCCCGGCCGGCGGTGTGCCGGTAGGCCTCCTCCGCCGTGCATTCCGCTTTGGATGTCGGATTCGACAGGGCAAAAATGACCGGCCTTTCGTTGAGGGACGCCATGGTGCCGAGAATTTCCGGCGTGAACGTCCGTCCCATACCGGCCACTCCGATCAGCGCGGTCGGGCGGATTCGCTCGACGGCTTCGGCCAGAGAGGCGCACGTCGGGGCCGCATGCGCGAACGGGATTTTGTGCTTCGGCATTTTGTCTCCGCGGTCTTTTACGAGAAGCCCCTTCGAGTCCACGAACCAGCACTGAAGGCGGGCCTCCTCTTCGGAAACCCCCTCTTCGCGCAGGGCGCTCACAAAAAGTTCGCCGATTCCGGTGCCGGCCTCGCCGGCGCCCAAAAAGAGAAGCTTCTGCCCGCGCAGTGGCGTGCCCGTGAGGCGGGCGGACGCGATCAGCCCCGCCAGCGCAACCGCCGCCGTCCCCTGGATGTCATCGTTGAAGCAGCAAATCCGATCCCGCCACTTGGCGAGCTGCTCGAACGCGTTGTGATTTCCGAAATCCTCGAACTGCACCAGCACTCCCGGGAAGACCTTCTGGGTCGCCAGGACGAACTCGTTCACGAAATCCTCGTATTCCTGCCCGCTCACCCGCGCCTGGGGCAGCCCGAAATAAAAGGGATCCTCCAACAGCTTGGTGTTGTTTGTTCCGACATCCAGCGTGATCGGCAGGCAGTAATACGGGTTCAACCCCGCGCAAGCCGTGTAGAGAGCCAACTTCCCGACGGGAATCCCCATGCCGAGCGCGCCCAAATCCCCCAGCCCGAGGATCCTCTCGCCGTCGGTCACCACGATCAATTTCACCCCCTTGTTCGGCCAGTTTCTCAGAACGCTCTCCACCTTGCCCCGATCCCGGATGCTGATCCAGAGCCCCCTCGGGCTGCGGAAAATTCCCCCGTATTCCAGGCAGGCCTGCCCAACGGTCGGGGTGTAAATGATCGGCATCGTCTCCTCCAGATGATCGAGCAGGAGCCGAAAAAAAAGCGTCTCGTTCCGCTGCTGCAGCGAGGTCAGGAAAATGTATTTCTCCAGATCCGATTCCTTCCTCCGAAGCTGCCCCAGAGCCCGCTCCACCTGCTGGCTCATGTGAAAAACCCGGGGGGGCAGCAGCCCGCGCAGCCCCAATGTGTCCCGCTCCTCCTCGGTGAATGCTGTCCCCTTGTTCCGCAGAGAGTCCTTCAGCAGGGAGATCCCCGCCGGAAGGTTGAACCCGCCGCCCGCCCGAATTTCGCTGTCGTTGCTTCTCATCCGCCTGATGAAACCAGCCTGCCCGCACGGAGTAAACAGAATTCCCGGCAAAAAAATTCCCGCGAAAAAAAACGCCGCCCCGCCGCCGTTTCCGGAAAATAAAAAACCCCGGAAAGAACGGCGGACGTGGAAATTTTCTCCTGCCAGAAAAAATATTTTCGTTTTTTTTAAATGATGTTTTTTCTGTTGACGTCCAGAAACCCAATGCCAGAGCCGATGCGCGGGGATGCATCTCCCGGGTGGAACCGCTCGCCCCGCCTGTTTAAAAAAAATTCCAAAAACCCCTTGACGAATTTCCGTGTCGGGATATGTTCATCCTCCCGTCAGCGAAAAGGCTGTCGGGAAATTGATCTCCCGAGGGTGGCCTCGACACGCCGAAGGCAGCGAACAAATGTTCCTGCGGAGGCGCGCCGCCAAGCGGGTTTGCTTTTTTGAAAATCTGATTCGAATTTCTGTCGTTTATCGGCAAAATTCAGAACGCAAACAAACAAATAGACAATCAGCAATATGCTGAATTGTGCGTTTCCGTCGGTTTTGTAATT
>JBAXXD010000095.1:0-14181 GCA_037128135.1 Verrucomicrobiia bacterium
GTCCCAGTAGCGGGCGAACTTGTGCCAGCAGACCTGCACCGGACCGCAGATCATGTTCGGCTTGTCGGTGGGTTTTCCCTCCGCCTGACGCTTCGCGCGCCAGCGCCATTTCATGGCCATCCCGCCCAGCATCGCGGCCTCGCTCGAGCCGGTGGTCGAGCACCCGATGGCATTGCCGACATTCGGCGCGTGCCAAAGATCCGCGAGCATGGCGACGCACCGGTTCTCGATCTCGGCGGTCTGCGGATACTCGTCCTTGTCGATCATGTTCTTGTCGATGCAGTCGTCGAGCAGTTGGTGGACTTCCGGCTCGACCCACGTCTGGCAGAATGTCGCGAGGTTCTGGCGCGAGTTGCCGTCGAGGAGGAGCTCGTCGCGGACGGCTTGGTAGATGTGCTTCGCATCCCGCTCGTGGCGGGGAAAATGTTTTTTGGGAAGCACGTTTGCGAGGTCGTCGGATGCGAAGACCTCGTCGTTCGGGTTGCCGGGAGTGGAGAGAGCCATAATGTTATTGTGCGTTGAAGAGATTGAGGTTGAGGTCGGCGACGATCTGGTGGATCGCGCTGGCGCCGCGGACGCTGTTGCCGGCGGTGTCGAGCGGCGGAGAAAATCCGACGATCGCCATCTTGCCCGGGACGATGCTCACGATCCCGCCACCCACGCCGGTCTTCGAAGGC
The DNA here is from genome assembly GCA_037128135.1 of Verrucomicrobiia bacterium. Taxonomy (GTDB): domain Bacteria; phylum Verrucomicrobiota; class Verrucomicrobiia; order Chthoniobacterales; family Terrimicrobiaceae; genus QYQL01. Next base: position 678 of record JBAXXD010000095.1, read on the forward strand.
AGGCCGGACTTCCACGCCCAGGCACCGGACTCGTCGTAGAACCCGGCCATCATCATCACGGCGAGAAGCTTCGGCACGCTTGCCGCATCCAGGCATCGCTCCTTGGTGATCGGGTTCACGCCGCCATTCGCGATCGTGGCACCCATCACGGCGAGTTGCTTCGCAGTAACCAGCACCGAACACTGCTTGGTGTAAACATCGCAGGTTTCAATCGGATCCGCATAGAGCCGGTTGTAGCTGAAGAGGAGCTCCGCGATCCCGCGGTTGTGCTGGTTGCACGACGCCTCGGATTCATAGACCTCGTCGCTCATCGCGAGCTTCTCACCGGCGAACTTGCTGTATTGCGCGAGGATCTTCTCCCATTTCTCCTGCGGGCTCTTCGCCTTCACCAGGCTCACCGAGGCCATCGCGCCGGCGTTGACAAACGGGTTCACCGAGCGGGCGGGCTCCAGCTCGACGGCAAGCACCGAGTTGAAAGGCAACCCGGTCGGCTCGACGCCGATTTTGTTCAGGATCGTCTCCGGGCCGGATTCGTTCATCACCAGCGACGCGGTGAACGGCTTCGAGACCGACTCAATCGCGAACGCATAATCCACATCGCCCGCCTTGTAGATCTTTCCATCCACCGTGACGATGACGACGCCGAAGAGAGCCGACGGCACCTTGGCGAGGCACGGGATGTAGCTGGCGTTGGCACCGCCCTTCTCGTCCTTGAACTTCGCGTGAGCGTCGTCCACCGCTTTTTGCAGGACTGCAGGTTCCGGGATGGTTCCTGCGCGCAGGACGGGAAGCGCGGCGCAGACGAGGGAGCAGAGGCAGAGGAGGCGGATGGTTTTCATAGGTTGTTAGAAGCTGATGACCGATTGCAGCCCGATCACGAGCGCGTTCGGGATATTCCCGTATCCGTTCGGGCGGATGACGTATTGGATGTCCGGCTGGATGCTGATGTATTTGTTGAGCTGGATGACGTAGCTGGTCTCGAGCACCGCCTCATAGGTCGGCGTCGTGGTGCCCGGGTTGGACGGGGAGTTCGCATACGATCTGCTGTAGTTGCTGATCAGGAAACAGGTGAGCCATTGGTCCTGATCGCGGCCCGGGATGAGCCCCTGCCAGATCGTGCCGGCCATCCCCATGAACGGGTTGCTGGAGATGTTCGTCTGCGGCGAATAAACCACCCCGCCCCACAGCGAAAAATTGTCGTTGGCTTCCTTCGACGACCGCCAGACCATCTGCTGGCCCATCGCGTAAAACCCGTATGCGTTGGCGATCTGGCCGCCGGAAAACTGGTCGAACGTGTAGTTCGACCAGTAGCCGCCGACCTTGTAGATCCCAGGCAGGCCGGGGTTCGCGACGACCTCCTTGTCTTTCGAGAGGCCCTTGCTCGCGCCGAACGTCGGCTTCCATCCGCCCTCGAACATCATGAGGATCCCGTCGCTCTGGCGGATCGAAAAGTCCGCGCCGTGGTAGGCATAGACGCCGAGCCGCGGGGTCGCTTGAAAGATCCCGGTGGACACATAACTCTCCTTGGTCGGCTTGTATTTGATCATTGCCGCGTTCGTCGCGGTGATCCCGGCATGGAACGGTGCGTTGCTGAACAAATTGTTCGGGTTTCCGTTGATGCCCCCGTTCACCTGGAGTCCGAAGGCGGGCAGCGTGGCGAAGAATTGTCCTGTGCTCATGCGCCCGATCCGGAGATCCAGCTTGTCATCAAAAAGCTTCTGCGTCAGATACAGGTCAAAAAGAACGCCCGTGTTTTCCACATAGGACTCGGAGACGGTGAAGTAGTTGCCGATGTTCTGCGAGAGATTGTGCCCGGTCCCGTCCGCGAACGATGCCGTCAGCACGGCCCCCTTCCACCCGATCATTTTGTCCAGATCGAAATGGCCGCCGATCACGATCTCATGCGAATAGCCCACCGACTGATCGAGTCCGCCTGTCGGGTTGCCGAGAAAGACCCCGTAATAATCGAAATAGAGCAGAATCCCGGCTTCCTTCTGGAGGGCGGCCTGACCTTTGGCCAGCAGATCGAAGGGCGCATTGAAATCTCGCGCCGCCTCGCTGGCGAAGTCCTGAAGGAAACGCTCGTCTTTCGACCGGGTCCCGTATTCCAAATGATCCGCAGTCAGATCGCTCGCCCCCGCCGACCCCGCGCACGCCAACACCACGATGCAGATTTGTTTGACCGTGCGCTCCGGGGAAGAAAAAGGAAACATGAACAGTAATGTTCACACGTTTTCCATCGGCAAGGCAATTAGCTGGATGTCGTATTTTATGCGCCGCGCACCTTGACGGAAAACCGGGAAGCCGCTATGCCTACTTCCTGTGCTGACAGCCTTGATGCAGAACCGTCCGGCGACGCGCGCGGGCGGCCGGCGCGCCACCCCCTCAGCTTCCAGGCTCTCGCGCCGTGAGAGCGAAGTCATGTGCTGGGTGCGGGAAGGCAAGCGCAACGGCGAAATCGCTGTGATTCTCGGCATCAGCTCGCACACCGTCCGCAAACACCTGGAAAACACGTTTTCCAAGCTCGGAGTCGAAACCCGCACCGCGGCCGCGAAGGTCTTTGTCGAACAATGCGCCCGCCGCCCGGCCGCCAGACTTGCGGAGCGCTGAATCCCGAAGCGAAGATCCGCGGCGACAGGGATCACCGCCCGCAGTTATTCTATAGAAGTTTCAAAAAAAGAATGCCTTGACGCGGCGGAACCCCATGTCACATTGGAGTATCTCACGCGGGTGTAACTCAGTTGGTAGAGTGCAACCTTGCCAAGGTTGATGTCGCGAGTTCGAGTCTCGTCACCCGCTCCCCCTCAAACACGAGGGAAACCGCATGAATAAAGGCTCTGCTGGCTTTTACTCCCAATTCTCATTCGTGCTCATACGCCCCGATAAAACCCCATGAAAGCCGATAAACCCCGATAAAATTGGCAGCGGATTGGCAGCAAAACCCCGGAAGATCAGCCGATTTTCAAGGCTCCGCACCCCTGCGCAAGAGCAAAAAGCGGGTCGCCACTGCCCCACACCGGACCCACCCGCTAAAGAAAAGTGGCCCGGACACCGTCTCCGGAATCCGAACCACTCCCCCTCGGGATCTCCCGATTATTTCTTGCGGACTGCTTCCGTGATTACGGCTGCTGCTGCTTGCAGGGCAAGGGCAACGATTTGGGCTGGATTCATGTTCATCACCTCCCTCAACAGTTGAGATTTCACGGTGACGGGAAAAATCTCCCCGCCGGTGGATGGAAGAGGCGAAAAGCACGCTTCCAATGGATTATACCAAGATTCCTCGTGAAAATTGGCCGGGGTGATCACTTCCTGCGGTTGGCTACCCCCCTCCCCGAAGATTCAGCCGTTTCGGGGTATGATTCCTTGAAGGCAATGGCTTCGCTGCCTACGCCCTCGAAAAATCAAAAAATGGCACGATTCGCACACTACTCGCCTCCGATTCGTCGTGCACTGGTCCGTGTTCTCTACCATGAGCGGATTCGTCGGAAGATCCCGATGACCCGTCTCGTGGACAGCATTCTCACCGATGCTCTCAGGAACACGGTGTCCTGGCACATGATGGAGGATTCACCCGAATACCAACCCTCCGAGGCGGACAAATAGCCGCATCGGAACAACCAACCAACGCACGACCAGCCCGGCACCACAACAGCCGGGCTTTTTTGTGCCCAAAACCAACCAACGAAAGGAAAATATATGGCACTCAAATTGATCGCCAATTACAGCAAACGTCTGGGCCTCCCCGGATATTCGAGCCACCAGTTTGCGGTCACCGTGGAAACGGAGATCAGCAACATCAGCGAGGTGGCAGCAGAAAGCACCCGCCTCTACCAGCTCCTCCAGCAGAATGTGGATGAGGAGATCCAGCGCACCGGCTTCGTGCCCGACGAGGGATACGGAATCAGCGAACAGGGTGGCCGGAATGGTCATCGTAACGGATCCAACGGCTCCGCCAACCGCACCAACGGAAATGGCAACGGGAACGGCAACACCAACGGAAACGGCGAGGCATGGGCCTGCAGCGACAAGCAGCGCGAGCTCATCATCAAGCTCGTTGACGAACACCAGCTCGACAAAGGGCAGGTTGACGACACCAGCCGCGACATGTTCGGTGTCGGGGTCCGGGAGCTCAACAAGCTTCAGGCATCCGGCCTCATCGAGAGAATCCTCGACGAGCACGGCGGTCGCAAGGGCAGCCGCCCTCCCCGCAGCAACGGCGCTCCCAAACGGGCCTACGCGAACGGAGGTGCACGGTGATCGCGCTCACACCTCCGGCGAGAAAACCAGCGGTCCAGGCGGATGACCACCTGACAAACGTGGTGTCCGCAAGCAGGCTCAACTGCTTCTTCGGATGCAGGCTGAAGTTCTACTTCCGCTATGTCATGGAACTCGTGAAGCCTGCCACGGCAGCATTGTTCGTGGGAAAAGCGGTCCACGCTGCACTTCAGCAATGGAGCACGGCACGCTGGCGGGGACAGCCGCATGATGCGGAATCCCTCAAAGCGGGGTTCTTGATGAACTGGATCACGGGCCAAGAGGACGCACCGGTCAAGTGGGATGCCGATGAAGACGAACAGCAGGAAAAAGCCTGGGGCCTCGTGGATATGTATCTGCGGGATACGCCAATCCCTGCGGAGGAAAAACCTGAAGCTGTGGAAGTCCGTGTCGAGGCAGACCTTGCCAAGCATGGATTGCCCAGCCTCGTGGGGATCATCGACCTTGTGCGTCCGGGAGGAAAAATTGTGGATTTCAAAACATCCGCCGCCACCCCGAATGCCGAACAGGTCGTCCACCGGAACGAAACGCAGCTCACGGCCTACGGCATCCTGTATCAGGAGGCCACAGGTAAAACGGAATCGGGGTTTGAACTCCACCATCTGGTGAAGACGAAGGTCCCGAAGCTGGTCGTCAACGAGGCTCCGGCAACAACCGAAGGCCAGCGCACGAAGTTCTTCCGCTTGATCGAGTCCTTCGTGGACGGGGTTGAGCGGGAGGATTACGTCCCATCACCGGGATTGCAGTGCGCCGCCTGCGAATACTTCAACGAATGCAGGAGGGCCTGAACATGGCGTTCCGCACATGCAACGTCGCGGAAAACCGCAGGAGATACGTCTTCCCTCTCCGCAAGAGGAGATGGCGATGGCTCGTGATCGAGCAGCACCACTAACCAACGAGAGCCCGGAGGCACAACGCTTCCGGGCTTTCTCATTTCAACAACGAAAGGAATAAAATCTATGCAGAGCACAACGCTCTATTACCGCGAGGGATCATCCGACAAAGTTTATCGGGCTTCCCTCGAAGAACGTGACGGCGGATACGTGGTCAACTTTGCCTACGGGCGCAGAGGATCCACGCTGAACACCGGCACCAAGACAACCAGCCCCGTCACATCGGACGAGGCACAACGCATCTACGACAAGCTCATCCGTGAGAAAATGGCCAAGGGCTACATCAGTGGCGAGGACAGCGTGGCCTACAGCGACGGCAGCAGAAGGGGGACAAATATCCGGCCGCAACTCCTCAATGCGGTTGACGACCCTGAACCACTGCTCAAGGACAACGGGTTCTACCTCCAGCCCAAACACGATGGCAAACGGCTGCTTGTCCTCAAAAAAGGCGAGGACATAACCGGCATCAACCGTCGTGGCATTGAATGCGGAATCCCTGAAAGCATCCGTATGGCGGCAATGGTCCTGCCCGGAGACTTCCTCATTGATGGTGAGGCCATGGGCGAAATGCTCCACGTCTTCGACATTCTGGAAGTTGGCGGTTCAGACATCCGGGCCATCCCGTATCGTGACCGGCTGGTGAAACTCCTCAACCTGCTCGCCAGCGGCCAGCAGACAGGAATCCAGTGGGTCGCCACAATCAGCGGGCAGGAACCCAAGCGCCGGGTGTATGACCAGCTCCGCAAAGACAACGCGGAAGGTGTGGTGTTCAAGCAGATCGGGGCACCGCATTCACCTGGGCGTCCGAACTCCGGCGGCAGCCAGTTCAAATACAAATTCGTCGAGACAGTCTCGATCATCGTCCATGCGGCCAATGCCAAACGCAGTGTCCAGATGGCCGTATGGGAAAATGGCAAGCTGGTCCCCTGCGGCAACGTCACCATCCCGGCAGATCAACCCATCCCAGAAGTGGGGGATATTTCGGAGATCAGGTATCTGTATGCACTCCGAGGCAGCGGCAGTCTGTTCCAGCCAGTGTATCTGGGGGTGCGAGACGACATCGCGGCAGCAGAATGCACCCGTGATCAACTCAAGTTCCGCAGGGAGCCAGAGGAGGTGGCGGCATGAAACTCGATGTCAAATTCGAAGGAGGACGTGCCCGCAAACAAGCGGCAGCACCGCCACCATTCGGTCCAGGGTTCATCCCCGAGATCGTCTCCATGACGGAAACGCTCGAAGTCCGCAGCACGGGAGTCAACGATCCCGGCCCTGACTACTGCGTGTTCCGCGCCTTCGACGCCGAGGGACATATCGTGGGAACAAAGAGGATCAACGGCTACTGACCATGGCCATCCTCAGCAAATCAGGTGTGAAGCCGGAGATGAAATTCCGTTGCTGCGATTGCAGCGACATCATCACCGGCCAGCAGGTCATCGAAGGCGAATTCCTCACCATCGTCAGGGCAAACAGGGAAATCCCTGAAGCCTCCATCTTCCGGTGCGAATGCTGCCAGGACGACTACGAGGAACGCTTCCGCCCGGATTGACCACCGCTCCCGGACCATCGGGATTTTCAAACAAGCGCAGGGATGGCTCCCCGGCTCCAACGCAGTTCAACCCAACAGGCCGGAGGCACAACGCTCCCGGCCATTTTCATTCAACAACCAAGAAAGAAAAAATATGATCAGTCTATCAGTCAGCGATTTGAAGCCTGCGCTTGCGGGCCTCAGCAAAGTCGTCTCCGGTAAAGCTCCCCTCGAACAGCTTCGTTGCGTTCGTGTGGATGCCACGCCGGAGCGAGTCAGCATCATGGGCACCGATCTGGAGATGTATGCCAGAATCGAGTTGCCCGAAGCCAAGTGCGACAAAACAGCGAGCTTCCTGCTCCCGTTGGATCGCTTGCAGGCCGTTGCCCGCAGGTTCCATGGCCGCACAGTTCTCAACATCGAACCCGGCAGGATCTCCTGCGATCTCGGCACGGGCCGGGTGAGCGAGAATATCGAAGCCCCGAAAGTTGAGGAGTTCCCAGAGGAGCCGCAGTTTGAAATCAACCCCGTTTCCCTGCCGGAATCCTTCTCGCGCAGGTTCACCGAGGCGATGGGGTGCTCGTCCACGGATTCCCCCCGCTACATCCTCAACGGCGTCCAGTTGGATGTCAGCGATTCTGCCGGTCACTACATGATTGGCACCGATGGCAGGCACCTCTTCAGCGCGAACAGCTTCGCGTTGCCGCTCTCGGATTCGGCCACGATCCCCAATCACAAGCTTCTCTTGTGGAGGGGACTGGCGGATCTGCCGTGGGCACTGGCAGGACAGAAGAAAAAAGACACCAGGCTTGTCCGCATCGCCGCAGGAGATTGGACGCTCACGATGAAGACCATCGAGGGCACCTACCCGAACTGGCGGCAGGTTGTTCCAAAAACCGAACAGCACCGCACGACGGTCACACTGCCGGAGGAACACAAGTTCACGGAAATCGTCAACGGTCTCCCCGGAGGAGATTTGAAGGATCAGCCGGTAGACCTCGTGATCGAAAACGGAACCGTCTCCGTCAAAGACACAACGGGTGGAAGCAGCATCGTGCTCGCAGGGGCCATGGCCAAAGGGCCTGACATGAAGATCCGCCTGAACAGGGATTACCTCGTGAAGGCGTTCCAATACGGGCTCACCAGCATCGGGCTCATCGATGGCATGTCCCCTCTGCACTTCACCAAAGAAGGCAGGCAGATGGTCGTCATGCCATTGCGTGTGGCAGATGTCGCGCCAGCAAATGAACCAGCACAGGCAGAGCCAGACCCAGCAGCAGAAACAACCACCGCTCCAGCAGAACCAGAAACCACACCGGCTCCACAAGAGCCACAAACCGAAAGGAAACCCATGACCGAAACCATCGGACATCAGACCAACGGGGCCGCAACGCCCCTCAACGGAGCCAACCGCTCCACAACGCCTGTCATTCAGGCAACGGACAAACCAGCCATCGAAGTCGCCATCGATAAACTCGATGCGTTCAAGGCCACGTTCCGCGAAGCCCTCATCGGCGTCACTGAAATCGCAACACTGCTCAAGCAGTCCGTTCGTGATCAGAAAGCCGGGGAGAAAGAAATCCACCAAGTCCGCCAGACACTCCGCTCGCTCCAGGGCGTGCGGATCTGACCGACACCAAGCAGAGGTCGGGGGCAGAAATGTCCTCGGCCTGTGTTGTTTCCAGACAAAACCAATGAACATCATCGAACACCCGCAACCCCGCGCTCAGGCTCCGACGCGTGGAATGCTTCTCCATTGCGGAGCCAAAACCGTCAGCCGCGAGGATCTCCTTGCCGTGCCGACACCGCGCGGGACCCAGACGTGGTATCCGCTCGGCCACACAACGATCCTTGGTGAGGTCGAATCCCAACTGGAATCCAGCGGGTTCACCATCCTTGAGGAAACCCACGCACTCAGCCACGAAGGAGCCAGATACTTCGGGGTGATGTCCGTCACCCTGCCGAATCGTGCAGAAGCGGACTTCGGTTGGATCGTGGGCATCCGCAACAGTCACGACATGACGTATCCCGCCGGTCTTGTGGCAGGCACGAGGGTCTTCGTTTGTGACAACCTCTGCTTCAGCGGCGAGGTGCGGATCAGCAGAAAACACACACGTTTCGCAGAACGTGACCTCCGGCACCTGACGGCCCGCGCCGTTGGTCAGCTTGGGGACAAGTTCCGTGGACTCGATCAGCGGGTGATTGCCTACAAGGAAGAGCGGATCACCGACAAACGGGCGCACGACATCATCATCCGAGCGGTGGATTGTGCGGCAATCACGCCTGCCCAGATCCCTGACGTGCTCATGCAGTGGCGCAAGCCGGAACATGAATCGTTCGAGCTCCGGAATGCCTGGAGCCTGTTCAACGCATTCACCGAGGTCCACAAGGCCATCAACCCGCATACGGCACTCCGGCGTGGGGAAGCCCTGCATGGATTGTTCGATGCAGAGGTGGCCTTGGCGTCATGAGCAAGAATGAGCAATGCCCACGCATCCGCAGTCTACAATTCGACAGCCATGAACGCCCTGCCCGTGCTGTGGTCGTAACCAGTCACGGGATCGTGCGTGTGGAGTGGCTGGAGGTTGCGGGCGACCGATGCTGGTTTACCAGCGGAACCGGGGATGCCAAGCGGGAGGCTGTTCCTGCCATTCAGCACATCGAAGCCATGTGCCTGACCATGCACTGAACCGTGCGTGGTCGAAGAAACTCATCCGCCTGCCGGGGTGAGTTTCTTTTAGATGTCAGATGAGGAAGGCGCGAACATTGCAGACGGTCCTCGGAAGCGCGCGTTCTCCCAGCGTTTCAAATTGCTTTCCTCGGGGAAATGGTGCGAAATGGTGCGCCATGGAAAAGCGTCGCCCCAGATCTCGTCATCCAGTTTCCGGAGAATCGGTCGAGCGGTTGTCGATCAGCGTCTCGGGAGAGGATAAAGCCGCCCTCGAAATGCTCGCCACGGAGAAGAAGGTCAGCCTCGCATGGGTGATCTTCGCCAACACCTGCAAGCCACACAGGGATACATCGAGCTCGGAATGTTCGTGGAGGCGGCCAACGAGCTGGAGTGCATTGCCCCGGAGGAGCGGGTTCACCCGGCTGTCTTGGCGTATCGGTATGCCATCTATTCCGAGATGGGAAAATGGATCATGGCCGAGGTGGTGACCCGTCAAATGGTCAAGATTTCTCCCGAAGATCCCGTTTGGTGGGTAAACTGGGCGTATGCCACACGGCGCTGTCAAAACATCGAGGCCGCCAGGCAGATCCTTCTGGATGCCGAAAAGCTGCACCCGCACGCGGCGATCCAGTTCAACCTTGCCTGCTACGTCTGCCAGATTGGGGAAATGGAGGAAGCCAAGAGCCGGGTGGCGGCGGCGATTTCACTGGATGAAAAGTTCCGACTGATGGCCCTCGATGATCCGGACTTGGAGCCTTTGTGGGATGAGATTGCCAATGGACTGCAGGTTGATAATGCTCAGGCAGAGGAAATATGAACCAGAGCTCAACTTCGCATGATTTGCGAAGCTCGTCCGCCATGGCGGACTATCTACAGAAAGAATTGCAAAAACATGATGGGTATGGGAAAAGCCGAATAGACTACCAGATATAATGAATCGAAAGATTGCCCGAAATGATTCCTGCCCGTGCGGAACTCGATCAAAATTCAAACATTGCTGCCTCGGGAAAGTTGATTGGGATGCGCTGCAAGCACAACCGCTTGATGTGGCGTCACGGCATCTATCTCTTCGGGGCAAAAATCTGATATTTCTTGGAAGTGTTCTTGAGTCTCTCAATTTAAACGACTCCTTTGAAAAAGCGGGACTTGTCGAATTCAAAAGACGAGTTACCCCAGATGTGGTTGAAAAGACTTTTTCACTCATACCTCTGCTTTGGCCCGATATTGACGATTTTGAACGCATAGCTGAAGCGGAAAGTGGATTGACAACAGCACTATACACTGGAAGCTATGAGCCATTTGATGTCTTTAAGGCCATCACGCGTCTATCCCTATATTGTGATAGGATATTGTTGGTTGATCCGTTCATACGACCAACCAGTGTACGTCCTGAATTCTCACCACTAAACCATCCAGAGGAGCATCGTGCTACTACGGTAAAGTTTTTATATCTTTGGATGACCCTTTGGCCGTGGATTGATGCTGGAATCGTTTCGTTTATCCGACCATTGCATGACTTTGTGCCGGGCCTTTGGCACGACATAATAGATATCCAAGAGAACAGGATAAAAAAGAATCCAAAATTGAAAAGAATTCTTGATATGGAAGTCAAGGAGAGAATGTCATCTGTAGGCCCGCTTGATCGCGGAATGGGAGAAATGCATCTACTCCAGCACAGTGATGACGCACTCTTAAGAATGTTTAAGGGGTTCGGCCCAGGTGAGCTATTCAAGTCGAAGGAAGATTTTTGTCGCTATATTCGTAAAAGGCGAGAACAGCATCCCTACTATGTAGATCGGATTCCTGGGCAGACTTCGGAGTTCCATCAAGAAACATCTGGCTCGTGTTACGAACTTGCAAAAAGAATGTGTTCGCTGACCAATTCTCATATTGTTACAAATTTCAAAGCTAGATGGAAGGAAGTCGAGATTGATCGAGAAGCTGCGGGTATTGATCTTCAAGGGTGGTCACCATTTTCTAAAGCATTGCAAAGTTCTGCCTTTAAGGCTCTCGATAATGTTCCAATCCGAGCTGCATTGAAATTAAGAGAGGAACAGAGACTTCAGTCCATGAGGTATTTTTTAAGGAGGGTTTGGAAGGATTGCTCTAATCCTGATTCATTTTCGGAGGAGAATGCGGTTACATTAGCTGCCGAGTTGGCAGACCAAACAGCAATTGCAAATGATGAATGGTCTAAAATTGATCGCGATTTATTGAAATGGCTAGGCGGTACTGCTGGCGCATTGATATCCTCAGGAATCGTCGGCTTTGTTCCTGCAGCAAGTGCTGCAGCGGTTGCCGGGGTGACTGGCCTAATTGATGCTCAAATTAAAAGGTCCTCGTTCAAGGAGCGTTTCCCTGCCGGATTCTTTCTCGGATTAGACAAAAAATAGAATCAAGCAATGCAAAATGACTGCTATTTGGGTACACCCTTGATCTCCAAGGGCGAAACATCCTTCGTCGAGAAATCCAGCACCACGGGTTTGTGGTCGCTCACCCCAGTAATGGCAGCAATCGAGGCTCGTTTCTTACCCAAGCCGGCCGTGAATATGTGATCAAAGTCGGCATCTGCATACTGGCCTGAGCCGGGGTGGCTGATTCGCTCTGAGAGGGGCAGACCCTCGAAGGTCCAATCCAAACCCGCTCCTTGGATGATCTCGAATGTCCTCTCTCCCTGAAACTCGGGATCGGGGGACGTATTGAAATCCCCACCAACAACCACCGCCACCGGGCCACCCTTCCGATAGAGCTTCACCATGCTATCCACATGGGCGAGGAGTTGTCGAGCAGACTCTGAGGTGGACCCCGGAATTCGGACCAGTTGGTAAGCTATAAAAAGCGGTGGCGTTCGGGTGTGGAAAACCACAACCTGAAAGACCATCGAAAATGAAAGCCAAACGCAGAAGACACGACGCAATATTCAAATCCCGAGTGGCGCTGGAAGCGCTGAAGGGAGTGAAAACGATCCAGCAGATCGCAACCGAGTATGAGGTGCATCCGGTTCAGGTCTCGGAATGGAAGAAAACCCTGCTTGAAAGGCTTCCCGAAGCCTTCGAGGGGAAAAAAGGAGGCCGGGGAGGAGGTGGGGATTTCGAGAGCGAGCGCAGCGAGCTGCATTCCAAGATCGGGGAACTGACGGTGAAATTGGATTTTGCGGCAAAAAAATCCAGACAGCTTGGCCTGTGAAAAGGGCCGGGCTGGTGGAAAAAAAGCATCCGCAGTTGAGTGTGAGAGCGCAGTGTAAAATCCTCGGGGTTGCACGCTCGGCGTTGAACTACAAGCCGGTGGAGGAGAGCGCGGAGGATACGCGGATCATGCGGATACTGGACGAGATCTACACGATGGATCCGAGCATCGGGAGCAGGCGCTTGACGACGTTGCTGGAGCGCGACCACGGGATCAAAGTCAATCGGAAGCGCCTCCAGAGGCTGCGGCGCAAAATGGGGATCGAGACAATCTGGTGTCGGCCCCGGCGCACGAGCATTCCAGACAACGGTCACCGGAAGTATCCGTATCTGCTGCGAGGTCGGATCGTGGAATACGCGGACGAGGTCTGGTGTGCGGACATCACGTATATCCCGATGCCGCACGGGCACGCCTACCTGTGCGCGGTGATGGATTGGCATTCCCGCAAAGTGCTGGGCTGGGCGGTGAGCAACACGATGGACGCCGCGCTGACGGAAAAGGCCGTGGCGGCCGCTGTGGCGCAATGCGGGAGCCTTGCGGAAATCTTCAACACCGACCAGGGCAGCCAGTTCACCTCGCCGGAATGGACGGGAAGGATCGAGGGGCTGGGCATCAAAGTGAGCATGGATGGGAAGGGCCGGTGGATGGACAATGTCTTCATCGAACGGCTCTGGAGGAGCTACAAATACGAGGATCTCTACCTGAAGGAATACGCCACGCTCGCGGAACTGGAAGCCGGCATCAGGCAGTGGATGGAACGCTACAACACCTGGCGGCCCCATCAGGCTCTCGGAAACAAAACCCCGGCGCAGGTGTATGAGAGTGCCAGGAAGCCCACCGTCGCCGAAATGGAAAAAGCCGCATGAAAACCATCGCCGGAAACCTCCTCCCCCTTCCGCCATCCGATTTTTTTGCTCTTCCGCTGCAGGCCCGCGCAGGCCTCTACGCTACGCT
>JBAXXD010000096.1:0-14068 GCA_037128135.1 Verrucomicrobiia bacterium
CACTCAGGCACTCAGGCACTCAGGCACTCAGGCACTCAGGCACTCAGGCACTCAGCCGGGGAGATATTTTCTCCGACGGTCTGGAGCCTCGTGAAGTCCGCTCTTCTCGCTTTCGCTCTGGCTGGCATTGCCACGCTGCAAGCCGCTCCCCCTCGTGGAGTTTTCAACCCAAGAAAGTCGGTCAGGCCATCCCCTCAAACTGACTCGATCCCCCAAATAAAATAACCGGTAGGGACGGATCGCTGAGCCGTCCGACTTCAAAGCTCAAAGAACAAACAAGCAAAAAACCAAAATGAAAACCACACACATCATCCTCGCGGCGGTCCTCGCCGCAACTTCCGCTATCCAAGCGGCAACCGCCGAGCACAAGCTCCCGGCCCCGCTGCCGGAGTTCAAGACGCCCGAACAACTCGCCAAGTGGCGGCAGGAAATGACGGAAAAAGCCGCCGCTGCGGATGCGCTGACCAAATCCTCATCTTCAACTTTTGCTTTCTTCACGGGCAAGCCGTTCGTCGAGGAAACTGGCAGTTATGCCTTCAAGTTTCGTCAATATGACCCTGAATTGAACCGCTGGACATCTGCCGATCCGAGCGGGTTTCCGGACTCGGCGAATAATTGCAGATACTCGAACAGTCCAACATTTGAATTTGATGTGCTTGGTCTGACAAATAAACATTACGCATATATTTACGCGTATTCAGGTGATCCAACTTATGATGCCCCGAGTGCTGCGTACGTCAGTGACATGGTCGGCGTGCATATGGGAAAGTTCCAAACGGCAGATGCCAAAAATTCCGCGTTGAAATACGTAAGTGATGGAGACTATATTCAATATGGTTCAATATCGAATCCAAATCAACTGGCATCGTTTAGCTTTTATGATCAGATCTATGTCGTAGCACACGGCATTTGGGCCGATGGAAAATGGACCGGTGTTGTGGGGATAGGCGGAACAGAATACGCCCCTTCAGCAGTTACAGCGTCAAATCTCGTCGATTTTAAATATTGCGGACCGGACGGCGTGGTGAATGCCGATGTAGTTTCAGGCACGTGGTTCTACCAAGTTGAGCCGTTTATAAAGGAATAGCATATGAGAAACATAGTTATGCTGTCTGTCGGGGTCACTGTATTGCTTGCAATGGAATTTTCGCGTGCCGAATCTCAGTATGATACTTTGGTCGAGAAGGGGAACCCGGAAATTACTATCTTTGTAAATGGGCCGGAACAAAAATATCAAATTAATGGTCGAATAGAAGGAGGCAAAAAGACAATACAAAAGGAGTTGCAACGTCTAACAGATGCTTTTGGATCAGACTTACCACTTGCCTTGGTTGTTAGTCCTGATACGACGGTAGGTCAGCTGCAAGAGTGGATTGTCATATGCCACATGAGCAACGCAAACACGATCAGAGCTTATGTTTCAGCTCAAGTGAATTGGAAAAACAATCAGAGATTTGAAAAATCAAAATGGTTCGATGTAAAATGAAACCCGAGTGAGCTGAAACCGGAGGGGGAACCCGAGGGGGCAGGTTCTCATTTTCGGATTCTTTGCCGAGGCGCATTTCGCGCAATTGGGTCGCGCTCTGGAAGCCGGAGCGGATGCGGGCGTTCGTCGCCTACTCCGCAGCATGGTGGAGCTACCCGAGGGTGAGACTGCCGTTGGCGAAAAATGGTAGTTGCGGGTTTCAGAGGCATTCCCTACGATCCTCCGCATGACGGAGACAAAGCCCGAAGTCACGACGATCCTAAAACACACTTCTGCAAATGAAAACCACACACATCCTCCTCGCGGCGATCCTCGCCGCCACATCCGCCATCCAGTCGGCAACCGCCGAGCACAAGCTCCCGGCCCCGCTCCCAGAATTCAAAACACCCGAACAACTCGCCGTCTGGCGGCAGGAAATGACGGAAAAGGCCGCCGCAGAGGACGCACTGCCTGCCAATGAGGCCAATTCCGAACCCGCAACGTCTGCCTTTTTTACGGGCAAGCCGTATATCCAAGAAACCGAAAATTATGCTTTCAAGTTCCGACAGTATGACCCGGAGCTTGCTCGCTGGACTAGTGCTGACCCAAGTGGGTTTCCGGATGGGGCAAATAACCGCGTTTACAACAACAATCCATTGAATGGCATGGATCCTGACGGAAAGGCATGGGGCGTCGCCGATTTTCTTTGGCACTTTTATTTTGAAGGCGGAACGCCCGTGTCGCTTTCGGAGATCGGCTATCTCGAGGGAGTGAAGAATGTCGCTAATACCAGCGGAACTGGTGGCGTATATAGATTTGAGGCTCAGGTTAACAAAACTGCTTCAGGGCTATCAAAGCCGTATAATGGCTCATTCAGCGACAGCTTTTCCCGCAGTTATGACTTTGGAAGTGTCAGATGGGAATTAGGCAGCGGTACTCTTGCGGGAATCTTTTCCGGGAACATGATATCAAATCCGTTTAGCTCTACCAGTGGTGGAACCTATTCATATACAGGAACTGCAAGCATGTTTTACTCGGATACATTTACTGATGTCACTGGTGTGATTCAGCATTATTACGGAAGTTCAACCTCGCCAAACGCACCTGGTTGGCTTGCCGACGCTGCAAATCTCGGCGGAACGGCATTTCGAATACTTGATGCATGGAGCCAGACGCTCTCTGGGTCTGGTGTCTATGAATGAACGTTTTGTGAGTTCGCGTTATTATCTCTATTTCGTCTGTATGCTGACACTTCTTGTGGGGTGCTCAAAACGAGATGTCATACTTCCAAATAATTACAGGCTCGCAGAGGGATCGCATCAAAAAACCTATCTCCTCAGCCCCGTTGGAAACAGGGTCATTGAATATCCCATCAGCGAATTCACCGTATCGCACGAACATGTATATGGATGGGTCCACGATGGCGGCGGAACCAATGGGTTTTTTTATCTAAATACACTGACATGCACCTTTCAGACATTTGAGTATTGGAATCAACTTGACAAGGTGACAGATGACATGAACCTTCCTCGTCTGACCATGAAAGACTCATTCAGTTTCCTTGATATTGTGACAGGGTACAAACAACCCACATGGACCAACGAATCAAAATATTGAGACTCGATGGTGTGAATGGATATGGCAATCGGTATACAGAAGCACAAATTAAGGCTGCCGCATCGAACGTTGTGACAATTATGGGCTGCACCGGCGAGTCAATTTCAGCCAGCGATATTTCCGCTGCGTTTTTCGGCCCAACGAAAACCTTTCTTGAATAGGAGCATGCAGACAGTGAAATATATACGCATGCTTCGCTGGTTCTTTCATAAGAATTACTAAACCAATCTCCGCTTCATCATTGCAAAATCGCTACAAAATACTTATTGTCTGATCTTCAGAAAGATGCGCATAATTTTTCGTATAGGCATAATTGCCAAATATGAAAATCACAGATGCCATCTTCTTTTCCGTTTTTTCCAAAGCCTACCAAAGTCTCCGCGCAAGACTGTTCTGCCAAGGTGGCCTGTCGACCTGTGTTCCGGCCTGGGGGAGAGAAAATAATCGTCGCGCATTGCCCGCCCAAGCATTTTTCGCTCTTCTGGCCTTCGCTTTGGTTGGCATTTCCGCACTGCAAGCCGCACCGCCCTCGTGGAGTTTTCAACCCCGGAAAGTCGGCCAGGCCCTCGTGGAAGGCGGCTGGTCCATTGAGTATCCGCTGGGCGAGATCAATGCCTCTCCGGAGTTTTCCTTTTCCCTTCAACTCGTTTACTTGAACAACCGGGAATCCCTCGGGCTCTTTGGCAGCCAATGGTTCTGCCCCCAGCTCGAAAGCAGCCTTGTTCCCAAGGGTGCCGGATTTCTTCTGTGGACGATGCCCTCCGGCGGACAGGTTGCCTTCAAGCCCCAGCCGAAGCGTCAGGATGCCTTTGTCAGTTTTGACGGGCAGTGGCGCGCGAACCGCTCCGGGCCTCGCTGCGAAATCTCGAACGACGTGGGCTGGAAGTTTTCCTACAGCAAGGGACGTCTTGACTGGGTGCAGTCGCCCACCGGCAGGGTTCTCGATTTCCAATGGTCGGGGAGTCTCGGATTATCCGTGCAGATCCGTGATCCCGCCACGGGAGCGCGGCGGGTCCTCCTCGGCCTTGGGTTCGGACAGAACAAGTGCGTCTCCGTCGTTCAGATCAACGGCCAGAGCCACCAGTTCGGATACATCAAGGACGGGCCGGATGACCGGCTTTCCGGCTGGGTGCCTCCGATTGGCAACCCCGTTCGGTTTCTCTACCTGGCCGACAGCGGGATTCTTCTTCGCGCGGAAACTTTGGTCGGCAAGAAGGTCGAGGACACTGCGGCGTTCCAATGCGCCTTCGTTCCTCCCTTCCAAGGCAACAAGCCATCGACGGAACAAAACCCGAAGAAAAACCCGAAGAACTACTGGCTGAAATCCGACCCGGCATTTGACTACGAGTATCCCTCTGATCCGAAGATCAAGGACCGGCTGGTGGCCGACCAGGTCACGGCCAAGGCCAAGACCGGGCTCACTCTGCAAGTCAACCAATCCACCAAGCGGGGCATCGTCACTTCCAAGACGGGCGGCGCGGAAACAAAGACGTATTACTACAAGGCTCCCGGACAGAAATATGACGGAAAACTCCGGCGGGTGGAGGCCGACGGACAACTCAAAGTCGAATACCGCTACGACCCCAAAACCGGGCTCATGTCCGAATCCATCGACGCCAACGGGATCTCGACGTTCTTCGAGTATGCGAAGGATTGGAAGCCTGCCCGCGCCCCGCTCATGGAACCGAAGCCGGTTCGCGTCACGCGCGGGTCCCGGATAAAAAACGAGGTCGTTGCCGAGTTCGCCTACAACGATCTCGGCCAAGTCGTCGTTGCCAAAGACATCGCCGGGCAGGTCACAAAGTATTCCTACACGCCGCGCGGGGAACTTGAATCGGTCACCGGTCCCGATGGCACCAAGACAGCGTTCTCCTACGACGCCTTCGGCCGCCGCACCTCGGTCGCGCGAGGCGACATCAAGGAATCCGTCGAATTCGACGACGCCGGGCGCGTCAAGTCCCGCGTTTCGCCGGACGGCTCGCGCACGGCATTTTCCTTCAACAAGCAGGGCCAACTGGCCTCGGTCGCCCGCGATGGCAAGTCCGTTGTGGAGTTCCTCCACGACAGCCAGGGCCGGATCATCGGGGAAAAAGACCCGCTCGGACGGATCAAAAAAGTCGAGCGCGACATCCGGGGCAACCTTCTTTCCGAGACGGCCCCCAATGGCGCGGTCACACGCTACGAATACGATCCGTTCAACCGCCGCACCGCACAGATTGACGGCAACGGAAACAAGATCACCTTCGAATACGATTCCGCCGGACGCCTGATCAAACAAACGAATCCTCTCGGCGGAAAACTCACCTGGACGTATGACGACAAAGGCCGTCTCCTCGAACGCAACAACGGCGAGCAGGCAACAAAATTCACCTGCGACGCCACCGGCAGGCTGACCGGCCTCGACTACGGCAACGGCGAATCCCTCGCCTACGAATACGACAAGGAAGGCCGCCTCGTTTCCGCCGCGACCCCCGACACCCACACGGACTACTTCTACGACAAACTCGGCCGCGTCGAGGCCACACACCTCCACCAAGGGGACGAAGAAACTCTCCTGCACTTCAGCTACAATACACGCGGCCAGCGCATCGGACTCATGGTCGCCGGGCTCGTTGCCGCCATCCCGACCGATGGCTACCACACCGGCAAAGAGGCCCGCTACGAACCGATCCAGCAAACCGACTACACCTACGACGGCTCCGGACGGATGGCATCGATTGTCAGCAACGGACAGCCGATCGTCACCTACGCTTACGACGGGGCCGGTCGCCCGGCCAAAAAAACCTTCGGCAACGGCATGTCGGTGGCCCTTTCCTACGACGCCGCAGGACGCCTCGCCCGCGTGAGCTTCTCCGGCGGTTCGGTCGGCGGCCCGCTCGATCTCGCCTACCAGTGGGACCCCGCCAGCCAACTCACCTCCCGCACATGGAACGGCCACACCCAGCTCTACACCTACGATCCCTCCGGCCAGTTGCTCAAAGTCTCGGAGATGGTCTCCCGCGAAGCCGCGAAGGCCGCGAAGGAAGAGAAGACAGGAAACTCAACTGCTGCCATTCCGCAATCCGCGATCCGCACTCCGCAATCGTTAGAGTCCTACGCCTACGATAAAGCAGGCAACATGCTCGAGAAAATCATCGCGGGCGAAAAAACAACCATGACCTACGATGCCGCCAACCAGCTCTCGACATCAACCGTGGCATCGGCATCCCTGCCGATGCGTCCTGTCTCTCCCGCCACCTTCTCCTACGACCGCGCCGGTCGCCTCCTCACCTCCCCCGGCGGTCCCACCCGCCAATACGGCTGGCTCGACAAAGTCACCAAGCTCACGACCCCGAGCGGCAAATCCCTCCGCCTCACCTACTGGCCGGACGGCCAGCTCGCCGCCAAGAAGAGGAGTAATCCGCAGATTTCGCAGAAAAACGCAGAGCAAGGCATTCAACAGGCCTCCACAAAATCTGCGGAATCTGTGAAATCTGCGGATGAAAGATTCCTCTGGGACGGCCTCGCTCTGCTCCGCCGCAACGACACGATCTACATCATCGAGCCGCACCCGAGCGGCGGTGTACCGATCGCCTCGCATGCGGTCAACAAACCCGATGAGCTGACGTATTACCTCAACGACCTCCTCGGCACGACCCTGGCCACGGTGGATGGCCCCGTCACTCGCTTCGCCAGCCTCACCGCCTTCGGCCAGCCGCTCAAGCTGGCCACCGAAATTCCCAAGCCCACCGACCTCGGAGGAACCACCCCACCGAACCCCGTGCCGCAAACACCTTCGCTTCCACCAAATCCGTAGTCACCAAACAAACCAAAACCAACAAGACCATGAAAACCACACACATCATCCTCGCGGCGATAATCGCCGCCACATCCGCCGTGCAAGCGGCCACCGCCGAGCACAAGCTCCCGGCTCCCCTGCCGGAATACAAAACGCCCGAGCAACTCGCCAAGTGGCGGAAGGAAATGACGGAAAAAGCGCGAGCTGCGGAGACGGTCGCAAAGCAGGCGAATTCCACATTTTACACAGGGAAGCCATACATCGACGAAACCGGTAGCTACGCATTCAAGTTCCGTCAGTATGATCCGGAGCTTTCACGCTGGACGACAAGCGACCCCAGTGGGTTTCCCGATGGGGCTAACAACTGTATCTATGGAACCAATAGAAACAATGTCGTGGATACTGATGGGCTTTTGGTTTGTCCCATTACTGTCGGTTCGGACGACTCCTCTACAGTAGGATATACAAGCTTTAGCAGCATAAGTACGACAGTAAGTGCTACGTTCACCACAGTTCAGTCTGGCCAGGGGTATGTTACAAATGCTACCCTCGGTTATTCCTTCACATCAGGATCAACTCTTCATTTAGTTCCTACTTCAGGATCACGCACAGTTGGAACTATGACTGGAATACTGAGTCAAACATTTCGTGATACAACATATACTCATGAGGCGTGGCATGGAGTTATATACGCAATGGCCCTGAGTAGAACCTATGGGAATCTGGAGAGCTGGTCTTCATCGTATTCTTCGAACGTGTTTCGCACATCTGCTCAAGCGCTAAGTGCCGCTTCTGCTGATATGACTAATGCTTTTGGAGTTGCTGGGACTACAAATAGTGCATTTTGGAGTTCACTCGGCACACAAGGTCACGGATCCGTGAGTACCGGTGCCACGGTCAATGGCGTTAATTGTTGGGAATCAATCAATCCAGAGTGGGGCGGCCCAATTAACGAACAAGCGAGTGAACTGACAGTGGCTTTCAGTAAAACTCCTGGAAATCTTGAATGAAAACACTTTCTTATTCCGCAATTATCCTTTGTTGCATATTGGCTGCCAGAGTTGATGGGCAAACAAGCGCTTTAATCGGGAGCGGTCAGCAGCTTGCAAAAGCCTATGGGATGCTGAATAACACCTCTTCTGCAAACGCGAATTTCTCGAACCTCGCTGTTCAACACGTCGCTTGGTTAGTAATCTGGTTAGGCGAGAGTGAGTCTAATCCTGATAAAAGCTTGGAAGAGGCATTCCTAGCCATTCAAGAGACTCACGGATCTGTTCAGCTTCCATATTATGTGTGTTTTAGTGATCAAAGAACCCAATATTTACAAGAGATTGCCAACGAGAATCTGACCCCTTCAACAATACGGTCGGGAGTAATGACAACTCTGTCGATTCGTGGAACCAACTTATCTATGCTCATCGATGAGGCGAAGAAACGAATCTCTTCCCGCAGTTCCTATAAATTTAAAAAGCAAAATGTCGTGATACCTCAATAACCTTTCAAGCACGCGAAAGGCAGAAAGGGTCGAGTAGAGTAGGGAAAGAAGTCACGGGATGAGAGGCACAAGGCCAATGACCGCTGACTTCTGGCGAGACTGCCGTTGGCGAAAAATGGCGAAAATGGCAGTTGCGGGCTTCAGAGGCATTCCCTACGATCCTCCGCATGACGGAGACAAAGCCCGAAGTCACGACGATCCTAAAACACACTTCTGCAAATGAAAACCACACACATCCTCCTCGCGGCGGTCCTCGCCGCCACATCCGCCGTGCAAGCGGCCACCGCCGAGCACAAACTTCCGGCCCCGTTGCCGGAATTCAAAACGCCCGAACAACTGGTCGTCTGGCGAAAAGAAATGGCGGCAAAAGCCGCCGCAACGGACGCGCTGGCAGCCAAGCAGGCCAATTCCGCACCCTCACCGTCTGCATTCTACACAGGCAAACCGTATCTTGAAGAAACCGGCAGCTATGCGTTCATGTTTCGTCAATATGACCCGGAGTTTTCTCGATGGACATCTGCCGATCCGAGTGGGTTCCCAGATGGGGCAAACAATGCATCCTATGCGCCGATACCAACGACATCAATGGATTGGCAGGGCTTAAAAAAGATCGCATGGGTGTATTACACGCCATCCAATTTTGATGGAAATCCAATCGGACTATTAAATGCAAATATCTCAAACCTTAGAACCGAGATGAATAATGCAGATTCAGCCTCTGGTTCGACCACCCATTACCTAGATGATGGAGATACCTTTTCAAGTCTGATTATTCTAAATACGGCCGCTGCAATTAATAACTTATTTTCCACGTACGACAGGGTGGCCCTATTCTCACACGGAAATTACTTTCAGAATCAATATTATTGGGGCGGGCAAACATCTGGTCACCTGACAACCGTATTCGGGTCAAATGCAGGCAACATTATGTATGCGACTTGTTTTAATGCTTACAGTCCAGGACCTACAAGCGGGGCAACAGGCGTGACAGATGTTAGCAGTCTACTTACAAGTGTGAAATCTCTGACAAAAGATTATTTGCGCGATTTGAGCGAGTAAAATAATTCACAAGGCGAAAATTGCAACTATGAAAGGCGAAAAAAAGAGCGGTTTTAGGCGACATCACATGCATCGATGCACGGGCATAATGAGCGTTGCACTTGCAATTCTCAGTTTTGTTGCTATTGGCTTGAACAACGGAGTTCAGGCAGAAGAGACAAATAAAGATACATACTACGTGGCGGTTCCAAAATATGGTTGTAGTGAAAAAACATTATTTGCATTCTACACAATTTGCATGAAGTTGCCAAGGTTTGCAGTGGAAAATGAAGCTTATAACGCAGAATGGAATACGAAAGTTAAATTCATATTCTGGCGAATAGATCCAATGATCACAATATTAGATGTCAAAACGGAGCAGAAATCATTGAGGAGGGGGACATTTCTTCAAAAATACCCAAAACTTCCGACTGACGTAGTTGCGATACTCGAAGTATGTCTGGGTGATTTTAAGAATATCGGTGAAAAGGAATATCTGCAGCCGCTTTTCCCGACGCATCAAACCACGCACTGGTTACAAACCGACACGCTAAATGTATATATTGATAACTCATTTGCTAGCCCGAACGAACGGGAAGACGGTCTTATTAGTCAACTTCGACGAGACACTCAGGATAGGTATAAGAATCGCAGCAGTTTTGCTGCGTTGTTGAAGGAGTTCTGTGTCGATATGGCCGTCCCGGTGGATGATGTCTGGTATCTAGCAGAGTATAATATTCTCATAATTAGGGCCAACGAGGACTTTGGAGGGTTCATGGAGGCATTGCTTGCCGTGGCGAATTAATGATCCTCGGGGGAACCCCGCCACCCAATCTTGTCAAAGGGAAGGCCGTGCCATTGATATTTTCCGGCAAGTTGCCAGTCGGAGGGGTACTATCCCGAGCAGGGGAGCGGGGAGCAGGTGGAGCGCGCATTGGCGGAGATCAGAGGGAAACTGGGCGTGAGAACGGACAAGGTGCTGGTTTTCGGATTATCCGCCGTGGCGCATTTTGCCCATCGGTTCGCGCTCTGGCCCGTCTTCTACAGTTTGGAGGGTCACAAAAAGTAAGGATCCTTTATTGATGCGGGTTTGCGGGTGGGCGGCGGTGTCCGAGTCGAAAATGTAGTGCAACTTTTTCTGACGTTTAGCATTTTGTTATTGATTGCAGGCTGACGAGTTGGATGGATGTGTGGAGTCCACAAAACCGAGCCATGTTTTTCCGAGTCAAGCCCGCCAAAGGATACCGATACCTGCAGATCGCCCATAGTGTGCGGCGAGGCAAGACAGTGAGGCAGGAGATCATTGCTACGCTCGGGCGGCTCGATGTCCTTCAGGCGAGCGGCCAGCTTGAAAGCCTGATGCGGGGAGGGCTGCGCTACTGCGAAAAGATCAAAGTGATGGACGCGCATGCCGCCGGGCAGACGGAGCCTGTGTCCATCACCAAGATCGGGCCGGACTTGGTGTTTGGGCGGTTGTGGAAAAGCATGGGGTTTGAGGAAATCGTTCGCGATCTGGCGGGCAAGCGCCGGCACACATTCGATCTGGAGCGGGCGGTTTATCTCACGGTGCTGCACCGGCTTTTTGCTTCCGGCAGCGACCGTGCGGCGGAAGCGTGGAAGGAAATGCGATGTGGACGATCCGTGGTCACGTGTTCTGTTCGTTCCTGGCTCTTTGCCTGAAGCGGGAACTCGAAATCCGCCTGGAGGAAAAAGGTCTCGCAGCCGAGTGGGCCGAAGTCATCCGAGGCTTGGACAACCTCCAGCAAGTCGAGGTCGTCCTGCAAGGCAGCCACTTCCTGCTGCTGGGCGAAATCAAGGGGCACGCTTCGCAGGCGGTTCGCGCCGCCGAGGTGGCCCTGCCGCCGGTTCTTCAGGAACTTACCTGAGAAGAGGGCGGGGCGAAAATGTAGTGCCAACGATTTCTTGGCATCACTTAACCTATTGATATTCAACTTTTCCGTTTTTTTTAAAGTGTAGAAGATGGGTCTGGAAGCCGGAGCGGGTGCGGGCGTTCGTCGCCTACTCGGCGGCATGGTGGAGCGACCCGAAGGCGAGCCTGCCGTTGGCGAAAAATGGCGAAAATGGTAGTTGCGGACTTCAGAGGCATTCCCTACGATCCTCCGCATGACGGAGTCAAAGCCCGAAGTCACGACGGTCCTAAAAACACACTTCTGCAAATGAAAACCACACACATCCTCTTCGCGGCGGTTCTCGCCGCCACATCTGCGATCCAGGCGGCGACCGCCGAGCACAAGCTCCCAGCCCCGTTGCCGGAATTCAAAACTCCCGAACAACTCGCCAAGTGGAGTGAGGAAATGACGGCAAAAGCCAAAGCGGCGGACGCTCTGGCAGCCAAGCAGGCAAGTTCCCAATCCTCAACGTCTGCATTCTACACAGGCAAGCCGTTTGATGGTGATGCCGGATCCTACATATTGAAATATCGGAATTACGATCCTGGGTTGAATCGGTGGACCACAACTGATCCAAGCGGATATCCCGATGGTGCGAATGCATTTGTGTATATCAACAACCATGTCATGTCTTCCTTTGACCCGAATGGATTGGCTGAGATCAACACCGTTCCGGACTCGATTGTGTGGTATAATACTGGAAAGGGAGAAAACGCAACCGCTGGATCACAACTAATAAATGGCATTAAAGCATCGGGCGACTACTTTACAAAAATATCTCTAGGAATGGAAATGAGTATTAACATGAAGCTGAATGGTGTCGACAAGACTGCGAGCAATGGCACTATCGCTGGCAGTGGTTCGCGCGGTTTAGATTATGGGTCTGTTCTCGGAAGTTACGAGCTAAATATCAATTACAACAGTCAGTGGACAGCGTCTGCATGGAGTAACAATTCCCGCACGATAACATCAAGTGTCACCTTGCAGTTGTGGATAAATGAGCGATACGATTTTACTCCGAATTCAACCTATACTGCTTTTCAAAACCTCACTCGAGAACAAATACCGGGCTGGATTGCAGAGTACTCGTATCCAGGTCAAGGGACACCGTACTGGATTGGGGCTAATTTCACTGACACGATCATTGGAACTGGATATCAAACCGAATAATGTAATGAAGCCCAGCGGTTTTCTATTTTGTTTTGTTGGTATTGCTCTAGCTGCATTTTGTTGGTTAATAATCTCTGAATTTCAGATCAAGCATATGACAAATAGAGAGTATGTTCGGGAGCTTTATGGTATCGACTTGTCTTCCGAGGTAAACACAAAAGAGAACGTCTCGCTACGAAACGAACATACAGTCATTTGTGTATTGCCAGCGAAAACGATCCAAGATCTGTTGTCTAAGCGGATGTCAGGATATTCAGAATGGAGGAAAGTGCCGCCGGAAGAATCCTATGGCAATAGTGACATTGTGGTCGATGGGTATACCGAGAAGGGACTTTTTGAAGCGCATCGTGTTACGGGGAAACTTCACCAACAAATGTTCATCAATATATTTACTCGGAAAACTATATTGATAAATACATGAAGCCCGATATCGACGGATGCCCGCCTGAGCAGCCCGAAAGGCACCCAGCCTTGCCCATTGACATTTCTTTTCCGCCTCCTTCCGCCCTCGCGCCTTGGCGCCCTTTGCCTGAACTTCGACCGCTCTTTTCCGGTTGAAATCTTATGGGGACCTCTAAAAACGGCATTTTTTCATAGCATCGTGTTTGTTGAAAACTCAAATGGTCAATAATAGGAGAACAAGAGGACTACCAAGTCTGCGCCAAGCGGCAAGCAGGCGCTTTTGCGCACACCAAAGGCAGAACCCTCCCCCTCTGTTTGGCGTTCGCTCATGCCGTCCTCCAGCGTTTGAGGCCCAGACGCTCGATCTGCTCGAACCGCACCATGTTGTAAACCAAATTTGTGAGGGCTATGGCTGCGGCGTTGCGCGCTCGGCCCACGCACCGGTTCCACGCGGCCCTCATACTCATCACCATCGTTGCGAAGACGTGCTCCACTCTCACGCGAGTTCGCGATCTCGCCCGGTTGGTGCGTTTCTGTTTTCCGTTCAACGGTCTGTTGCGCCATGGCCGCTCGATCGGTTTGAATTCGACTCCTCGCTCCTCCATCATTACCCGACTGGGTTCCCCGGCATAGGCGCTGTCGGCATAAGTGGTCGGGTCGCCCGGCTTGACAAGTGCCTCCAGAGCCTGGCTGTCGTGGACAGCGGCATCGGTGACTGCGTAAGAGGTGATGAGTTTGCTCTTGCTGTCAACTTTCACGTGGTTCTTGTAGCCGAAGTAACGTCGTCCGTGCTTGCGGGTCCACCGCGCGTCCGTGTCCTTCTGGCGGGCTTTCGCGGGCTTCTTCTCCCAGTTTTCCGGACTCTCGCCCCGCTGGATAAGCCCGTTCTCCTCCCGGCTGTTGCGCTGCCGGGGCACCTCTACGAAACTGGCGTCGATCATCTGCCCTTTGCGAGCGATCATTCCCATAGACTCCAATGCCCGGCCGAATGCGGTGAAGAGAGACTCGAAGAGGCCCGCGCGGTTGAGCGCCTCGCGGAACGCCCAGATCGTTTTCTCGTCGGGGGCTTTGTCGGCGTCACTCAATCCCAAAAAATGCTTGAAGCTCATGCGGTCGGTGATCTGGAACTCGGCCTGATGGTCGCTCAGCCCGTAGAGGCTCTGGATCACCAGCACCTTGAACATCAGCCCCGG
>JBAXXD010000097.1:0-14035 GCA_037128135.1 Verrucomicrobiia bacterium
CCCAAAAGCCACCACTCCCCCCGCTCCGCCGTCCGCTCCGCCGCCACCACAACTCAATGCCGAACCGGAAGTCCGCAAGGCGGAAAGCGTCAACCCGCTCGATTCCCCGCTCGACAAACCGGTCATCCAGCTCCCCCCGCCAGCCGCGATGGATTTTTGAAATGATCCGCCGCAGAAGGGAAGCCGGCGCTGACGGGGCAGCTCCTCCAGGTTTTGCGGCGGATCCCGCGCCGCAGCCTGAAAATATACTTGCGAGTGTATGTGGAAATACTACCTTCTCCTCATGGCGCAACTCACGATTTATCTGGATGCCAAATCCGACCGGCTGATTGAGCGGGCGGCGAAGCGTGATGCGCTTTCTTTGTCCCGCTGGGCGAGGGAGAAACTGATTTTGGCAGCCGGTGCTCCGGCGTGGCCGGAAGGTTATGCGGAGGTTCTCGGCAGCATTTCGGATCGTTCGTTCCAAGCGCCCGCCGACAGGGCCCGGTCGCGTGATCAAGCGGCGGATTTTGACGCATGATCCTCGCGCTCGACACCGACATCATCGTGGAATTGCTGCGCAAGCGCGACGCCGGATTGATTGGAAAGTATCTTTCGAAAACTCCACGCGATTATTCCGTCCCTGAAATGGTGCGGGCGGAATTGCTTTTCGGCGCGAAGGTCAGCGCCAAGCCCGAGGATAACCGGCGTGCCGTGGAAAAATTTCTTGCTCCGCTCCGGATGATTCCGTTCGAAGGCGAGGCGGTCGAGCACTACGCGGAAATCCGCGCTCATCTGGAAAAAGCGGGAATGCCGATCGGCCCGAATGATCTCGTGATTGCCGCCACCGCCCGCTCCCACGGACACGCGCTGATCACCCGGAATACGTCGGAGTTTTTTCGCGTGCCTGCTCTGGCTGTGGAACAATGGTAAGCAAGCATTCATGGGCTCGCTTCTTTGGGTGCGGGCGCGCACCCGGACTCCGGGTGTTCCTGATCCTCATCCTCACAGCCGCCCTCGCCACCGCCGCGCCGGAGCAGGTTCTCTCGCTGAACCTCGAAGACGCGATCCGGATGGCGCTCGGAAAAAACTTTCAGATCCGGGCCGCGCGGTTCACGCCGCAGATTGCGCGCGCCCGCCAGCTGGCGGCCTCGGGGAAGTTCGACCCGGTCGCCGGGGTTTCCGTGACCTACAACGAGAACAACCAGGAGCTCCGCACGCTCAACAACGAGCTCGTGGTGCCGGTGGCCGCGCCCGGCGGAGAGACTCCCGATCTCTTTGCCCGCACGAGCGGGCTCGAGGTGGACTCCAGCATCACCGGCGTCAGCCCGTGGGGCCTCACCTACGACATCGGGGCCTCGACCACGCAGACCTCCGACAACCGGATCGCCAACGACCGGTTCAATTCGTTCTTCGGGATCTCGATCACCCAGCCGATCCTGAAAAATTTCGGGACCGACGTGAACCTGGCGCAGCTGCGGATTGCGCGCGCCGACCGGGCGATTTCGGAATGGACGCTGCGCGAGCGGATCATCCAGGTCGTCACGGATACCGTGAACACGTATTGCGAGCTGTATTTCGCGAAGGAAAACCTGGGCGTCGAGGAGCGGTCGCGCTCGCTCGCCGCCCAGCTCCTCGCCGACAACCTCAAGCGCGCGGAAATCGGCGTCATGTCGCCGCTCGATGTCATGCAGGCGCGCGCCGACCTCGCGGCCCGCGACGAAAAAGTCCTCGTCGCCCGGCGCGCCATGCTCGACAACGAAAATTTTCTCAAGCAGCTCGTGACCGACGAGGTTTTCCGCATCCTGCAGACCCGCCTCGAAATCGCGTCCCTGCCTGGCCTGCCGGATGCGAAGGCCGACAAGGAGAAGGATTTCCCCCTCGCGTTCCAGATGCGGCCGGATTACCGGCAGGCCCTCCTCGAGCTCCAGAAGCGGCAGATCAACGTCGTGTTCGCACGGAACCAGACCCTCCCGCGGCTCGACCTCGTGGCCAGCTTCGGCATCAACGGGATCGACTCGTCGCTCGCCGAAAGTTTCCAGCGCGTCACCGGCCAGAATACCAGCAACCTCGCCTGGACGACGGGCGTCGTCGGAAGCCTCCCGATCCCGAACCGCACGGCGCGCGGCGACCTCGAAGCCAACAAACTCGAGACCGCCCGCGCGCTCGTCGAGCTCAAGCGCCTCGAGCAGTCGATCCTCGTCGAGGCCGACAACGCAGCCGGCCAGATCGAAACCACTCGCGAGCGGATCGCCGCCACCGCCGCAACGCTCGACTACGTCCGGAAGACCCTCGATGCCGCGCAGATCCGCCTCGCCAGCGGAACCACAACCACCTTTGAAGTCCTCCAGTTCCAGCGCGACCTCGCGAACGCGGAAATCAGCGCCCTCCGCGCCCGCACCGACCACATCCGCGCGATCGCCGCCTACGCCCGCGTCACCGGCCTCACCCTCGCTAAAAACCGGATCGCGATCGAATAGCGCGCCGATCGCCCGTGTGGGGATGCCGGCTCTGGTGAAGTGCCGGGACGTTCACGGCACCAGCGGGCGGAGGATGTCGAGCACGCCCTTCACCCCTTCGACAGCGGTTCCGGGAGCCTTTTCGATCAGGTTGGCGCCCGTCCCGATGATCTCCTCGCCCATCGCTGACGCCATCCGCGCGGAGAGGTTCTCCGTTGGTTTTTCAATGGTGCCGCCGACCTTCAGATCTGTCCAGAGGTAGCCGTCGCGGGCTTTTGTGAACACGCGTTCGCGCGAGCCGGGCAACCATTGGAGCGTATGGGGAGTCACCCCGATCTGGAATTCCCCCTCGAGCGCGCCCCCATGGCCGATCACGGCGGCGCCCTCGATCTTCAAGAGCCCCTTGGACTCGGCCGAAAAATTGCTCACGTGCCACCTGTTATTTTCCCTGATGAAATCCCCCCGCACCTCCTGCAGCGGCATCCGGCGGAACGCGGGATTCTGGGTGAACTCCGCGATGGTTGCGAGCATCGGAAGGTTTTCCAGGCGTCCGTCCCGGAGCACCGCACTCCCCCGGAACGTATCGGGGGCGGCGAGCGTGGCGGTTCCGGAAAGGACGCCCTCCAGCCGCCTGTGCCACTCCCCCTTGAAAACATCGGAGGACGCGATGCCGTCCCACGAAATTTCGAGCCTCCCGCCCGATGCCGACTCGCCGGAGAGAAGGATTTTCCCGTTCGCGCCGAGGCGCAAGTTTCCCCGGGTGAGAAAAAATTCGTTCCCCTGCTGCCGGACGCGGAAGTCGGTGATATCGAGACCGGGGGCCCAGGGCGAGGTGAGGCGCCCGCCTTTCCCCTCGAAGATCCAACCCGTGCCGTCCGGCTTCACAGCCAGCGACGCGCCCGCGATCTCCGCGCCACGGAAGCGCAGGCTCGCATTGCCGACGCTGAGAAGTCCCAGCTCGAACTTTTTCGGCAGAAGCGCGAGAAACCCGGAAGGCGCGGCGGCTTGGTCTGGAGAAATCGCGGATGCCGGCGCCCCCCGATCCGGCGGCCGCCATTCCCCATCGAGGCGGGTGATCGTGATTTCCTCGACCCTCCACGAACCTGAAAATACGGCCCGCCAATTCATCTCCGCACGCAGTTCGCGGGCGCTCAGGCTTTTGAGCGCGGACGACGACGAACCTTCGAGCGTTGCCGATTCCGCGTAGGCGGATGCTCCGGTCCAGCGAAGCGGGGAGAAACCGGCGCTCGCATCGAATAGCTTCCCGGTCTTCTCGGCAACCATCGCCCGGAAGCCCTCGCTCTGAATATACGAGCCAAACCAAACCGAAAACGCGACGAAAAGCCCCGCCACAAGAACCGCGAGAATCACGCCGCTCACCACAAGCACGCGAACCATCGAAGCGCGTTGTCTCATTTAAAAAATAACGACCCCCGCCAAAAAAACCGCCCTGCCGGCCGCAGGAAATTCCCAGAAAGCCCCATCAATCCCATCCCTCCCATTCCTCCCATCCCGAGCTCCCCTCAACTGAACGAGAGCTTGGTAACGCCCGCCGCTGATGCGGCATTGAGCACGTCCATCACGCGCTCATGCTTGGTCTGCGGGTCGGGGCGGATGATGACCGGGTCCTTGTCGCCGAATTTGGCGATCGTTTCCTTGAGCCAGGCTTTGAGCTCGGGCAGCTCCTTGCTCGTCGGACTGTCGTAAACCTTGTTGTTCATCTGGATCTTTCCATCCGGCATGACGTCGATGATGATCGGTGTCGAGGGCACGCTGCTCGCGGCGCCCGCGCTCCGCCCGCTCGGCAGGCTGATGTTCAGCTCCATCTCGAGAACCTGCTGGCCCGCGCAGGACATGAAAAAAAGCAGCAGCACGAAAACCACGTCCACCATCGGCGCGATTTGAAACCCGACATCACCGTCCTCTGATACTCCACCACCTGCCATAATTTTTTAAAAGGTTGAAGGTTGCCGCGCTCCGGTCACGAGGGTTTCGGCGCCTTGTTATCTTTGTCCACCACGGAAAATGTCACGTTGCCCACGCCCGCCGCGCCGATCGCCTCCAGGAGCTGGCGCGTGTATTCGTATTTCACTTCCTTGTCCGCGCGGATGAGCACGCGGACGAGCGGGTTGATGCGGACTTTGTTTTGAAGCATGCCCACCAGCTCGCCCGGAGACTGGTAGCGCTTCTGGTCCACCTCGATCCCGGTCATGTTGTTGATCGGGACATAGGTCACGTTGATGATGACCTGCCCGGGGTTGTCCTTCGCCTGCTTGGCTTCCTTGGCGATCGGGAGGTTGACCTCCTTGTTCGACTGGAGAACCTCCGTCGAGCTGATGGACATGAAGAAAACGAGAAGGACGAGAAGAATATCGATCATCGGGGCGATCTGGAATTCCGGATCGGCATCCGCCTCCGGCTTGCGGCGCTTTTTCTTCCCGTGGTGTGCGGCTTCGGACATGGTTCAGGCCCAGTCGAGAACGCCACCGCAATGCGGGCAGGGAGTCTGCCCCGGCTGGATCACGCCGTTGCAGGTCGGGCAGTTCGTGGTCAGCGCCACGGACACCTTGTGCGAGCCCCCGGACACCTCGGGCGCGCCCGCTCCCGCCTCGAAGTTTTCGCCGACCCGCACGCCGGAGAGCTCGTCGAACGGGATGTCCTCGATCAGGCGGTTGAGCTTGTCGTCGGCGTTCACGAGCACGATGGTCGCGCGGTTGCGGAAGTAGTAGTAGAAGATGAACGCCGGGATGGCGATGAAGAGGCCGCTCGCCGTCGCCATGAGCACTTCGCCGATCCGCAGCGCCAGGGTGCGCGGATCCGCCACGCCGGACGCGCCCAGCACGGCGAACGCGCCCATCATTCCGATGACGGTGCCGAGAAGCCCGATCATCGGGGCGATGACCCCGATGACCGAAAGGTAGCTGTTCTTGGTTTTCAGGTTCTGGGCCTCGCGGATCCCGTGCTCGATCAGCGCGGTTTCGACGGCCTCCTTGCCCCGGCCGAGGCGCTCGAGCGAGCCCTTGAGAACGAGGGCGATGTAGGCTTTGTTCGCCCGGCAGATTTCCCAGGCCTCCTGGTAGTTGCCCGCGTGGATCGTGTTTCGCAGGGACTCGATCAGCGCGGCGGGGGCGAGCTGCTCGTCGCGCAGCATCAGGAAGAGCTGGATGATGAAGGTCATCATCGCCATCGAGGTGCCCAAAATACAAAGCCATATCATGATGATCAGCGGACCGCCATGCAGGATCGTCTTGAGGATGCTCATGTTCTCCTGGGTTCCTTCCGCGGCATGAACCAGCGGACCGGTCAGGGCAAGAAGCAGGATGATAAGCAGTGGTGTGAGATGTCGGGTGGATTTCATGGATGGAATAAAAAAAGAATTTTCAGGGGACGATCACGTTTTTTTTCGCGAGGGCGTCCGCGCGTTCGCCGGCTTTTTGCGCGACTGCTTTGTCCTCATGGAAGAGCGTGGTGACAAGAAGATAATTTTCCATAGCCTCGGAATTTTCCGCGGAGGCTTCCTGAACCTGACCGAGAAGGAAGAGAGCCTGGCCGAAAACGGCGCATTCGCCGGATGCGGCGAGCTTCGTGGACTTCGCCTTCTCGACGATCGGGAGAAGCTTCTCGCGGGCGGCCGCAAAATCCTTTTTTTCGATGGCGAGCCGCGCGAGCCCGATATCGGCGGTGGTCGAGGCGGCCGGATAAAATTTTTGGAAGTCGGCGAACGCGGATTCCGCCTTGTCGGTTTGCCCGGCCGCGAGGCAGGCTTCCCCGAGGAGCGCGCTCGCCCGCTCGGCCCATTTTGTCGGGAGCCCGTTGAAGCCGGCCACCAGCGGAGCCAGGAGAGAAAGGGTTTTTTTGGCATCGCCGGCCTGCCATGCCGCGAGGGTTTCCACGTAGGCCTTCGGTGGGGCCATGGACACCGAGGCGACGTTCGCCATCGGGATTCCGGTTTCCGCCGGGCCGACTTTGATCTGGAGGACATCGGCTTTGATGCCCGTGATCTGGCCCTCGCGGCGCTGGCCATCTTTTTGAACGACCACGTCCTGCCCGAGCGCGGCCAGGCAGGGAAGTGCCAGGAGCACAATAATCGCGATTCCGGGGGAGACGCTTGCTTTCATTGAACAAACCCTTTAAACACTTTCTCTCCGCAAATCAACAGTTTCTCCGTAAATTTCATGATCGCCATTCTTAGAAAAAACCAACGCGGGCTGATGCTCGTGGTCGCCGTGCTGACAATCGTCGCATTTATTTTCCTCTACAACACGTCCCAGCTCGACGAGCTGGCCTCGACGCGGAACCCGACCATCTACGGTCAGAGGATGAGCCCGGGAACGATCGACCGGCAGGTGAAGAACTACCAGCTCACGCTCGCGCTCGGGCAGTTCGACCTGATGCAGAAGCTGGGCGGAAACGGCGCCGACCAGTCGGCCGCCCTCACGGAATTTGTTTGGAATCTGCTCGTCCTCCAGCACCAGGCGCGCGTTCTCGGCGTGCATCCGACGGACGAGGAGGTCGCGGCGCGGATCAAGGCGGTGCCGGTTTTCCAGACGCAAGGTCAGTTCGACCCGGTAAAATATGCGGCGTTTCTGCGCGAGCAACTGGTGCCGCGAGGGTTCACCGAACGGCAGCTCGAGGAGGTGATGCGCGACTCGCTGCGCGTGGAAAAAATCTCCGCCGTCGTCGAGTCGCCCGCCGCCGCCGGGGAGCTGGAGCTCCGGGATGCCGCGCGCGTGCTGCAGCCGGTGACCGGATCGTTTGTCCGCTTCGATGCGGCCGCCGCAGCCGCCGGGATCCGGCTCGCCCCGTCCGAGGTCGCCACCGTTTTCGAGCGCAGCCAGGCCAGCCTGAACACGAAGGAATCCCGCGTGGTCCGCTACGTGGCTTTTCAACTGCCCGCCGAAACCAAGCTGGAGGGCCGCGCCAAGGTCGAGGAGCTGCAGAAGCTGACGGATCGGGCGATCAAGTTTTCCGACTCGCTGAGCACCTCGTCGCTCGCCGGGGCCGCTGCTGCGGCCGGTTTGAATGTTGTCACCTCCCCGGCATTTGACCGCGAGGGAAACTTCGGCGGCACGCCCGCTGCGGGTGAGGCCGATCGCACGCTGGTCGCCGGCATGGCACCGCCTTCCTTCCTGCTCAACGCGGTCGGCAAGGCGACGGACGTCATCCAGTCGGGCGAGGCCCTGTATGTGGCCGAGCTGGTCGAGATCAACCCTGCGCGCCCGCTGACGCTGGCCGAAGCCACCCCGCTGATCGAGGCGCGCCTCCGGCAGACGAAGGCGGACGAGGCGATCCGCGTGGGCGCCGCGGAAAAAATCCGGACTCTTCGCGAGGCGGTCGCCTCGGGGAAACCGTTTGACGACGCGGCGAAGTCCGCCGGGCTCACCCCCGAGCCGCTCGCCAATCTTTCTCCGATGAGCGAATCGCTGACACCCGAACAGCGGCGCGTGGTTTCCACGACCCTCTCGCTCAAGGACGGAGAAATCTCCGCCTTCGAACCGGCCCCCTGGGGCGGCGTCTGTGTTTACCTCCAGTCGCGCGGGCCGCTCGCCGAAGCGGAATTCGCCGCGAAGCGTTCGGAGATCCGCGCCGGACTGCTCGAGAACAAGCGCTCCCTTCTCTTCGCCGAGTGGCTCCGCAGCTGCCGCGAGGAGGCGAAGATCACGATGCCCGGCGGACGGCGCGGGTGAGGCCCCCCGGACACCGCCTCGCCTGGACGACATGACGTTTTTCATCACCACCGCGATCGATTACACGAACGGCGCACCGCATATCGGCCACGCCTACGAAAAAGTTCTCGCCGACGCGATCGCCCGCTACCAGCGGCTCAAGGGGAACGACGTTTTCTTCATGACCGGCGTGGATCAGCACGGGCAGAAAGTCCAGCAGTCCGCGCAGAAGCAGGGCGTCGCGCCGGAGGAATTCGTGGCCGGGATCACGGAGAAATTTCTCGAGCTCTGGAGGAAGCTCGACATCCGCTACGATGCCTGGGCGGCGACGACCGATCCGGTCCACAAGCACTGCGTCCGGGCGATGCTCCAGCTCCTCTGGGAAAACGGCGACTTCTACAAGGCGAAGCGCGCGGGATATTACAGCGTCCGCCAGGAGCAGTTCCTCACCGACAAGGAACGCGGGGCGGATGGCGGGTTCGGCCCGGAGTGGGGCGAGGTCGTCCTCATCGAGGAGGAAAATTATTATTTCCAGCTCGCGCGTCACCGGCAGTGGCTGCTCGATCTCATTGACGCGCGCTCGGCGGCGGGTCGTCCGCTCGTCACTCCCGATTTCCGCGTCGCCGAGCTCCGCAACGCCGTCGAGAAACTGTCCGGCGACCTCTGCATCTCGCGTCCGAAATCCCGCCTCGCGTGGGGGATCGAGCTCCCGTTCGACACGGATTTTGTCACGTATGTGTGGTTCGACGCATTATCGAACTACGCGAGCTTCGCCGGATACGATCCGACCCCCGGCGCCGACCAGGCGGCCTTCCGCTCGCGCTGGCCGGCGATCCACGTCATCGGCAAGGACATCCTGATCCCTCCGCACGGGATCTACTGGCCGATCATGCTGAAGGCATGCGGGTTTGCGGACGACGACATCCCGGCGCTTCTCGTGCACGGCTGGTGGAATATCGCGGGCGCGAAGATGAGCAAGAGCACGGGGAACAGCGTGGATCCCGATGTGCTCGCGGACACCTTCGGCGTGGCGGCCCTGCGGTATTATTTGCTCAGCGACATCGCGACCGGGCGCGATGCGGATTTTAGCGAGGAGCGGCTCGTGCAGCGCTACAACGGCGACCTGGCGAACAGCCTCGGCAACCTCCTCAACCGCTCGCTCAGCATGGCGAAGCGCTACCGGGAGGGAATCCTCCGCAAGCCCGCCGCCTCCCCGCTCGACGGCTTCGTCGCGGAAAAGGTCGCCGCGTATTCGCGCCACATGGAGGCCTTCGAAATCCATGCGGCCATCGGATCCGCATGGGAAATCATCATCCGCTGCAACGCCTACGTCGAGGAATGCGCGCCGTGGAAACTCGCCAAGGATCCCGCCGCCGCGGGCAAGCTCGACGAGGTTCTCTACTCGCTCGCCGAGTCGCTGCGGATCGTCTCCCTCCTCATCACCCCGTTCCTCCCCTCGCCCGCCGATGCGATCCGCTCCCAGCTTGCATGGAACGGGCCGCTCCAGCTCGAGCAATGCGGATGGGGCGGACTGCCCGACGGCCACCGCCTCGGCGATCCGGTGCCGGTTTTTCCGCGCATCGGATGAAGCCGTCATGAAGCCGCCGACTCTCCGCGAAAAACTCGAGTTTGCCGGGCTTTCGGCCGGAGCACGGTTTGTCGCGCGCCTTCCCTTCCGCGCGATCCCGCCTCTCGCCTCGCTCCTCGGAACGCTCGCCTATCGGCTGGATCCCCGCGGGCGCAGGGTCGCCGTCGCGAATATCGAGTCCGCGTTTCCCGGGAAATTTTCCCGGCGCCGGAAATCCGCCATCGCCCGCGGATCCTACGTCACGTTTGCCCGCACGATGTTCGAGCTTTTCTGGGCTCCGAACATGGACGGGGAGTTTGTCAAAAAACACGTCGTCTTCGAGGGGTGGGAGGACGACTGCTGCCGGAAGGATCCCGCGCGGCCGGCGATCTACGCATGCCTCCACTTCGGCAACTTTGAGTGGCTCGCGCTCGCGGGCGCCTACACGATCACGCCGGGACCGGTGATCGCCCAGAAATTCAAAAACCCGCTCCTCGGTCCGGTCTTCGACCGCCTCCGCTCGAGCACCGGCAACCACGTGATTCCGCAGGAACGCGCGATGATTCGCATGCTCAAATTTCTCAAGGGCGGCGGGAAATTCGGCATGCTTTGCGACCTGAATCTCGACCCGCGCGAGGGCAGCGTCCTCATCAATTGTTTCGGGGGGCTCCTCGCGAGCGTCACCCAGACGCACGCCGCGCTCGCCCAGCGGACCGGCGCCGCCATCGTGCCGATCGAATGCCGGCCCGGCCCGCGGGGGAAATACCGGATCATCCACCATCCGCCGATCGAATGCCCGCCGGGTGCCAACGTCCGGAAAATCGTCCAGCAATGCTGGGATGTGCTCGAGCAGGCCATCCACGACCACCCGGAATGCTGGCTCTGGTCGTATAAGCATTGGCGCTACAAGCCGCGCGACGGCGGCAGCCGCTACCCGTTCTACGCGAACCAGTCAAAGCGGTTCCAAAAGCTCGTGGATCAGGCGTGCTCGGGGTAGAGGGCAAGGATCCCGTGCTCGGAGGCGCCGCAAATCCCGCGCTCGGTGATGAGGCCGGTGACCAGGCGGGCGGGGGTGACGTCGAACCCGTAGTTGGCGGCCGGGCTCGAAGCCGGGGCGACGAGCACCTCGATGTGACGGCCCTCGAACAGCCCGTCGGCATACTTGACCTCTTCGGAGCCGCGCTCCTCGATCGGAATTTCTTTCACCCCGTCGCGCATCTTCCAATCGAAGGTGGATGACGGGAGGGCGACATAAAACGGGATGCCGTTGTCGCGCGCGGCGAGGGCTTTGAGGTAGGTGCCGATTTTGTTTGCGACATCGCCGGTGCGGGTCGTCCGGTCGGTGCCCACGATGACAAGATCCACCATCCCGTGCTGCATCAGGTGGCCGCCGGCGTTGTCCGCGATGATCGTGTGCGGAACCCCGTGCTGGCCGAGTTCCCACGCCGTCAGCTTCGCCCCCTGGCTGCGCGGACGGGTCTCATCCACCCAAACATGCACGGGAATCCCGCGATCATGAGCGGCGTAAATCGGCGCGGTCGCCGAGCCGAAATCCACAAAGGCCAGCCACCCGGCATTGCAGTGGGTCAACACATGAACCGGCGCGCCGCCTTTCGCGCGGCTGGCTTCCTGGATCAGCGCCACTCCGTGTTCGCCAATCCGGCGGCAGGCTCCGGCGTCCTCATCGGCAATCGTCCGGGCTGTGAGCAGGGCGACATCCACCCGCTCTGCTAGGCTGGAGGCCGACGACATCGCGTGCTCCTGGCGGTCCACCGCCCACGCGAGATTCACGGCGGTCGGGCGAGTCGCCTTGAGCCGGTTGCCCGCCCCGTGCAAAAAGGCGGCAGGATCCGGGGCCGACAACGCTTCTCTCGCGGCAAGATACATGCCGAACCCCGCCGTGGCACCGATGAGCCCGGCCCCCCGGACGTGCATGTCCCGGATCGCCACGGCCACTTCCTCGACCGTGCGCAGATCCTCGATGACCCACCCGTGTGGGAGGGCGCGCTGGTCAATGATCTGCACCAAGGCAGGATCCTGCAGCCAAATCGTTCTGGTCGGTTTTCCGTGGACGTTCATGTTTTTAAAAATCCGGCCAAATGCCGCGCCGCCGCCGCACTTGACCCCGGCACTTGTATTTCCCCAGCCCGCCCGGAGTCAATATCGCCGAAGCGAAAACCGGCGGCTCATGGGAAACCCGCAACTTTTTTTGCGATTTCTCGGAATGCGGCGGCGGCGGCGGATTGAGGATGGGAGCCGACAGCCGGCCGGCCGGTGTCGCCGGACTCGCGGACGAGGGACTCGAGCGGGATCTCTCCGAGGAGCGGAACCCGGAGCCGCGCGGCTTCGCGAGATCCGCCGCCGGCACCGAAGATGTCGTGGCGTTTGCCGTCACCGGGCGAGAGGAAGAAGCTCATGTTTTCGACGATGCCGAGGATTGGCACATCGGTCTTCTCGAACATGGCGACGGCCTTGCGGGCGTCAATGAGCGCGACCTCCTGGGGCGTGGTGACGATGATCGCGCCGGTGAGGACGACGGTCTGCACGATGGTCAATGCGATGTCGCCGGTCCCGGGAGGAAGATCGAGGATCAGGTAGTCGAGTTCCCCCCAGGCGACACGGAGGAGAAATTCCCGGGTGTAGCGGGTGACCATCGGGCCGCGGAGCACGGCGGGCGAGCCGTCATCGAGAAGGAATCCCATGGACATCAGCGCAACTCCGTAGCGCTCGATCGGGACGATCCGGCTTTCCTCATCGGCCGTCGGGCGCTCGTTGCCTCCGAACATGTGCGCGACGCTCGGGCCGTGGATGTCGCAATCGCAGAGCCCGGTGCGGTGGCCGGATTCCGCGAGCGCGAGCGCAAGGTTGGCGGCGACCGTGGACTTGCCGACGCCGCCCTTCCCGCTGGCGACGGCGATGATGTGGTGGACCCCGTCAATTTTCTCCGGGCCGGCACCCGCAGCAGGTGCGGCGGGCACCTGCACGTCCACGCTCACATTCACGCCCGCAACGCCGGGAACCGCCCGCACCGCGCGCTCCGCCTCGTCGCGGATCTGCTCCGCCACCTTCGGATCGCCGGTCGTCATCACGATCCGGATCGCGACGTCGCCACCGGAAATCCCGATTTCCTTAACCAGCCCGAACGAAACGATGTCGCGCGAATACCCGGGATACTTGACCGCGCGAAGCGCCCCGCGCACGTCCTCTTCATGCAATGTTGCCATCCGATCTCCATAAGCCCGGACAGGAATGTCGGCAAGCCCGCAGACCATTCATTCCAGTGGCCTGAGCATCCTGCCCAGGCGATTTTCAGTCTCAAAACGGAGTTCTCCAGAACGGCAAGCCTTCATGGCGATTGAGCTTGTTTTGCGAGCTTGTTTTGCGATTTGACAAAAGCCGAAAAT
Organism: Verrucomicrobiia bacterium; assembly: GCA_037128135.1. Lineage (GTDB taxonomy): Bacteria > Verrucomicrobiota > Verrucomicrobiia > Chthoniobacterales > Terrimicrobiaceae > QYQL01. Next base: position 13,076 of record JBAXXD010000097.1, read on the forward strand.
CATCACATATTTGTGATGTTATGAAAACTGCGACTGTCCGTGATTTGCGGTATGATTTTCCCAAGATCGAGGGGTGGATCGCGGGTGGAGACGAAATTCTGATCACCAAACACGCGAAGCCGGTGGCCCGGATCCTGCCTCCCGCCCGGCCAACCGCAAAGCGTGGCCTCCGGCACCCGGACTATGAGGCACGCCTTCAGCGGATTTGGGGCGGTCGGGTTTTCACCCAAGAGGAAGTGGACGAAATGCGCGCGTTTGAAACCGGCGAGCGATGACTGTTTATCCCGACACCAGTTTTCTCTGCTCGGTCTACCGCAAGCAGGTTCACACGCCCCAAGCACTGGCCTATCGCCGGACGATATCCTCGCCGCTGCCCTTCACACCGCTGCTGGAATTCGAGTTTATCCAGGCGATCCGGCTACAGATCTTTTTGCACGATGCGGATCGGGCAAAGGGATATTCCGAGAACGAGGCGAACCAGATGATTGCGGACTGGGAGGAGGACATCGCGGCCGGGCTGAATGTGTTGGTGCCGGCAGATACCGATGCCGTCCTTCGGTTGGCCCGCGTCTATTCCCTCCAGCGCACGGCAAGCGGAGGCCCCCGCACACTCGATATCCTGCATGTGGCGACCGCCGTCCACCTCGGTGCCAAAATGTTTCTCACCTTCGACGAACGCCAGCGCAAGCTCGCCCGATACGCCGGCTTGAAAGTGCCGCTCTGATTCCAAGGGATCGAACCTCCCGCCGCCGAGGAGATCCCGACGAGTTGCGGTGAGGGTGACATCATCTGGATCGCCGCCGCGCTGGATCGCCGGGTCGAAATCCGTGGCCTCGTGGTTGGCGACCCGCCGGGCATTGCTCGATCGCTTCGATGATCTGATCGCGCAAAAATTGTCAGAAATTTTTGACCCGAATCTTCCCCTTCTCCGAATGTAAAGAGGGAAGAACCCTTTCCTGG
>JBAXXD010000098.1:0-14027 GCA_037128135.1 Verrucomicrobiia bacterium
GGCGGGAGCGGCAGGAGCAGCCGCGGGGGCGGCGGGTTTGGCGGCGGCGGGATCGGTGATGGAGCCGGGGGCCTTGATCAGCTTTTCGTATTCGACCGGGAACATCGCGAAGAGGACGACCGCCTCGTCTGTTGTCGGGAGATTTTTTTCTGCGAGCTGCTTGCGAAGGTTGTCCACGTTCGGCTTGAGCGAATCCGCCGGACGGGTCGTCATCGGGCTCTTGCCGGAAATTTTCTCCGCGAGCGCGAGAACCTCCTTGTCGACCGGTGCCGGTGTCCTGCCGTAGTTGCCCAGCACGATGTCCATCGCGGACGGCGAGAAATTTTTCCATCGGCCGAATTTGACATTGAGCATCGCCTGGGTGCCGACGATCTGGGAGATCGGGGTGACGAGCGGTGCCCAGCCGAGGCATTCGCGGACGTGCGGGATCTCGGCCAGCACCTCGTCGATCCGGTCGCTCATGTTCATATCCTTGAGCTGGACGCGGAAGTTCGAGAGCATGCCGCCCGGGACCTGATAAACGAGGGTATCGCTGTCCACGACCTCGTTGGCATGCGCGGTGAACGCCGCCATTTCCTGATAGACCTTCGTGAAATACTCGCGGAGCTCGGCGAGTTTTTTCCTGTCGAACTTCGGCTGGCGCGGATTGCCGTCGAGCAGGGCGAGCATACGGAGGGTATCCGGCTGGGACGTTCCGTTTGCGAACGGCGTGATCGATGTCTCGACCGCATAGGCGCCGGCATCGGTCGCGGCGACATACGAGGCCGCCGCGAGACCGGCCGTCTCGTGGCTGTGGAGGGTGACCGGGAGCCCGGTCAGTTTTGTGATGCCCGAGACGAGTTCGCCCGCGACACGCGGAGTGATGACGCCCGACATGTCCTTGATCGCGAGTTCGTCGCAGCCCATCTCCTTAAGCTCGCCCGCGAACTTCAGGAACGCCTCGACCGTGTGCGCGGGGCTCGTCGTGTAGCAGAGCTCGCCGCGCGCCACCTTGCCCGATTTCTTCACTGCGGCAATCGCCGGGGCCAGGTTGCGAGGGTCGTTCAGCCCGTCGAAGATCCGGAAGACCTCGATCCCCGCATCGGCCGTGCATTTCACGAAGAGCTCGACCACGTCGTCCGGAAAGCATTTGTATTGGACGATGTTCTGCCCGCGCAGGAGCATTCCCTGCGGGGTGTTCGGCGCCGCCTTGCGGAGCGCGCGCACGCGGTCGAACGGCTGCTCGCCGAGAAACCGCAGGCTCGTGTCGATCGTCGCCCCGCCCCAGGTCTCGAGCATTGCAAACCCCATCTCGTCCAGAAGCGGCGCGGCCGGCAGCATCTGGCTGGTCTTCATTCGGGTGGCCGCCATGGACTGGTGGCCGTCGCGCAAAACGGTGTTGTTGAATCGGACTGGCTTCATGATATGGGAATTTGTGTTATTAGAATGTCTAATAACCCGCCGGAATGGCAAGACTTGATTTTAAAGAAAAGCACCGGGGAAGCATTTTCAGGCGCTGACAGCGCATCGCGCTCCAGCCCGGGGGCACGGGTCAGGCCGCGCGGGGCGCCCGTTCACCGAAGATCGCGGATCCGACGCGGACGATCGTGCTGCCCTCGGCTACCGCCGCCTCGAAGTCCCCGCTCATGCCCATCGAGAGCTCGGGGAGCGCGGTGCCGGTCTGCTGTTCGAGCTCGTCACGAAGCCTGCGCAGCGCAGCGAAGAACGGGCGCGCCGACTCCGGGTCGTCGGAATACGGGGCCATCGTCATCAGGCCGGCAACCCGGACGCGCGGAAGCTCCAGCAGCGGCCCGATCGCGGATCTCAATGCGTCCGGCGTGAACCCGAACTTCGTCCCCTCCCCCGAGACGTTGACCTCCAGAAGGACGCGCGGAAAGGTTCCGCACTCGCCCGCGAGGCGGTCCATCTGCCCGGCGAGGCCGGAGTTGTCCACGCCGTGGAAAAGCTGGAAAAGCGGAAGCGCCCGGCGGATTTTGTTCGTCTGGAGGTGGCCGACGAAATGCCATTCGAGCGCGGTCGGGAGCAGCGCGATCTTCGAGGCCGCCTCCTGCACTTTGCTTTCTCCGAACGCCCGCTGCCCGGCATCGGACGCCTCGCGGACGGACTCCTCCGGGTGGGTCTTCGAGACGGCCACGAGGCGGATCGACGCGGGGTCGCGGCCCGCGCGCTCCGCGGCCGAGCGGATGCGCCCGAGGATCAATTCCAGGTTGTGTGCGATGGCAGGCATAAGAAAAACTGTTCTGGCATTTCCGGCGGATATTAGAATATCTTATCCATAAGGAGTCGAATGCAAATTCAAACGTTCAAAGTCTTCTGCGATTTGGCGGAAACGGAAAGCTTTTCCAAGTCCGCCGAGCGGAACGGGATCACGCAGAGCGCGGTGAGCCAGCAGGTGCGTGCGATCGAGGAACAGTTTCAGGTGCGGCTGATCGACCGTGGGCGGCGGGCGTTTTGCCTGACGCCGGAGGGGCACGCGTTTCTGGCGTCGAGCAGCGAGATCATCGGGGCCTACGACGATCTGGGGACGCGGATGAAGAAGCTGCAGGAGGTGGTTTCCGGCGAGTTGCGGATCGCGACGATCTTCAGCATCGGGCTGCACGAGCTGCCGCCATATCTGAAGCGGTTCCGGCGGGAGTTTCCGCTGGTCGAAGTGAAGATGGACTACCGGCGCTCGGCGCAGGTGTATGCGGCGGTGCAGGAGAACCGCGCGGACGTCGGCCTGGTCGCCTATCCGGCGTCGCGTCGCGGGATCACCGCCTCGGTTTTCTGGCGCGACCGGCTGGCTGTCATCTGTGCGCCGCACCACCCGCTCGCCGCACGCCGGAAAATTTCGCTCGGCGACCTGGGCGGGGAGAAGTTCATCGCCTTCGAACCGGATCTGCCGACCCGCCGGGAGGTGGACCGCCATCTCCGGCAGGCCGGGTCGCGCGTGAAGGTGGCGTTTGAATTTGACAATATTGAGACCGTGAAGCGGGCGGTTGAGATCGAGAGCGCGATTTCGATTGTTCCCCGGCTGTCGGTGCGTTCCGAGGTCGAGACCGGCCAACTGGCCAGCATCGAGCTTTCCGACCCGGCGATGTGGCGCCCGCTCGGGACGCTGGTGAAGAAGTCCTCCGCCGGCACGCCGGCCCTGCGCGAGTTTCTCGCGCTCCTGAAGAAGACCGACCTCGGCGGCGAGGGCGGCGATTTCCATCCCCGCACGATCAAACCACACACCAAGAAAAAATGAACACAGCAGCCATTGGCATTATCGGAGGCAGCGGCCTCTACGAAATCGACGGGTTCACCGGGATGTCCGACCACGTTGTCCCCACGCCGTTCGGGGAGCCCTCGGATGCCATCGTCGGCGGCACGCTGCACGGGCGCCCGGTTTTTTTCCTTCCGCGTCACGGGCGCGGGCACCGGATCGCCCCGCACGAGATCAACCACCGGGCGAACATCTGGGCGCTCCGCTCGCTCGGCGTGCGCTGGATCATTTGCGTGACCGCCGTCGGAAGCCTTCAGGAACAATACCGCCCGCGCGACATCGTGCTCCCCGACCAGTTTTTCGACCGCACGAGCCGTCGGGAATTTCATACGTTTTTCGGCAACGGGATCATCGCCCACGCCGGGTTTGCGGAGCCGGTGAGCGGGAATTTGAGGAAAATCCTGGCCGGGGCCTGCGCGGCGGCGGGGAAGACATTCCACGACGGCGGGACGTATGTAAACATGGACGGCCCGGCATTTTCCACGCGCGCCGAATCGCTGGCGAACCGGCAGCTCGGGTTCGACGTCATCGGCATGACCAACCTCCCGGAGGCGAAGCTCGCCCGCGAGGCGGAAATCGCGCTGGCCACGCTCGCGATGATCACCGACTACGACTGCTGGAAAACCGAGGAGGAGCCCGTGTCGGCGGAGGCGATCATCGGCCACCTGCATGCCAACGTCGCCGCCGCGAAAGACATCCTGGCCCGCGCCATCCCGCAGGTGCCCATGGAGCCCGACTGGCCCGAGCACCGCAGCCTGGATTCCGCGCTCATCACCGCCCGCGATCTCTGGCCGGACGCAACCGTGAAAAAACTTGGTAGGATTCTCGAGCGATTCGTGCGATAGGTGACATCACGCTCCACAAAATGAATCACCGCTCCTGGCATCTCATCCCGCTCATCGCCGGGCTGCTCGGCATCGCCTGCCAATCCGCCCGCACGCAACCTTCCCAGCAGCCGCAGGTGATTGCCGTGCCGCAGGGGGACTTGGCACCACTGGTCCCCGCGCCCGCGATGCAGGCCCCCGCGCCGGAATCCTCCGCCGGGCCGACCCGCCCAAGCTACGTTTCCTGCAACGTCGAAGGGCCGTATATCGCGCTCACGTTTGACGACGGACCCCATCCCACGCTGACCCCGAAGCTTCTGGATCTCCTCAAGGAAAAGGGGATCAAAGTCACGTTCTTCGTGCTCGGAGAATGTGTGGAAGCCAATCCCGACGTGCTCAAACGAGCCGCCGCCGAGGGGCACGAGATCGGCAACCACAGTTGGGATCACAAGTCATTTACAAAAGCCGGAGGGGCCGGCGTGGCCTCGGAGGTCAACCAAACAAATGCCGTCATCGAAACCGCGACCGGAAAGAAGCCCGTGCTCGTGCGCCCGCCCGGCGGAGCGACCAACCCCACCATCACGCGCCGCCTCAACACGGAATTCGGACTCAAAGTCGTCATGTGGGACGTCGATCCGCTGGATTGGAGATTCCGCAACTCCGCCCGCGTCACGAGCGAGATCCTGAAAAATACGAAGGCCGGCTCGATCATCCTTTCCCACGACATCCATCCGACCACGATCGCCGCGATGCCGGCCACGATCGACGGGCTTTTGGAAAAGGGATTCCAGTTTGTAACCGTTTCGGAATTGATCGCGATGGATCGCCCGAAACCCTCCGTCAAGCCCTCCCCCGCTGCCAAGCCACAATAGAAAACGACGGGATCAACCCCCGCGCCACACCATGAGCGACACGCCAACGCCCGACCCCGGATTCTCCGGAATCGATCTCGCAAAAAGTTTTCTGCCCGACTGGGCGAAGCCGGAAGCCGCGGGGCATCAGCGGATCGCCGAACGCTTCGGGCGGGAAGGAAGGGACGATGAGAAAAGGAGCTGGGGCGACAAGGCTCCGCGGAGAACGGGCGGAGGACATTCCACGGGGCGCGGGCAACAGGATCGCGGGCAGCGCGACGGACGAAGGGATCGTGACGGGCGCGGGCAGCGCGACAGCCGCCGACCCGACAGCCGGCGCGACAGCCGCGAGGAGCACCGCCCGGAACCCGCTCCCATGCTGGTCGGGTGGGCCGCGAACGTGATCGCCGATCCCCGCGGCATCGAGGGGCTCGCCAAACAAATCAAGTCCGGCGGGAAGGCGTATCCGATCTTCGACCTGGCCCTTCTCATTCTGGAAAAGCCCGAGCGCTACCGCGTGGAACTCCGGCGCGACTCCGGCCAGACGGCCACGGCGCTTTATCGGCTGAGCATCGACGGCAGCCTCTGGACAACCGAGAAGGAAGCCGTCCGCCACGCGCTCACCAAACACCTCGAAAAATTCTACCGCCGCGAGCGGGTGACCGTGGATCCGCCGAAGGGCTCGTTTCCCTGCGTTGCGGTCTGCGGGGACATCGTCCTCGGCCCGCCGAACCACCACGATTACCAGACGCGTCTGCGCGAAGTCCATTCCGCGCGATTCCGGAACCTCCCGTTCGACGCCTTCAAAAGCCGGGTGCAAATGGTCAGGGATCCGGAGTTTATTGAAAAATGGAAGCAGGAGCAGAGCTCGAAAGACGAGTATTATCCGATCGAATCTCCCGAGGGCACGGAGCCGTTGAAATTCGCGGATCTCGCGTCGGTCGAACTCCATTTTCTTGCGCATCACGCCGGCGCGCTGATCGCGGCTGCGGAAAGCCCCGTCGAAATCTCCGGTGCCGCCGCCTCGTCTCCGGTCGTGCGCCAGCTTGCGAGCAACGCTGTCAACGACCTCCGCCGCTTTCCGCTCCCGCTCGCGCACATCCTCGGGCAAAGCTTCAACGCCTCGGGCCTGCAAATTTTCAAAGCCCACGAAAACATCACCTATGTCGGCGTGGCGCGTCCGCGCCACCTCGACCGCACGTCCGCGCCGGTCGCTGAGGGGCTGGCGGCAATCCTCGACCACCTCGAATCCCATCCGCCCGCCCCACGTCCGAACCAGTGGAAAGCCCTCCTCGCGCTCCGCACGGCCCCTGCCGATGAGGCCGCCCGCGAAGCCTCACTCGCCTCCGACCTCTCGTGGCTCATCCACCAGGGCCACGTCATGGATTACGCCAAACGCGGGCTCGAAGCCGTCCGCAAACCCAAGCCGCATCGCGACGGGCCGCCGAAGAAAGAAGCCCGCCCCGCCCGCTTGAAACCGGCCGCCGACGCGAATGGCGCTGCTGAAGCGCGATTGCAAGGTGATGTTGCCCCTGCAGGCCCTTCGGGGCTGCCACTGCCTGCGGTTCACACTGACAAATAAATCCCATGGAAATCACCATTCACAGCAAAGGCGTCCAGCAGGGGCCGTTCTCCGAGGAACATGTGAAGCAACTCCTGCTCTCCGGGGAGATTTCCGACTCCGACCTCGGATGGTCCCCGGGGATGAAAGAATGGAAACCTTTGTCCGCATTTCCGGAACTGCAGAACCCCTCCGTGCCTCCTCCAATGCCGGCGCAGGACACCACCGGCTTGAAAAAAACCGAGCCCTTGGCGATCTGGTCGCTCGTCCTCGGGATCATTTCGATCGTGGGATGTGTCTTTGGCGGGTGCCTTGCCGGGATTCCCGCAGTGATCTGCGGGCACATCGGGCGTTCCAAAATCCGAAGCAACCCCTCACTGCGCGGGGCAGGAATGGCATTGGCAGGACTGATTACCGGCTACCTCGCGATCGCAGCTGTCCCGGTTGGGATTCTTTCAGCGCTGGCCTTTCCGGCGATCACTCAAGCAAAGGAAAGAGCCCAAGCCGCTCAGATGCTCAACAGCATGAAGCAAATTTACCTTTCCATCCAACAAGCGCAACTTGACGGGACGACCACAGGCGAACCCAAGCTCGGGTTTCCAGCCGACACAAAAATCACATCGAAGGCAGAACTGAAACAAATGCTGATCGCAGAAAAATACTTCAAATCGGAAGATCTTGACCGCTTGGGGTTCGATAAAATCTCGGTCGGCAACGTCTCCGAAGCTGATCCTCCTGATACCATCCTTCTGAAAGCGACATCGCCCGGTGGAAAGTCGGTCATCATTTTCCACAAGGGAGGAGACGGTGCCATTTACAGGCCCGGACAAAAGCCGTTGGGCTCCGACCCGCCGCGCACCCCGGCATTTTTCGAGTAGTTGCCGGTTCCAAATTATTTTTCCGGTCACTGAAATCGCGGAAGAAAACCCGCGGCGATGCGCCAAACGTCTCGCATTGCGGCCGAAATGAGCACATACAGTCCCGCGTGAAATCCCGTCCCGTTCTTCTCCGCCTCGCGGCCTATTTTTCCGGGGTTCTCCTGCTGGCCTGCGTGCTGTCCCCTCCCCTGTATTGGGCGGGGAGCGCGCTGGCGGACAACGGGGTGCTGCCGTTTCTGAAGGATTTTCCATTTCACCGGTATTTCAGCCGAAGCATCCAGATCGCCGCGCTGGTGATGCTCTGGCCGGCCTTCCGGTGGATCGGGATCCGCCGGCTCGGCGAGCTCGGGATCGAACGCAATCCGCTCCGCTGGCGGGATCTCACCGCCGGAATCGCGATCGCACTGGTGCCGGTTCTCGCGCTCGGGGCCGGGTATCTTGCCTGCGAAATTTATCGGCTGAAAACCGGTTTTTCTCCAGCCGGGATCATCCGCATCCTGGCCACCGCCTCGGCCGTGGCGGTGCTCGAGGAGTTTTTATTCCGCGGGGTTTTGCTCGGGCTTTGCCTGCGGGCGATGAAGCCGGCGGCCGCCGCAGGCGTTTCCGCCGCCGTGTTTGCGGTCGTGCATTTTATGCGTGTCGCCAAACCGGAGGTTCAGATTCCGGTTGGTTGGTTCAGCGGCTTCGGCCAGCTCCCGCAGGTTTTTTCGAGCGCGCCCGCCTGGCCGATCCTCGGATGGGGAATCCTTTCCTTGTTTCTGGCCGGACTTCTTCTGGCCTTTGCGACGCTGCGGACGCGCTCGCTCTTCCTGGCGATCGGCATCCACGCCGGATGGATCCTCGGCCAGCAGGGGCTCCAGTGGGCGGCAAAATTCCGCATCAAGCCCCCGGACGCGCTCCTGCCCTGGGTCGGGCCGAATGTGGTGAGCGGCGCGGTTCCGACCGGACTCGTGCCGGTGTGCATCCTTCTGCTCATCACGGCGCTCACCGCGCTTTATCTGCGCCATGCCAGACCAACCGCTCCCCCGCGTTAGTAAAATAGATCTCGGAGGCCCTCTCGAAACTCTGCTCGAGCCGCTGGGCTCGCTGTTTTTTCCCGCCCACTGCGCCGGCTGCGGGCGCGCGGTGCCGCAGCATGCGATGCTGTGCCGTGCGTGTGAGGGCGGGATCGAGCGGATCCGGCCCCCGCGCTGCGAGGTCTGCTCACAGCCGTTTGACGGGCGCACGCCGGTCTTCACCTGCCCGAATTGCCAGGGCGAAGAGTTCGCCTTCGAATGTGCGGTGGCCGTTGTCCGCAGCCGTGGCGTGGTGCGGGAAATGATCCACCGCCTGAAATACCAGCGCGAAATGTGGCTCGCGCGGATCTTGGCCGCATGGATGCACGAGGGCCTCGCGGATCCGAGGCTGGCGGGCTGGAGCGCGGATGCGCTCGTCCCGGTGCCCCTCCACCCGCGCAGGCTCCGCGAACGGGAGTTCAACCAGTCACAGATCCTCGCCGAGGCACTCTCCCGGCTTTGCAAAATCCCGGTCGTTTCCCCGCTCGAGCGCCGCCGCTACACCGAGACCCAAACGGAACTCGACCGAAAACACCGCAGGCAAAACTTGCGGGATGCGTTTGTTCTGGGCAAGAATGCGGACGTGACGGACAGGAACCTTCTTCTGGTGGATGACGTGCTGACCACGGGCTCGACATTGGACGCCTGCGCGCTGGCCCTCAGGGCGTCCGGCGCGCGGTCGGTGCGTGCGCTCACCGCGGCGCGCGGTTAGAAAACTTGCCATGGCCATTTTTAAAAAACCTTTCCTCCGGCCGCGGCCGGCGAAGACCCGCGAAATGCCCGAGGGGCTGTGGACGAAGTGCCCGACGTGCGGCGAGGTTCTCCACAACCTCGCGCTTTCGGAAAACCTGCACGTCTGCCAGAAATGCGGGCACCATTTCCCGCTCGGCTCGCGGGAGCGGATCGCCAGCCTGGTGGATCCGGACAGCTTCACGGAAATGGACGCGTCCCTGACGTCGGTGGATGCGCTGGAGTTCAAGGGCGTCGCCACCTACGCCGACCGCCTCAAGAGCTACAAGGAAAAGACCGGGCTGGTGGACGCGATCATCACCGGCACCGCAGCGATCGACGCCCTTCCGCTCGGCCTTGGAGTCATGGATTTTTCCTTCCTGGCCGCCACGATGGGCTCGGTCGTCGGAGAAAAAGTCGCGCGGATCATCGAGCACTCGACAAAGCACAAGATGCCGGTCGTGCTCGTGTGCGCCTCGGGCGGGGCCCGCATGTATGAGGGTATGCTCAGCCTCATGCAGATGGCCAAAACCAGCGGGGCACTCGCCCTCCACGCCCGCGCCGGGCTCCCCTACATCTCGGTGCTCACCGACCCCACGACCGCCGGCGTCATGGCCAGCTACGCCTCGCTCGGGGACATCATCCTCGCCGAACCCGGCAGCATGATCGGCTTCGCCGGCCCGCGCGTCATCCGCGAAACCACCCACCAGACGCTGCCACCGGATTTCCAAACCGCCGAGTTTCTGGAAAAGCGCGGCCTCATCGATATCATCGTGCCCCGCTCGAAAATGCGCTCCACCCTCGGCGCGCTGCTCGGGTATTTTTCGAAAGCGTGACCCCGCACGAGTCGCTCGCCTGGCTGAATGCCACGCAGTTCTTCGGTGTCAAACTCGGGCTCGACAACACCCGGCGGCTCCTCGACGCGGCCGGATGCCCGGAAAAATCGCTCCGGATTTTTCATGTCGCCGGGACGAACGGGAAGGGCTCGGTCTGCGCGATGCTGGATTCCATCCTCCGCGCAGCGGGCCTCCGCACCGGCCTCTACACGTCCCCTCACCTCACCGACTTCCGCGAACGCATCCGGGTGGACGGCGCGACGATCCCCTCCGCTGCCCTCGCGGACATTCTCACGCGGATCCGGCGGGATGCCGAGGGCTGGAGCCACTCCCCCACATTTTTTGAAATCGCGACCGTCCTTGCCCTCGATCATTTCGCGCGGGAAAAATGCGAAGCCGTCGTGCTGGAGACCGGGATGGGCGGACGTCTGGATGCCACGAACGCGGTCACTCCGGTCGTTTCCGTCATCACGCCGATCGCGATCGATCACGCGCAGTGGTTGGGAAATTCGATCGCGGAAATCGCGGCGGAAAAAGCCGGGATCATCAAGCCGGGGATCCCGGTCGTCTCGGCCCCGCAGCTTCCCGAGGCAAGGCGGGTGATCGAGGCCCACGCCCGCGCGTCCGCCAGCCCGCTCACATTTGTCGGCAGCCCCTGCCCTCGCCCGCTCGGTCTTCGCGGAGAACATCAACAATGGAACGCGGCCCTCGCGGTGGCCGCGCTCGGCGCCTCATCGCTTGAGCCCCGAGAGGAAACGATCGCACGCGGGCTGCGCGAGGTGTCGTGGCCGGCGCGCTTCCAGAAGATCGGCGGACGATTCATCGTGGACGGCGCGCACAACCCGCACGCGGCTCACGCCCTCGTGGAAACATGGAAAGAAGCCTTCGGCACCGCCAGGGCCACGGTCATCTTCGGAGCGCTGGACGACAAAGATTACTCCGAAATGATCTCCCTCCTCTCCGGGATCGCCCAGGCCTTTTTCTTCGTGCCGGTCGCCAGCCCGAGAAGCGCGGACACGCAGGCTTTTCCCGCGCCTACCGGCTGCCCCGCCCAAACATTTTCCAGCCTGCCGGATGCCCTAAAAGCCGCCACAAAACCGCCCGCCCCCATCCTCATCACCGGCTCCCTCTTCCTCGCCGGCGAAGCCCTTTCGCTCCTCAGCCAAAACCATCACGATGTCAGCGGACAGCTCCCTGCTTGAGTTTCCACGGACCTCGGCCAGCTCGATCTGCTCGGAGAGATCAAGGGCATTGGCTCGTTCGAGGAGTGTTGGAAAGCCAGCGAACCGATCCGGATCGGCGGCACGGAAATCCGCGCGCTGACCCTGGACGCGATCATCCTCTCCAAGCGAGCAATGGGTCGCCCGAAGGGTCTCCACTCCGTCCTCGAACTCGAGGTCATCCGCGAGCGCAGAGAGCGGGGCTGAGACGAATTCCCCCTCAGCATTTTTTCCGGGTCACGGCGCGAGGCGCGAGATCGTCCAGGCGTCGCCCGCGCGCTGGTAGAAAAACCGGTCGTGGAGGCGGTCGTGGCCGCCCTGCCAGAACTCGGCGGAATCCGGCACGATCCGGTATCCGCCCCACCCTTCGGGCTTGGGAATTTCGCCGTGTGCGAACTTGCGTTTGATCTCCTCGAATTTCCCAAGGAGGATCTGGCGGGACGGGATGACGTCGCTCTGGTCGGAGACCCATGCGCCGAGGCGGCTGCCGATCGGACGGCTTAAAAAATACGCGATCGATTCGGCGACGGAGATTTTTTCGGCGCGGCCGGCGATCTCGACCTGGCGGGCGAGGGCGACCCACGGGAAGAGGATCGAGGCCTGCGGGTTTTCGGCGATCTGGCGGGCTTTGCGGCTTCCGTAGTTGGTGAAAAAAACGAACCCGCGCTCGTCGTAGGCTTTCAGGAGAACCGTCCGGCACGAGACCCGCCCGGAGCCATCGGCCGTGCCGAGCGTCATGGCGTTCGGCTCGGGAATGCCCGACGCACGGGCGTCCTCGAACCACGCGCGGAACTGCTTCACGGGATCCGGGTCGAGGTCGGACTCGGTGAGCGGATCCCGGTCGTAATCGCGGCGGAGATGGTGGAGCGCATCGGACATTTGTTAAGAGCTACGGGGAAAGCGGCCCGCAGGAAACAGGATTTTTCCATCACCCCCGACTGGCGCGGCGGCCGAATCGCGGTATAGTCCCCGGCACATGGACATCACACAGATTCGCGAACAGTTTCCGTTCCTGCGGGAAACCGTCAACGGGCACCCGCTGATCTACCTCGACAATGCCGCGAGCTCGCAGAAGCCGGGCCGCGTGATCGGGCGGATGAGCCGGTTTTTGGAGAGCGAGTATGCGAACGTCCACCGCGGGATCCACCTGCTGAGCGAACGGGCGACGGCGGCATATGAGGAGGCGCGCACGGTGCTGGCGGCGCTCCTGAATGCGGAGTGTCCGGAGGAAATCATCTTCACACGCGGGACGACCGAGTCGGTGAATCTTCTGGCCAACACCTGGGGCCGGACGAACATCGGCGCCGGAGATACGATCCTTCTCACCGAGATGGAGCATCACAGCAACCTCCTGCCCTGGCTTCACCTCGCGGAGGTGACCGGCGCGCGCGTGGAGTTCGTCCCCGTGCTGGAAAATGGCGCGGCCCTGGATTTCGAAGCAGCGCGGCGCCTCCTGGCGAAACGCCCGAAGCTGTTTGCGGTCGTGCAGGTGCCCAACACCTTGGGCCTGGAAAACCCGGTCAGGGAGCTCTGCCAACTCGCGCGGGAATCCGGCGTGAGAACGTTTGTGGACGGGGCTCAGAGTGTCGGGCACCAGCCGGTGGATGTGCGGGATCTCGGTTGCGATTTCCTGGCCTGCTCGTCGCACAAGATGTGCGGGCCAACCGGAATCGGTGCCCTATGGGGACGCCGGGAACTTCTCTCCGCCATGCCGCCCTGGCAGTATGGCGGAGAGATGGTGGACCGCGCCTATTTCGACAAGCCCGCCACATTTCGCGATCCGCCCGCAAGGTTCGAGGCCGGGACGCCGCCGATCCTGGAAGCGGCCGGATGGGCGGAGGCGGCCCGGTTCCTCACCGAAACCGGGCTGGATGCCATCCGGGAACATTCCGTGGCGCTGGCGAATCTCGCGGCCGATCAGCTTCGCGGGATCGACGGGCTGAGGATCTTCGGACCCGACGTCCGGCAGTCCGGGATCGTGGCATTCACGATTCGCGGGATCCATGCGCACGACGTGGCGTTCTTCGCCAACGAGCGCGGGCTGGCCCTCCGCGCCGGCCACCATTGCGCGCAGCCACTCATGCGGAAACTCGGCAGCCCGTCGTCGAGCCGCGCAAGCTTCTACCTTTACAACACCCAGGAGGACGTCAAGGCGCTGGTTGCCATCCTGCGCGAAACCGTGGCATTTTTCCGGTGATGGACAACGAACTCTACCAGGCGGTGCTCCTCCAGCACTCGAAGAAGCCGAGGAATTTTGGACCGCTCGAAAATCCGACGCACGCCGCCGACGGGCACAACGCGCTCTGCGGCGACGAGATCTCGGTCGCGCTGCGCATCGAAAATGGCGCGGTCGCCGAAGCAAAGTTTTCGGGCAGTGCGTGCGCGATCTGCACCGCCTCCGCGTCCATGATGACCGGCGAAGTCAAGGGACTCACCTGCGGCGCCGTGGAGACGCTGGCGGGAAACTTCCGCCAGCTCGCCAAAGACGGAACCGGCCCGGATGTGCCGGCGAAGCTGCAGGTTCTTGGCGGAGTCCACCAGTTTCCCCAGCGCGTGAAGTGCGCGGTCCTCCCGTGGGAGACCCTCGTCAGCGCGCTCAAAAGCCCGCTGGGTTGAATCCTTGCACACCGGCGTGATGGGCCGCTCCCAGGGCGAAGCATCGCCGCTGCCGATCACGTCGACTCGCTCCCGGCGCAAAAATTCGGTTTGATGTTTTTCCGGAAATCGCAGAGGTTCCAGCTTCCAGCAAACGCACTCGTAGCTCAATTGGATAGAGCGTTGGCCTCCGAAGCCAAAGGTTGTGGGTTCGACCCCCGCCGGGTGCAG
>JBAXXD010000099.1:0-13961 GCA_037128135.1 Verrucomicrobiia bacterium
TCCGTGACCTGCTCAAAAAATAGTTTTCTGATGCTGCTGGTACTGGCGGGCGCGATCCTCTGCGGCTGCGCGACGCCTCGGCTTCCCGAGGAAAGCGAGCCGATTGTCGCGCTCATGGCAGCCCGGCTTTCCCTCGCGCGCGACGTCGCCTGGGCGAAATGGAACGACGGGTTGCCGGTGCGTGATCCGGCCCGAGAGAACGAGGTGATCCAGCGTCTGGTCCGGCAGGGCGAGGCGGCTGATCTGGAAGAGGAACTGGTCTGGCGGTTTGCGCGGTCCCAGATCGACGCCTCGTGTCTGGAGCAGGAAGCCTGGATGAAGCGATGGCGGCAGGGTGAGCCGCTCCCCGCCGGCGAACCGCCCGATCTGCAGATCTTGCGTTCGCGCCTCGACCGGATGTCCTCGCTGATGCTCGCCGAGTATGCGGCCGCATGGAACACCCCGACAGCCGCAGCGCGTGAACGCTTGAAAAAATCGGCGATCGATCCGCGTTCGGCCGCCGTCGCCACCTCGGCATTCCTCCTCCTCAAATAGATGAAAAAAATCTACTTCCCGCCGTATGGGCGGCAATTAGAGTGAGGGCTGTATGGAGACGACATTGATTTTATTGAAGCCGGACTGCATTGCCGGGCGGATAGCCGGCGAGGTTCTGAAGCGGTTTGAGGAGGAGGGGTTTCAAATCCGCGGCTGCAAGATGTTCCGGGCGGATCCCGCCCTCCTCCACGAGCATTACGCCCATATCGCCGACAAGCCGTTTTTCCCAGCCGTCGTGGCGTTCATGCAATCCACCCCGCTGATCGCCCTCGCCCTCGCCGGCGACAATGCCGTCGCCCGCGTGCGCGACATCATCGGCCCCACGGATTCCCGGAAGGCCGCGAAGGGAACTGTCCGGGGAGATTTCGGGATGAACGTGATGGTCAACATCGCGCATGCTTCCGACAGTGTCGGGAACGCCGAGATCGAGCTCCGGCGGTTCTTCGATCCCGGCGAGCTGTTCGACTACGAGATGCGCTACTCGGCGAAGGCCTGAGCCCGGCTACTCGTAGCGCAGGGCGGCGATCGGATTGAGCCTCGAGGCCCGCAGCGCGGGGTAAATCCCCGAGAAAAACCCGGCCAGCACGGCGAATCCGACGCTAAAGACAATCCCGCCCAAGGTCATGATCGGAGCGTTTTCGTTCGGGGCGATGAGCTTGAGGATTTCGATGAGACCGAAGGCGGCAACCACTCCGAGAAGGCCGCCGATGAACGCGATGCTGATGCTCTCGATGATGATCTGGATGAAGATATCGCGCCCGCGCGCCCCGACAGCGAGGCGGATCCCGATCTCGCGCACCCTCTCGGAAATGCTGGCGAGCATGATGTTCATGATCCCGATGCCGCCGACCACGAGGCTGATCGTCGCGATGAGACCGCCGCTCAGCCGCGTGGCGCGGATGCTCGCCTCCATCCGGTCGAACCACTCCTCGCGCGTCTCGAGATCGAAATCGTCCACCCCGCGGTGCGTGGCGCTCAGCGCCGCGCGCACCTGGTCGAGAGCCGCGCGGAAATGCGCGAGTTCCCCCACCCGCAGAATCAGCGCATCGAGCCGGATCGACTCCATCGAATCCATCGGAAATGCGCCGGCCCGGAAATCGAAAAACATCGTCGAATACGGGATCAGGATGGACTCGTTTTTTTGACGGAACGGATCCCATTTCTGCCCCATGCGGCTGGGCTTGCCGGGGCCGGCGATCGTCCGGCGGCGCTTGTCCTCCTCGCGCTCATACTTCGGGAGCACTCCGACGACTTCAAACGGACGATCGTTGATGAGGAGGGTTTTCCCGACGACGGCGACCGGCTTCAAGTCCGGCCAAAGGAGGCGGGAGATCGCATCGCCAACGACCACGCTGCGCAAGCCCCTTTCCACATCGAGTTCCGTGAGGAATCTCCCGGCGGCAAGCTCGTGACGGGCAATCACAAAGTGATCCGGAAAAACCCCGCGGATTTGCCTGCGGTCGGATTTTATGCCCGAGGAAATCGCGGCCCCGAATGCCAGCTCCGGCGAAACGTGCGAAATCAGCGGAGCGGACGCCGAGATCGCCTGCGCGTCGCGGAGGGTTCTGCCGGGCGAGAGGTTCCAGAAATCGAACATCTGGTTGGAAATCTCCTTGTTGACGACGCTCACATATTCGAGTCCTCCGACCTGCTGCATGAATGCGCGCGTCCCCCGCTCGATGCCGGTCGTGAGGGCGAGCGTCGAGATCAGGCTGCTCACGCCGAGGACGATGCCGAGCATCGAGAGGAAGCTGCGGAACTTGTGGGCCGCGATCTCGCTCAGGCCGATCTGCAGGGCAACAAAAAGGTTCACGGGCGGTATTCCCTCCGGATCTTTCCATCATGAATTTCAATCACCCGCCGCGAGACGGCCGCGATATCGGAATCGTGGGTGACGAGCACGATCGTTTTTCCCGAGGCGTTCAGATCCCGGAACATGTCGAGGATCATCTTGCCGGTGACCGAGTCGAGGTTGCCGGTCGGCTCGTCGGCGAAGATGATGCGCGGGTTGTTGACGAGCGCGCGCCCGATCGCCACGCGCTGGCATTGGCCGCCGCTCAGTTGGATCGGGCGGTTCGCCATCCGGTCGCCGAGCCCGACATCCCTCGCGACCTGCTCGGCACGGCGTCGGCGCTCGGCCGAGGGCAGCCCGGAATACACGAGCGGCAGCTCGATATTCTGGACGACATCCAGCTTCGCCAGCAGGTTGAACGATTGGAACACGAACCCGATCTCGCGGTTCCTGACATCCGCCAGCCGGTTCTGCGAGGCGCTGCTCAGGTCGTTCCCGCAGATTTGCATGCGGCCCGACGTCGGGGCGTCGAGGCAGCCGAGCAGGTGCATGAGGGTGGATTTTCCGCTGCCGCTCGGGCCGACGATCGAGACGAATTCGCCTTCTTCGATCTGCAGATCCACCGAGTCAAGCGCCCGGATCTCCTGATCGCCGACACGGTAGAATTTGCTGACCCCTTCGAGATGGACGAGCGGCACGGCGGGTCAGGATTTCTTGGGGGGAAGCAGGGCAGGCTCGACGAGAAGGATCTCCTCCCCCTCGTCCAGGCCGGATTTGATTTCGGCTCGCGACATGTCGGTCAGGCCGACGGCCACTTTCCGGCGTTCAACCTCCCCGGCCTTGCGCACATAGACGACTTTCTCGTCCTTCTCCTTGAACACCGCCGAGACCGGAACCGTGACGACATGATCCGCGCGCCCGGTCGGGACATCCATGCTCACCGACATCCCGGGTTTCAGCCGACCTGCATTTTCTCCGATCAGCGCCTGGACCTCGAACCCCTTGATGTTGTTTTTGACCGTCGCCACGGGCGCGATGAATTCGATGCGGGCCTTGAGACCCAGCGCCTCCTCGTCCGCAAACCGGATCGCCATATCCTGCCCGACCGAAAGGTGTTCGGCATCGAGCTGGTTGACATGGGCGACAATCAGAAGCCGGGTGAGGTCGGCAAACAGGAGCAGCATGGTCCCGGAGTTGACGCTCGCGGCGCCGACGACCACCTGACCCTCGACGACATTGATGTCGAGGATCGTGCCGTCGCCCGGCGCGGGCACGCGGGTCTTGCTGAGGCGGTCGTTCACGCCCTGCAGCTTGCGCTCCGCCTTTTCGAGCGTGTTCTCCGAGATCCGGAAATCCGCATCGAGGTTCGCGAAGACTTCCCTGCTGATCAGCTTCTCCTTGAAGAGGGCGTTCGCACGATCGTAGTTGCCGCGGGTTTTTTCGACGGCGATGCGGGCGCCCTCGATCTCGGTCTCGGCGCTCGCTTTCTCGTTGAGCAAATCCGTGTCGTCAATCGTCACCAAGAGATCGCCCTTCGAGACGTGCTGCCCGGCCACGACGTGGATTTTTTTGACCTTGCCGCCAACCTCTGGCCGGACCTCGACTTGAAATGCGGGAGTCACCTCGCCGGAGAGCATGAGCTTCGACTCGACGGCATCCCTCGTCGCGGTGGCAGTCAGGGGAGCATCAGCCGGCGTCCCCTGCGCGGGGAGACGCAGCCATCCGCCCGCCCACGCGATCAGGAGCGCCGACGCCGCGACGGCCGACGCAAGAAGAAGTTTCTTTTTCACCGGGAAGTCATTGTCGGTTCTCAGGGAATTATTTCAACCCATATCGCCGCGGCGGCGGTGTATGCGTGCACGGCATTGCGTCCGGCGACCGGCCCGATCTCCCCGTTGCAAAAGAATCCGGCGAGCGGTTTTCCTCCGATGCATCGGTAGAACCTGGAGGCGTCGTAGTGCGGTTCGCCGAAAAATCCGGCGCCCCGCCCGAGGCACGAGAAGAGGAGCCCGGCGAAGGGTCTCCTGCCGGAGAGCTCTGCGTCGGCGAGGACGCGGGCGAGATCGGCCTGCGCGATCGCGCGGTCGCGGAGCTGGTATTGCAGGGTCTGTCCGGTGCGCGGGATCCCGCCGATCGCGACCGCGCCGGATCCGGGATCGGCCCCGATGATATTGCGGATCAGAAAATCGCCGGGCTTGAAGTCCTCGACGTATTCGGTTCCCGCGAGCCCGGCAAAAAGATTGCCCTTGGCAAACGACTTCTCGGAGTCGCTCAGTGCCTCGAACGCGGACTCGAGCGCCTGGTAGGCGGGCATCCCGCCGAGAGAATAGACGATATTGTGCTCCGCGCGGGTGACCGTGAGCGGCTCGCCGATCGGACGGCAACCCTGGCTCACCAGCGGGAGGATCCCTGCCTTTCCGCAAAGGGGAAGGCAGACGGCATCCACAAGACGGTCGTTGTAAAAAACGGCGGTCCGGCTCTCGTCGCCCCCGCTTGCGAGCCCCCCCACGCAGGGCGCTCCGGGATACGCCCGGTTCCACTCGCGGAGCCAGTCGTCGGCGGGAAAAGTGAAGGGATTAGTAAGAAGGACGGCCCCGTGCGGACGGCCGTCAATCGGCGCCTGAAAAAGTCCGTCCGCATCCGGGATCGCCGGCTCCCCGACATCGCAGGCGAAGGCCATGATCACGCATCCGGATCCCCGCTCCATCTCTCGCTCGCCTTCGATCCTTCCGCTTGCGGTGCATCCGATGATCTCGGAAATGTGCCCGTCCACACGGAGCGTCTCCACGAATTCGGAAAGAAACGGGAGGTAATCCGGGCTGACGAACGCCGTGGCGAATCGCGCGGGGCGTCCAAGGGCGGCACGGATCGCGTGGGCAGCCTCGGTAACGGCCTCGTCCCGGTAAGTCCCCGGAATGGTGATGCTGAACGCCTGCTCCATACCTGCATCATCGCCCACGGCGGGCGCGAGTCAACCGCCCGACCGGGAAAATTTCTATTTGGCCCCTTTCCAAGTGAGGACAACCGGGATCGTGCAAACGAGGATGTAGAGGTCGAGGAGGATGGACCAGTTGTCAATATACTCGAGATCCATGCGGACCCATTCCTGAAAATCGGTGATCTTGTTCCGGCCCTGAACCTGCCAGATACACGTCAGGCCTGGCTTCATGCTCAGCCGCCGCCGGTGAGCCGCGCGCTCGAATTTCTCCACCTCGTAGACCGGAAGCGGGCGCGGTCCCACGAGGCTCATTTCCCCTTTGAGGACGTTGTAGAGTTGGGGCAGCTCGTCGAGGCTCGTCCGGCGAAGCCATTTTCCAAAGAGCGTGATCCGCGGGTCGTCGTCCACCTTGAACACCGGGCCGCGCATCAGATTCCGCTCGGCGAGCGCGGCGCGCTTCTCCTCGGCGTCCGTCCCCATGGTGCGGAATTTCCACATCTCGAACGGTCTTCCGTGCAGGCCGGCCCGCTGCTGGCGGAAAAAGACGGGCCCCGGGGAGGTCAGGCGCACGATGAGTGCCACGACGGCGAAGATCGGGATGCCCAGCACCAGACCGAGGGCCGCGCCCACGCGATCCATGGCGGACTTCATCAAAAGCGCCCAGGTGAGATCGGGCGTGGTGCGGAAGACCAGCATCGAACGCCGGGCCATCGTTTCGTAGGACGGGCGCGCGGTCGAGGTGTGGATGAAGTCGGCGTTCAGCCAGGCCTCGACGCCCTCGGTTTCGCACGCCTCGATCGCCCGCTGCACCTTGTCGAGCGGCATCCGCTTGAAGGCCAGGACGACGCGACCGACCGCATACCGGTGCAGCGCCTCGACGAGCGGCTCGATCCCGTCGGATTCGATGTCAATCTGCGCGACCACCCGGATCTCCAGATTCTGCAGGGGGGTGAAAGCATGGAGAATTTCCTGCATGCCCTGCTGTTCTCCCGCCAGAATCACCTGCTCGCCGATGCTCCCGCGGCGCAGCGCGCGCAGATTCCACCACACAAAAACCCGCTCGCGAATCACGAGCGCCAGCGGGGAAAACATCCCGAAAAGAATCAGCACCGACCGGCTGGGCACATCGAGCCGGAAAAAAATGACCGCGCTGCTCAGGAGGACAAAAAGCCAGAACCCGGCGGCCACGATCTGGCGCAGGGATTTCCAAACGGTCTTCTCGAGCGGGTATTTGTAGAACCCCTGCATCTCGAGCATGAACGGGCCGAACGGCATGATCACGGCCAGCATCCAAACGAATTTCGAAAAGTCATCGATCGACCACAGCGTGTCGAGGATGACGATCCCGTTATACCGCACGAAGTGCGCGAGCCATAAGACGGACCCGAGGAGCAGCGCGTCAATGAACTGGTTCGATTGGAGGTGGATTTCTTGTCTGCGCAGGCTCATTCGTGGCGGCGTCGCATCCGGGTTGTAATAGAACGGGAAACCATATCATACTGAATTCATGGGTCAAAAAAATAAACTGCCGGCATCCGCCGTCGTCGGGATTGTGGACTCTCCGGAGGCGTGGCGGGTGGCCGCGCGGCTGGGTCCGGGCGCGCTTGGCGCGCTCGAGTGGCGGGCGGACTGCCTGCCGGATGCCGCTGCGATTCCGCCCTCGCTTTTCCCATGGATCCTCACGGTCCGGCATCCTCGCGAAGGCGGCAGGGGCGGGCTTTCCACCGGAGAAAGACAAAGCCTTTTCCTCCGGCTGCTGCCGGGCGCGGCGTTCGTGGACGTCGAACTCCGCTCGCTGCGCGGGCTGCGCCGGATCCGCGAGGAGGCCGCGAACCGGAAGATCCGGCTGATCGTGTCGTTTCACGATTTTTCTGGCGCATCGTTCACGCCCGCGAAATTGCGCGGGATGGCGCTGCGTGCGGCCGACGCCGGGGCGGATGTTTTCAAGATTGCGATCCGGACCGCCACGCCGCGCGATGTCGCGCGCCTGCTCGAATTGTTTTCCTGCTCCCCGCTTCCGCTGGCCGTCATGGGCATGGGGCCGCTGGGGTTTTCCTCGCGCCTCCTGTTCGCCTCCTGCGGGTCGGTCTTCAATTACGGATGGCTCCACCGCGCGAATGTCCCGGGCCAGTGGCCGGCGCTGGAATTACAAAAGATGCTGGAGCGGCGATGAACAGCCTCGCCGCCAGGGCCGCCTCCGGTGTTGCGCTGAATCCGGAGGAGATTACGGGGGCGTGCGATGCCCTGCTCGACGGGTCTCGGACGCTCGAGTCCCGCGCGGAGTTTCTTGAAGCCCTCCACAAACGCGGCGAGACGCCGGAGGAAATCGCAGGGTTCGTCTCGGTGCTTCTCGATCGCGCGGCCCCGTTCCCTGCGGCAGGCGAGGGGGCGCTGGATGTCTGCGGAACCGGCGGCGACCGGGCCGGCCTCTTCAATGTTTCGACGGCCGTGATGTTTGTGGCGGCGGCCTGCGGCGCGCGCGTGGTCAAACACGGGAACCGCGGGATCACGTCGAAATCCGGCGGGGCCGACGTGCTGGAGGCGCTCGGCGTGCGGGTGGATCTCGCGCCCGATCGCGCGGCGGCGGCACTCTCCTCGGCAGGCTGCTGCTTCCTCTTCGCCCCGCATTACCACCCAGCCTTCCAGGCGGTCGCGCCGGTGCGCAGGCTCCTGGCCGAACGCGGCTCGACAAGCATCTTCAACATGCTCGGCCCACTGCTCAATCCCGCCCGCCCGTCGTTTCAGCTCGCCGGCGTTTTCGATCCCGCTCTCCTCCCTGTCTATGCGCGGGTCTTCCAGCTACTCGGCCGCCGGACTGCCTGGGCGGTCCACGGATCACCGGCCCTCGATGAAATCTCTCCGCTCGGGGAAACCAAGGTCACCGCCTGGCAGGACGGCGCGTTCCGCGAGTTTGCCATCCGCCCAGCCGACTTCGGGATCGAAGCGGTCAACCCGCAGGATCTCGTCGGAGGCACCGCCGCCGCGAACGCCGGGACGATCTCCGACATCCTCGCCGGCAACCTGCGGAACGGCGCCCGGACGATCGTCCAGCTCAATGCGGCGGCCGCCCTCGTCGTCGCCGGCATCGCCAGCGACCTGCTCGCCGCCTGGCGGCTCGCCGGCGAGGCGCTCGATTCCGGCACCGCCCGCGACGTCCTCGACCGCCTCCGCGCCGCCCGGTGAACCGCTCGCTCCTCCCCTCTTTCTGGGCCAACAGAAATTTTATTTGCCAAGAGAGGGTTCGCAGGGTAAGATTTTCCTACCATGACGACCATTCTTTCCCAAAAGGGCCAAATTGTGCTGCCGATACCAATCCGCCAGGAACTGGATCTTTCTCCCGGCGATGATTTCGAGGTTTTGATCGAAGAGGAAAACACCATCACTCTCCGGCGGATCTCCCGGCCGGCGAACTGCGGGCTTGTTGATCTTCTCTTCGCTTGTCCCTCGCCGTTTGAGATTCCAGATCGTGAACGCGACTCGTCGAGGCCCCTCGATTTATGAGTTTTCTCGTGGATACGAACGTCCTCAGCGAGTCGGCAAAGCGCCAGCCCGATGCCGGGGTCATGGCATGGTTGCGGGAAAATGAGAGGGAGATTTACGTCAGCACGATCACTATCGGCGAACTGCGGAGAGGCATCGAGAGGCTGCCGGAGGGAGCCCGCAAAACAAAATTGCGCCACTGGCTGCAAGCACTCTGCGACTGCATGAAAGGGCGCGTCCTCGCCTTTTCCACAAGTTCCGCCCATGTCTGGGGCCAACTCAAGGCTAAAGGGGACGCGGCAGGGTTCGTGACCCCCACTCTCGACAGCCAGATCGCCGCTATCGCTAAAAGACACGGCCTGACAGTTGTCACACGAAACATGGGCGATTTTTTGAAAAACGGCGTACAAGTTCTGAACCCGTTCCGTTGATTTTTTCACTTAGAAAATCGCGATTGCCCATTAAGCACGAATATTGTATTTCCATCCCTTTATGAGTGGACAAGGATCTACAGGAAACGTCATAGCTGCCGTTTGCAGTTTTTTCATTCCGGGCTTGGGCCAACTCGTCCAGGGACGCCTGCTGATGGCGATCATTCAGTTTTGCCTCGCCGGGGTTCTCTGGGTCTTCCTGCTCGGATGGCTCATCCATTTGTGGTCAATCATTGATGCGGCCATGTTCAAGCCGCGGGGGTGAAGGGGATTAGGCCATGATCCCAACTCAGAAAAATGAGCGGTTCCCGAACCGGGGTGAGTCCGCGGGATACCACGAAAAAGAAAGGTCGCAATGACACAGAAAAAAATCCAGCAGTCCGGCGGCCTGATCGCCGAGGGCAAGACGAAGATCCTCCGCGCCACGAAGCAGGATCCGGAGAAGGTGCTGATTTGTTCGAAGGACGACATCACGGCCGGTGACGGGGCCAAGCACGACCTCATCGAGGGGAAAGCCTCTCTCGCGACCCGCACAACATGCAATGTGTTCCGGCTCCTCAAAGCCTGCGGGATTCCGGTGGCGTTCGAGGAGCAGATCGACGACAAAACATTTCTGGCACCGCGGTGCCGGATGCTTCCCTACGAAGTGGTGATCCGGCGCGAGGCCCACGGCTCCTACCTCAAGCGGATGCCCGGCCTCGCCAAAGGCCACCTCTTTCCCAAACTTCTCGCAGAGTTCTATCTCAAGACGGCCGGAAAAAAATGGAAGCGTCACGCGCTCCTCTGCGACGACCCGCTCATGGAATGCTCGGCGGGATCCGGAACAATCGCCCTCTACGAGCCGTCGAAGCCGGTTCATGCACAGACGCCATTCCTGATCCTTCCGGAAAAGGATGTCTTCAGCCGCACCGGGGAAAAAAAACTTTTTGTAGAAATGACGAAGCTCGCCCGGCGCGCGTTCCTCATCCTCGAAAAAGCGTGGCAGCTCGAAGGACGCACGCTGGTGGACTTCAAGGTCGAGTTCGGCCAGGACAAGACGGGCACCCTGCTTCTTGCCGACGTCATCGACAATGACTCATGGCGCGTGCTCGAGAACGGCACCTACATTGACAAACAGGCCTACCGCGACGGCGGCGCGCTCGGGGACGTGGCCGAAAAATACCGCCGCGTCGCCGGGATCACCGACCGCTTCCGCCTGCCGGTCCAGCAGGTCGTCATCTGGCGCGGATCCGACAAGGACGATGTGACGCCGGTGGTGAAAGCGATCGAACATCTTTGCGGTGGCTCCCCGGACAGCCGGCACTTGAAGCTCACCATCGCGACCTGCTCGATCCACAAAGAGCCGGTCCGCGGGCTGAACGAGCTTCACCGGCTTGTGCAGCAGGTGCCCGACTCCGTCGTGATCGCCTTTATCGGACGGTCGAATGGCGCCGGCCCGACCCTGGCCGCCGCCACCACCGTCCCCGTGATCACCGTCCCGGCCAGCTTCAAAGACTTCCCGGATGATGTATGGTCGTCGCTGCGGACGCCGTCGAACGTGCCGGTGACCACCGTGCTGGAACCCTCGAATGCCGCCATGGCCGCCCTCGGAATCCTCGCGCTGCGCAACCCGCAATTCTACATGCTTCTCCGGGAGCAGGTCGAGGCGCGGCTGGTCAACACGATCCCTGTTTAACACCGGATCCGGCAATTGCCCGCGAATCGTGCCGCCTATTTCACCGGCAGGATGAGCTGCGGAGAAGTGCCCCCGAGCGGAACATACACGCGTTCCGCGCCGCGGATGTTTTCCACGCCGAGATACTGGATGTAAGCCGGCGTGAGCACGGCATTGATCGCGGTGATCGCCTTCGCGCGCTCCAGGGCTTCGGCGGCGGATTTCGCGCCGGCGGCCTCGCCGTTCTTGCGCTCGATCTCGATGTTTTTCGTGGCGATCTGCTCTTCGATGGCTTTTTGTTCGAGCGTCTGGTTCAAGGCGACCTTCGTCGCGATCGCGTCAATGACCTGCTGCGGGGGCGAGGCGTTGCCCATGACGACAGACATCACCTCGAACGGCGTCTTGCCGAGCAGTTCCTTCATGCTCGTGCCGATGGCATCGGAAATCGCGGGCAGCGATTCATTGACCGCGAGCCCCTCGTATTTGGCCACGACCGATCGGGTCACGGTCCGGAACGGCTCCTGGATGAACTGCGCGTAGGCCTGCTTGGCAATCTGATCCGGCTCGCTCGTGGTTTCCCATCCGCCAAATTCCTCCATGAAGCGCTTCACCGAAACCTCGTCCGGCTTCAGCCGCCAGACGATGTGGGCCTGGCTGGCGAGCGGCAATTTGTCCTTCGCCAGAATCGCGGTGTTGCCGTCGAACTTCTCGCTGTAGGTATAGGGAGTGACCGAGACGCTCTGGCCGCTCAGCCTCCAGCGCAGCCCGGACGACGCCGGCCCGATGAGTACCTGCTTGAACATGCTGCGGCCGAAAATCGGCTTCGAATAAACATAGCCGGCATACCCGGCCGAGACCCGGACATTCTGGGAGTTCGCCAAAAACGCAACCCCCGACGCACAGAGAAGCATGAAGGCGAGAAAAAGAACCGTGGCGGGAAGTTGTTTCATAAAAATCGGTTTGCTGCAGAAGCGAACAAGCCAGAAACCCGCCGCCCTGCACAGCAATTTCCGTCCCATTCCTCCCATCTGTCGTTTTCCGCTGGTTTTCCTTGCATCTCCCGCACGCTTCCGGTGCTGTCGTTCGAGCCATGAAAACCGACCCCCTTCTCCGGACTCTCAAGAAGACGTTCGGCTACGGGGAATTCCGTCCGCTCCAGCGCGAGATCATCGAGGCGTCGCTGGCCGGGCGCGACGCGTTCGCGCTGCTGCCGACCGGCGGCGGAAAGTCGCTTTGCTTCCAGCTTCCCGCGCTCCTGCGCGATGGCCTCACCGTCGTCGTCTCGCCGCTCATCGCCCTGATGAAGGATCAGGTGGACCAGCTCGAGGCGGCTGGCGTGGCCGCCACCTTTTTGAATTCGTCGCTGAAAGCGTCCGAGGCGAAGGCCCGGATGCGCGGGCTGCACGAGGGGAAATTCTGCCTGCTCTACGCCGCGCCCGAGCGGCTGATGCTCGACAACTGGCAGGAAAACCTGCGGAGCTGGAATGTCCGCGCGGTGGCGATTGACGAGGCCCACTGCATCTCCGAGTGGGGGCACGACTTCCGGCCGGAATACCGCCAGCTCTCCCGCCTGCGCCCGCTCTTGCCGGGCGTGCCGTTCACCGCGCTCACCGCGACCGCCACCGAGCGGGTGCGCGAGGACATCGTCCGCCACCTCCACCTCAACGATCCCGCCGTCTTCGTCGCGAGCTTCAACCGCCCGAATCTCTCGTATCGCGTCGTCCCCAAAGACCAGGGCGCAAAACAGATCGCCGAGTTTGTGCGCGGCCGGCCGGCCGACAGCGGGATCGTTTATTGCGCGACGCGCGCGGCGGCCGACCGGCTGGCCGAAAGCCTCAGCGACCGCGGGTTTCCCGCGAAGCCGTATCATGCCGGGCTCACTGCGGGCGAGCGGTCGTCCCACCAGGATCTCTTTCTGCGCGACGAAGTCCGGATCATCTGCGCGACGATCGCGTTCGGCATGGGGATCAACAAGCCGAACGTCCGCTGGGTGATCCACCACGACCTGCCGAAAAACATCGAGGGTTACTACCAGGAAACCGGCCGGGCCGGGCGCGACGGGCTGCCGTCCGACTGCCTGCTGCTCTTCAATCCGGGCGATGCCGCGAAGCAGACGCACTTCATCGAGGAGATGCACAGCAAAAAGGAGCAGGACATCGCGCGCCAGCAGCTCCGGCTGATGATGCACTACGCGGAGTGCGCGTCCTGCCGCCGCCGCGAGCTCCTCGCGTATTTCGGAGAGGAGTATCCGGGCGCGCCCTGCGACGCCTGCGACAACTGCCTCGCGCCGCGCGAATCCTACAACGCGACGACCCAGGCCCAGAAGCTTCTCTCCTGCGTCTATCGCGTGCGGGAGGGCGGACGGTTCGGGGTCGGGCTCAACCACCTCATCGAAATCCTCACCGGCGCGGACACGGAAAAAGTCCGGCGCTGGAGCCACAACCAGCTCAGCACCTACGGGGTCGGCCGCGAGCTGAGCCGCCCGGAATGGTCGTCGATCGGACGCGAGCTCCTCCGCATGGGACTCCTCGAACAGGAAAAAGGCGAGTTCCCGACGATCGCCCTCACCGAAACCGGGCTCGAAACCCTCCGTTCGCGACGCGTCGTCATGCTCACAAAACCGATGGAAACCAAGCGGGCGGCAAAGTCCCGCGCGGGTGAAATCGCATGCGACGAAATGCTCTTCGACCGCCTGCGCAAAATCCGCAAACGGCTTGCCGACGAGCGCGGAGTCCCCGCCTACGTCATCTTCGGCGACACCACGCTCCGCCAGATGGCCGGCGAATATCCCGAATCCACCGACGCCCTCCGCGCAATAAGCGGCATCGGGGAAAAGAAGCTCCAAGAATTCGGGGAGGCGTTCACCGAAGGGATCCGGGATCACCTGCGGACGTATCCGAAGGTCCGGGCCGCCGCATGAATTCCCGGTGCTCGCGCATCTCCGAAAGTGGCAGAGCACGAGAACGGGCGTCCCGCCCGTTGGCTTGGCTGCTGGATGGCAAGGGCACGCTGATGCAAGCGATCCGGCTGTTTTTGTCCGGGGCGGCGCGGGAAAAACTGACGGTCGAAGGAAATCCGCGCCGCTATCGCAGATGGCCTCTGAGGGCTTCAAATCTGCCGGGGCCACTCTCC
>JBAXXD010000100.1:0-13739 GCA_037128135.1 Verrucomicrobiia bacterium
CACCGGCACCGGCTCGTTCACCCAGGCGGGCGCGGGCACCACCACGCTCAACGCCGCGAACACCTTCAGCGGCAATACCCTGGTGAGCGCGGGCGTCCTGAATATCCAGAACGCGACCGCGCTCGGCACCACCGCCAACGGCACATCGGTGACGGGCGGCGCGGCGCTCCAGATCCAAAATAATATCACGGTGGGAGCGGAAGCCCTCGCGCTCAACGGCACGGGCATCGCCTCGGATGGCGCGCTGCGCAATATCAGCGGGACGAATGTGTGGCAGGGCACGGTGACACTGGGCAGCGCGGCACGAATCAACTCGGATGCGGGCTCGCTGACGTTCGACACCGCAGCCAACAGCATCACAGGAACTCAGAACCTCACGCTCGGCGGTGCGGGCAACGGCACCGTCGGCGGGAACATTACCACCGGCACAGGAACCCTGACCAAGGATGGCGCGGGCACTTGGACGCTGAAAGGACCGAACACCTATACCGGCTTGACGACGGTGAGCGAGGGCGTCCTGAATATCCAGAACACGACCGCGCTCGGCACCACCGCCAACGGCACATCGGTGACGGGCGGCGCGGCGCTCCAGATCCAAAATAATATCACGGTGGGAGCGGAAGCCCTCGCGCTCAACGGCACGGGCATCGCCTCGGATGGCGCGCTGCGCAATATCAGCGGGACGAATGTGTGGCAGGGCACGGTGACACTGGGCAGCGCGGCACGAATCAACTCGGATGCGGGCTCGCTGACGTTCGACACCGCAGCCAACAGCATCACAGGAACTCAGAACCTCACGCTCGGCGGTGCGGGCAACGGCACCGTCGGCGGGAACATTACCACCGGCACAGGAACCCTGACCAAGGATGGCGCGGGCACTTGGACGCTGAAAGGACCGAACACCTATACCGGCTTGACGACGGTGAGCGCGGGCGTCCTGAATATCCAGAACACGACCGCGCTCGGCACTACGGCGGCAGGCATATCGGTGACGAGCGGTGCCGCCCTCCAGCTCCAAGGTGACATCGCGCCAGGGGAAACCCTCACGCTCAACGGCATGGGCATCAGCAACGACGGGGCCCTGCGCAGCATCAGCGGGAATAACGGCTGGAATGCCGCTGTGACGCTGGGAAGCAACACGCGCGTTAACTCGGACTCTGGCACGATGTATTTCTTAGGTGCCGCGACCATCTCCGGAAACTATAATCTCACGCTCGGAGGAGCGGCTATCGGCGGCTTCAACGGGAACATTGGCATCGGTACCGGAACCCTGACCAAGGATGGTGCGGGTACATGGACGATCAACGCCAATACCTTCAGCGGCAATACCCTGGTGAGCGCGGGAACGCTCATCCTTGCCGGTTACCTTACGAACAGCGCCCTGGACACCTCCGGCGCAGGCGTCATAACCCTGAGCGCCCTCACCACTCCCACTCTTGGCGGACTCATCGGCAGCAAGGACCTGGCCTCGGTGATCACAACCGGCTACACCTCCGTGACGGCCCTCACCTTGAATCCCGGCACCGGCGCCTCCAACACCTATTCGGGCGCGATCGCCAATGGGGCAGCCGGCATGACCCTGACCAAGACCGGCAGCGGCACGCAAATCCTCTCGGGCACGAACACCTACACGGGCAACACCACGATCACCGCCGGCAGCCTGCAGCTCGGCAACGGCAGCACCACCGGAAATCTCTCGACCTCCAGCGTGATCGTGGACAACGCCAACCTGACGGTCAACCGCAGCAACGCAGTCGCCCAAGGCACCGACTTCAGCGCGGCGGCGATCACCGGCACCGGCTCGTTCACCCAGGCGGGCGCGGGCACCACCACGCTCAACGCCACGAACACCTACGGCGGGCTCACCACGGTGGCGAAAGGCACGCTCTCCTTTACAAGCGGCAACGTCTCGGCAACAGCCAACCAGGCGCTCGGTGCCAACGCCACGGTGAACCTCGGAGTGGCCACCACCTCGTCCGGCATCCTGAATTACACCGGCACCGGGGCCGCAACCCTGGCCAAGGCCATCAACGCTCTCGGCAACGGCACGGACACGATCCAGAATAGCGGCACCGGACAGCTCACGCTCTCGGGCACACTCACCAAAAATGGCACGGTGCTCACTCTCAAAGGCGGCAGCAATGGGATCAATGTGACAGGCGCGATCGTTGGATCTAACTCCAACTCCGACCTCATCGTGGACGGCGGCAACACGACGCTCAGCGCCACCAACACCTACAACGGCCCGACCTACCTCATCAATGGGGCCAACCTGACGGCCAACGCCACCGCCGCCCTGCCCACGGCCAACGGACGCACGGCCATCAGCATGGATCAAACTGGCAGCGGATCCTCGATACTGGCGCTCGGCGGCAGCTTCAGCCAGGCCGTCGCCTCGCTGACCGGCAATATGACCTCGGCCGTCCATCTGAACGCCAACACCCTCACGGTCGGGACATCCGGCAACTCGACAACCTTCGCGGGCGTCATCTCCGGCACCAACGGCAACGTGATCAAGGACGGCACCTCGACCCAGGTCCTCACCGGCAACAACACCTACACCGGCACGACGACCGTCTCGGCAGGCACGCTCGAAGCGGCTGCAGCGGGCGCGCTCGGCACCACCTCGGCCATCACCGTCACCACCACCGGCACCCTCCTGCTTAGCGCCAATGCGGCGACCAGCGGCAATGCCCTGACGATGTCCAACGGAACCGTGGCGCTCATCAAAACCGGAACCGGAGTCAGCAACACGCTCGGCACCCTGACGCTGACCGAGAACTCGATCATCGATTTCGGATCCATCACCGCAGGCAACAACATCCTCACCCTCGGCGCCGTGACAACGTGGACATCCGGAAAAACCATCGAAATCTGGAACTGGTCCGGAACCCCGCGCACGAGCGGTGGCACCGATCGGCTCATCGTCAGCAGCAAGACCGGTTGGGAGGATAACCTGAACAGCATCAATTTCTACTCGGGCAGCGGCTCGGGACTGATCGGCACCGCGATGTTTGACGGATACGAGCTGGTCGCCGTCCCCGAGCCCGCCACATGGAGCTACATGGCCGCCATCGCCCTCGGCGGCGCAGTCCTCGTCCTCCGCCGCAGACGGCTGATAGGAATTAGGAATTAGGAATTAGGAATTAGGAATTAAGTGAGGACCACCAACCTTGCCGCCTGTAGCCGCGTCCGTGCCGGACGCGCCGCCAACAACACGCCCGACACGGGCGTGGCTACAGGCCGCACCAGTCGCGCTCCGCTCCATCCCACCGTCTGAAATTCCACATTCCTAATTAAATACAGTTTGGGGGGAGGCTCCGGCCCGTTCTGGGGGGTTCGGACCGGAGCCGCATGAAACGCCCGGCAATTCACTTTGCCGGGCGTTTTTTTGCCCCGTGCGCGCTCAGATTCCCCAAGGAGCGCACGCTTCCAGCGTGCACGGTTCGGCATCCTGCCGGACCATTCTCCCCGGCAGGTTGCCGGGAAATACTCATCTTAGAAACGGCAGTTGCACCACGAAGAACACGAAGTTCATAGTGAAGCGCATCCGGGACGGGGTGTGGCCAGTGGATAGCCAAATTCCCTTCAGAGATCGAGATTGCCACGGAATTCAACACCAGCCGGTCCACGATCGGGAAGGCTGTTGCAAGGCTGGTGCATGAAGGCATGGTGGCGAGGAAGAGACGGGCGGGCACGCGGGTGATCCGCAATTCGCCGGGAGGGAACGGGTCGGCGTGAGTGCGAGCCAGGTCCGTGAGGGCTGGAAATGTGTTTTATCTTAGTGCCGTTCCACACATGTGCCGCTTATCCGTCGTAGCGTAGTGCTGCGACATTTGCGATCTTCGGACGTCAGATAGTCATGGCAGCTATTCCCGCAAGAGTCATTGCGAGCGCGACCCAATTTAGCGGATGGCTAACCTCTTTTATGATAAGCAAACTGTAGAGAGAGAATCCAGCGATACAGCTTCCGACCAAAAGAGGGTATCCTATGGACCCAACGCCAGATGCGCTCAATCGGTCGAGACTGAAGAACGTGAGCTTGATTGAAATCATGTTCAGGCCCGCCATGCCAGCGGCATAAAGCCAAGTTCTTTTATCCCAGGCGAAGAGATTCACTCGTTCCGAAAGGCAAAGCGCAATGCTCGCGACAAAACCTCCGGCATATAGCAGAGCGGGCCGCATATTTCCGTGGTCTAACCAGCCTTTCCAGTAAGAAGGGGTGCTCGTCAATGTTTGAGATACTCCCAGTAGAAAAAAGGCAGCGAGGGCAAGAAAAAGCCAAAGGCATTTGTGGTTTGCTCCGGACCCTGGCGCTGCCTGTTTTCTTAATAGAGAGGGGATTGACATTCCTCCTAAAATCAGAAGACCTCCCGCATACTGAGAATAAGTGCCTTTCTGGCCGAAGATTAGAATGCCAGCAAGAAAGGGCAACACAATAGCAGACTGTCCAATGGACCATGCAATACCTTTATGGCTTAATTTCATGGCCCTCTGTAGAGCAAGCAGCCCTGCGACATTGAACGCTCCAGCCGCAACCATAAGGAGGCACAGACTCGTGTTTGCATGCCATCCGCCAGCTTCTGCAAATTCCTTATAACTCGATATCGACAGCAAGCTGAATATCAATGAGAATAAGCTATTCAATCCAAAATACTGCTTAGCGTTGAGCCCGTGCCGCGAGATCCGTGTCATGACAATCCCCACAATTGTCCACGAAAGGCCTGTTCCGATTGCGATTAGAATTCCAGCGATCATAACATCTGGGTCACCCTAAGGGCGGCGAACCTTTTCACTTGGATCGTTCTCTTTCTTCAAAATCACGAAGGGCAATTACTGTGGTAACGCGGAACACCTTCGGCAGGGCGGGGAACAGCGGCGTTTGGATGCATCCGTCCTCGAAATCGACAGGTTCCCAGGTTCCGTCCCTCGCGATCATTTCGACGTTGGTGATGTTGAATGCCGAATTAACCGGCAGGACGTCCAGTTCGTCGTGTCCGAGGTTGAAGAACGCCAGCAGATACCGCCCGTCAGTGAACCGGCGAACCTTGAGATACACCTCGGCGTCGCCCGGATAATAGAACTCGACAGGCTTTCCGCAGACGAACTGAAGGAGTTCGAGAATCTCGCGCTTGCGGTCCTCGTCATAAAAGCCAAATGACGACAGGGTGTTGTTCAAGCCGAACGTCGCTGCGAAAACGGCGATCCGCCCGCCGGATGGGTTCTCGAAGAGCGTCACGGCGGGTCCCACTTCGGTGAAATCCATACTCACGCCGGACTTGCGGTGCAAAAGCGTCGAGTGGATCTTCACCTTCGGATCAAGGGGCCGCAGGCGTGAATAAATGACGTCCGGGCTTAATGTGACTCCGCCCCACTTTTCACAGGAGACGCGGGCTCCAGTCCACGGTTCGGCCAGAATCCCGATTTCTGCCGAAAAACCGCGTTGGCAGAGTTTCTCGGCGGCAAGACCTTCAAGGAGCAAGCCGTTTTTCAGAAGACATTTCAAATCATCATCGGAAAACAGTTCCACATCGGCCCCCGTCATCATGGCGGGGAGCACCGGCATTTTGACGTAGTTGCACGGGAGGCCGAGCACAGACAAAAGAGCGCCCCAAGTTTTCCGCGAGGAGCAGGCACCGACACGGTCCGGTGGTGAATTGAAGGGCACCGAGCTTGGCAGAACGGCGGCGGCATACCCGGACGGAGCGCTGTCCTGCACGGCATGGAAAAGCGTTTCGTAAAAGTTATGGTATTTCTTGAGAATCGCGCGATACGCGGCCCCGCTCGCAGGCTGATATAGCCCGGTGCGGGTGATCCAGTGTTTGGCACCGTGGCAGCCTTCCAAAATCGAGCCCGCATAGTGCGAATGCATCAGGTTTGCACCGGCGCTGTAGCGGTTCTGGGGACAGGGATCGGTCTCCGCAAGGATGGAGACGTCCGAATCAAGGCCGGCAATCTGCGCTGCGCCGTCGTACATGCGGTTGGCGAAGGTGCGCATTTCAGAACTTAGATAGCGGGCGTTGTTGATGCGGACAACACGGGGATTCCCTTTTCCGGCAAGGCCGCGCGAAATGGGGCCGGCATGCCGGATGTCGAAGTGACAGGTGCAGAAACTGCCGGGGATGGCGGGGTCGGTTTCATCGATCGCCTCACGAATGATACCGGCGACCCGCATCAAGGAGTCAAGCAGGAGATTGTCATATTCACGCGCGACCGTGGCGTCTATGCGGAGCGTGGCCAGCAGCGTTTCGCGGGTGAAGGTTCGACTCAGGCGGCGTCCGATTTCAGCAAGATGGAGCGGGCAATAGCAGCCGTCCCGGCCGTGCAGAAGCCGGAAGTCATCGTCGATCATGAAAAAGGCCGGCTTTAGCTCGGCGAGGTGCCGGAATGCGTCGCGGATATAATTTTGAAACAAGGGATCCATCGGACACATCTGGTAGGCGATGCTGCCGTCGGGCCGGATGATTTTTTCATAGGGCGCAGGTTCATCGGGGATCCATCCATGCCCGATGGTGGCCTGCGCAAGAATGCCGACCCGGGATTTGTCACCCTTAAAGCCGTTCCGAAAGGCCGTGAAACGATCGCCGAGGATCTTCGCCTTGTCCACGGGTGGATCGCCTTCGGGGACGAGTGTGAGCATGCAGGCAATCTCGGTGCAGACGCCCGTATTGAGAAGGCTCTCCGCATCGGCTGCGAGTTCGGCCTCGCGTCCGGGGATAAGCGGCATCACATGGAACGTTTTGAGTTTGCGCATAATTAAATAGCGTGAAAAAGCGGAATTCTCAATTACCCGGGTGCTGCCCCCCGGGGGGGGGTCTTTGAGGTGCCAGATTGGGACTCTTAGTTGTTGTCATAAATTTCCTGTTTTACGGGTTGTGCTTTTGGGAATGGAAAATCTCACTGGGTGCCCGGGTTTGGCCACCGCGTCGGCAACGAGATCCCATGGGGATTTTCCAAGGTCGAGAATGATGCGTTTGATCGCCAGTTGGCCTTCGATCACGGAAACGAGGAGGGATGTTTTGTCCAAGGAAATTGTGCCGAAGCCTGCCGCCGTGGAGAAAAATGTTACAAACGGACGCTTCTTCAATTTCGGACCGAATCTCAACGTCTGATCGACTGCGGAGTAGCGGAAGCCCGAGAGCGAGGCCAGCAGCGAGTAGCTGGACATGGCCCGCGCATAAAAGCTGCCGCATTCGTATTCGTTGTAGGGGTTGCGGGCATGGCCCTTGAACCGGCTCCGTGCGGCCTTCACGATTTCCAGCCCCGCCTTGACCATGCCTTCGAGAATCAGGTGCGAGGCGACCTGATATTCGATGCCGGTCCAGACTTCGTCACTGTAAACAAACGGCAGCGACGGCTTGCCCCCGCGCGGCCAGCTGCAAATCAAGAGGCCGGCTTCCGGGCCCAGGGCATAGCCGGGGCGCTGGCAATTCACGTGCCGGGAAAGGTCCCGGCGGAAGTTGTGCTTGTGAATCGCCCGGAGCGTGCTGCGGACATGGTTCCGGTTCATGGGCGTTTCGACCCCGTAGAGCTCCGCCATCCACGCGCCGATGATCCCGTCCGACAGGCAGCCATCGCCGTATTGATATTTTGGCCCTTCCTTGCACAACAGGCGTGCCAGCGCCGGGTTGGTCCTGGCCGCATCCTTCACCTGGTCGTTGATGGATTGATCCCGCTTGGGATCCCGCATGTTTTTGAAGCGGACTTTCTGGTGATAGAATTCTCCGTTGTAGAGCTCCTGGTCCATGAGAGCGGCTCCGCGACGGGCGAGGTTCCCGTAGGCGCGGGCATCGTCCGTTTCCCCTAGGGAGGCGGCCATGGCGCTCATGGCGCTCAATGCGCTGACATACACGCTGCTGCACATGCCATCCGGTCCCCAGAATTCGATATCGTAGGTGTTGTGATGGGGTTCGACCAGCAGCCCTTTGCGCGCGGGGTCCCAGGTTCGGATGCAATACTCGAGGCTCAAACGCACTTGGGGATAAAGGTTTCGCAGCCAAACCGAGTCGCCGCAGATCTGCCAGTCGCGATAGGTCTTCAAGATCCCGCCAAGCTGCCCGTCCGCCGCCGCGTGTGCGCCGTGCCCGACCGGCCCGTCGGGCAGTGCGGAGCGGAAATTTGCGTGTCCGTCCTCGTTCAGCGATCTGAGCATTTCCTGCTCTCGGAGCGTGCGCTCGAGCGCCGGAAAGAGGTGGCAGAGCGACTGGGCGTAATTCCATACATGCGTGCAGCTCCCGGAGCAGCAGCCATCGTGACAGAAACATCCCTCCCAGCCCCACACGTTGCCGTTTTCCTGTCGCAGCAGCGTCGGGGATTTAAGAATCGCCAGGTTGGAGGAGACAGCGTCAAGCACCTCGCGCGGCAGCGTGCTGGAAAACAGGGCATCCTTGAATGCCGCCGTGCGCTGGCGCAATGAAGAGTAGTTCCTACGAACATAAGCCGCCACCTCGCGCGCATCGCTCCACACGCCGGCGTAATAGGGACGCCAGGCCACGCGTCCCCCCGCGTCGCATCCGGACGATTCGCAGCACTCCCCGGTCGTCCTCAGGGGAACGGTCAGCAGCGTGTTGGGAAAATGCCAGGCCATCACCAGGGGGAAAGTGACGCTGCCCCGTGCGGGCACGGATCCTTCAAACAAAATGGATCCGCCGTTGCGGCCATCGGCCCCTGCGGCCTCGCGCCCGGTGTTCTGCTGGAAATTTCCCGTGGAAACTTCCTTCCATAGCATGGATCCCGAGTCGAACCATCCGCCTCGGAACCACTCGGCCTTGACTTTCACTTTATCCGTGAGGGCCATGAGGCAGGCGCTGCCAAAAGCCTCGCTGCGAACATCCTCGGTGTTCGTGAAAAACACGCCGCGCCCCGGGATGGCCGACGACCGGGTGCCGCGCCAGCGGTCGGCTCCCTCGCGGCAGAGATGCGAGAGATGAAAGGAAAATTCGAACTCCACCTTTTTTTCCGTCCGGTTCTCAAACGTGTATTCCAGGATCGCGCAGGGCAGCCCGGAATTTTTGTCATCCAGCGGAATGAACGGGTTGAAACCGGTCACCCGCGCACGCAGCGGGACCTCGGGATCCTCCAGCAGCACATGGCCGAAGGGAAACTCCCCGGCAAACACCGATGAGCGAAACCGGGGCAGACCTTCATGACAATCTCCGTTCCGGTGACCTTGGGCCTGCAACCCCTGGTCGTAGATCATCTCGGGCGGGATCGGCCCCTCGAGCAGCCGAGTCACCGGCTTCGGCCCGCGAATGTGGAGCAACGCGAAGGCGGCATCGCGGTCGCCGTGGTGGTCGGGGAGGCAGGAATTGTCCGGACGATGGCGGATGGAATAATCCCGGATCGACCCGAAGCCGCTCAGGCAGACATTGCCTGCGCCAAGCCCCCCGATGGGCATGGCGACTTGCAGGGCGTTTTTTCCAGAATACAAAAAGGGGCTGAATTTCATGGAATGGTCGAATGGGTGAGAGGGACCGGCAAGGAGTTTTTCGGCATGTCGGAACGAAACGGAACCGCGGGCAGGCCTGCGCCGTTGTATAGGTTGCATGCCGGGTTATCCGCCCAGGCATAACGCACGAATTCCGGCTCTGGTATAGCCGGCGAGGAGACGATGACCTGGTCTCCGGCGATCTCCGCATTCGCCCACAGAAATTGCCGGTCAGCTCCAGCGATCGCGAATCCGATCAGCTTTTCCCCGCGGCATTCCAGCTTTCCGTTGACATGATCAAAGTCGATCCTCATGGCATTGCCTTCTATGGCCAGGCTCTTAAACACCGGACCGCTGTAAGGCACCTGCTTTCCGTAAACCTGGGCCAGGGCGTTAACCGCAAGGCGCTGGCCGACATCCTGCTTGTTCACCGGATGAATGTCCCCGGCATCTCCGATGTCAATGGCGACAGCCATTCCCGTGTGCGGCAGGCGAAGAGCCATGGTCTGCGCTTCCCGTAACTCCGCCCATTCGCTTTCCCCAGGCCGGGCCAGCTCCGGATTGAAATTGGCGATCTGAACAAACAAAAATGGAAATTCGCCCTGGTTCCAATGCGTTCTCCAGTCCTGAATCATTGCCGGGAAAAGCGTCCGATACTGGATTGCCCGGCCAACGTTCGATTCCCCTTGGTACCAAACGGCCCCGCGGATGGCAAACGGGATGACCGGGAAAAGCATCCCGTTGAATAAAACGCATGGGAAATTCGGGCTGTCAGGGCCCACCGGTGGGTCCGCCGGGATTTCGATTTTGCCATAATTGGTTTCGACCGCATATCTCCAGACCCCATCCAGCGGAACCGGGGCTGATTCCAAGAGCGCCGGACAGGACAACTGCATTGCTGCGGCTGGGCCGGTCATGCCCCCGCCGAATTTGTCGCTGTGAACTCGTATCGCGATCACATTTCCACCTGGCTTTGTCAAATGGGCGGGAACGGCATAATCGCGCGGCAGGGACCAGGAGTCCGGCCGGTCGGCAATGGAAATGCCGCCGACTTTCACATTATTAAAGTAGGTGATATCGCTCTTGTCTGCTGCCCCGATGGAAAGCCGCAATTCTTTGCCATGCCAACCTGCGGGCAGTTCCACCGCTTTGCGAAACCAGAAGATCCCGCTGAAATCCAGCCCGCGAGCCTGCCAGAGAGCCGGCAATTCGATATCGTTCCATTCCCCAAGCGGATTCGGAAGATCTGCCCATCCGCAGGGATACCCGACATTTATTTGATCTCGTGTTCGTTGGATGGCTTCCTGATACGTTGCAATCGATTCCCATATTTCCGAATGATCATATCGGGCCACAAGATCAGCCAGCTCCGCATTCTTGAGAAGCGCCACTCTGCTGGTCCAGGCTTCTGCAACGGTGCCGCCCCAACTGGCGTGGATCAATCCCACCGGAATGCCCAGCTTCCGGTGGAGCTCGCGCCCGAAAAAGTATCCCGCAGCTGAAAAGCCGGACACGGATTCCGGGGTGCAAACCTTCCAGGGATCCGCAGCCATACATTCCTGTGGTGTCTCCGCAATGCGCTGGGGAACCGTGAAAAAGCGGATGCCCGGAAAACCCGCGCTTGCGCATTCCTTGTCCCCATCTTTTGCGAGGGAAACAGAGAACTCCATGTTGGACTGTCCGGAGCAGAGCCAGACTTCGCCAATGAGGATATTGCGCAGGATTATTGTGGATTTCAGCAAATCGTTTGCATCAACCTTCATCTCCTGCGGCCGGGATGCGGCCGCCATCGGTGCCAGATTCACCCGCCAGTTTCCATTTTCATCGGCCAGGGTGGATTTTTTCCCGCCGCCAAAACTGACCGTTACCAACACGCCGGAACCGCATGTCCCCCAGACCGGCAGCTCAGCCATTTGCTGCAAGACCATGTTGTCGGTAAACACCGCTGCCAGTTGCAGCCTGTCCTTTACTATAATTGTTGCCATGGAGTGATCTTCATGGATGCGGAAGCTCGGTTAAATGGCCACGCAAGCCACGGACCATGCGGCCAAAGAGGGGGTCTTGCAGAGTTTATCCTCCCGCTCGCCAGCCATCGCAAGGTCGCATCCTTTCCCATCGGGAACAAGCCAGCGAGCGGTTTTTGATCCAACTCCGCGCAGGCGCAATTCCAGCGGAGGGGTGGCATCAATACTTGCGTTGAGAAGAAAGACACTAACAAGTTGCCCCTTGCCGTTGACCCGGGGCACCACCATCACTTGAGCCGTCGTCTGGATCACTGCCGGCAACTTGCCTCGCGCAATCCAATCGGCTGCCGCAAGATACTGGTGCCGCTTCGCGCCACTCGGGGCATTTTCCCAACCATAATAGCCGAATACCGCCACCCGACCGCCCATGCGATTTTCAGAAAGGGTCGTCGCCAACCCCCGCGTCGCCTTAAAACGATCTTCATAATACCCCAGAACCCGGATGCCGGATAAGATGCCTTTCAGAAGGAATGCTCCCGAAGGGCCGCCGGGCGACAGCCAATGTTTTCCGGCAGACAGGCCATTCAGGGCATCGTCGGAAATACGCTCAAGGAAAGGGATTGGTTTGACCAGCGGCTCCACCTGAACGCCGAGCCATTTGCCCAAGCCGCGCTCCTGCACCCGCATCGCCGCTAAGCCATCCATCATGACTCCGTCGGAGAAAATATGCCGGAGCTCCTTGTCCGACAACCCGGCCACGGCATCCGCATGCAGGATGACTGGGCTGTTTCCCCGTGCCGATGTGCAAAGCGGAAGCCCCAAGAATGCCAGATTGTAAATGCTGCCCAGATTGATCGCCGACCAGGCAAACGGCGCCTCTGTGGGTTGCAAGGAACGAGCGGGCTGATCTTTCCCCAATCGCACGTTCAAACCGCCTGGCGTCGTTCCGGCGTTGGTTTGAACATACTCCTCCCAGAACGGGCGGTACGTGGCGATGCGAGACAGGAGCGTTTCATACCAGGACATCGGTTCATGGGCAGAGGCTAGAATGGCATACGAAAGGCTGTTGCATCCCATCGCCAAATCCAAAGAAGATTCCACCACCGTGCCATGTGCCGATTTGCCAAAAGCATTGTGCGTGTAATTGTCAATCTCTGGACAAATTTGGTTCACGCACCCCGGCAACCGGGAAATCTGCCTGGAAATCATAAATGCCTTGTTGATCATCTCGCGGGGGTTGTGGTCCGTATAATGCCCGTGTCCGAGGCGGGCACCGGTCGGATGGCCCGAGATCCTTGCCAAGGTTTTCAGCACCGGAGTCCAGTCCGGACCGGAGTACATGAACCGCTCATGCCCGAGTTGCTGGAATCCCAGGCGGCAGGCCGGAGCCACTGCGTGCGCTGCCTTGGCGACTACCCCCGCAATCCCCGCCAGGCTCTCCCCGTTGAATTTTGTCCAGGCCAGGCGGACCGCCCCGTCGGTCGGATGATGGAGCGCCTTGACCAGCGACTGCCGGGTGAAATTTCTCCCCTGCTCCGCTGAAAATTGGCGCACGCACAACGGACAAAAACACCCAAAGCCAATGCCCCCCACAGAATTCAACCTCAGGTCATCATCAATCCAAATCGATGAGGGCTTCCATGCCGCATACAGCCTCGTCATGCGGTCGATGTAAGCCAGGACGGACGGAGAGCGCGGACACGGGGTCGGCGCCCCTTTGCGGCCAGCCGCATCAACCATGAGGGGCCACCGGGCGCCGGAATCATCAGACATCATGCTCATGCCGTGCCCAATGGTATTGGCAATTTGCAGCCCGGGCTCAATCCCCATGCCGCGGATTTTTTCTGCCGCATCCGCCATTAATCCGGCCGAGCGCGCATGCTCCTCCATTGGCGGAAACCCGCATTCGGTAGCGAACCAAACTTCGTCGCAGGCCCGCCGGTTCCGCTTCAACGCCGCCAGCAACTCATTCAGATGGGCCTGATGGGTGTGGTGGTGCGGCCACAAGCGGATGATGATGAAGGGGAATGGATCCCACGCGCTTTTTTCCATATGGATTTAGAAGGGCAAACCATTTGTTTTTAAGCTGATTTTCTCGATCTCCACGGAGCTAAGCAGGCTATAATAGGCCTCGATACCGGCAAATTCCATGGAGATGTCGCCGCTTTCGGGTGCGCTGATGTAGGTTCGAGCACCGATGCTCATATCATCTTTCTCAAGTATTTGAATCGACTCGCTGGCGACGGGTTCGCCGTTGACAAAGATCTCCGCATTTCCCGCCCGATTCATCACAACGGCAAAAAAGATCCAGTCCCCGCAAGGGAATGTCTTCTTGGAGTTGATGATGC
>JBAXXD010000101.1:0-13697 GCA_037128135.1 Verrucomicrobiia bacterium
CGGCCCGCACGGTCTTCCACTGCATCCGGGCGACCCACTGGACGTAGCGGTAAAACCGTACGAGATCGCGGAACCGCTTCCGATCGGCGGCGGGGAGATCCGCCTCCCATTCCTCCGCCGACTCCGGGCACAAATGTTCGTGCGGCCAGCGCGTGGTTACCTCGCTGCCGTTCCAGGCGGCCAGCGCGCGAAACATGCTGTAGGGTGCAAGCCAGTCGGCCTCGGCCTGCTCGAATTTCGCGAACGCCCGCACCCGCACGCGGTCGGACTTCCGGCTCCGGAAAACCCGGAACGCGGTCTCGAGCAGCTCGTTTTTGAGCGCCTTGACCGCCGCGTATTTGACCGGCCCCGTGCGGAGCGCCTCGATGTCGTGGCGCGCGCAGACCTGGTCAAACGCTTTCCGGGTGAGCTCGGGAAGCCACTTCGGAGTGGTCGTGATCGTCGAGGGCTCGTAGGCCATCGAGCTGATGATGTTGTAGGGGCTGTGGTCGCTGCCGGTTTCGTTCACCGGGAGGATCTGCACCAGCCCAAATCCCTTCTCCGCCGCCCACGCGGCGAACCCGACCAGGGCCGCCGTGTCTCCCACCCCCAGATCCTCCTCGCCGCGCAGCGCGCTCAACGGGCACAAAATCCCAGCCAGCTTGATATCAGGCGAGGGTTCCATGGACCCGCCTCAATCTCCGATCGTCACGGGAGTGCCGACGGACACCTTTTCGTAGATCAACTTGGCGATCTGATCCGGGAGGCGGACGCACCCGTGCGAGGCGGGATAGCCGGGCAGGATGCCGGTGTGCATGCCCTCCGCGCGCTGGCTGCCGCGCGATTCCCCCAGGCGCATGAACCAGCGCATCGAGGCTCCGCGGTAGGACGTTCCGCTCGGGGCGGAGTCGATCTTCGTGCTCACGCCCCCGCGCACCACCTGCCCCTGCTTGTTCACAAAATCCCCGTAGAGGCTCGACCGGTGGTCGGCATCTTTTTCCACGATGATGAAGCTTCCCTTCGGGGTCATCCCCGCCCGCTTCCCGCTGGAAATCGGCGTTTTGATCCCGACATCCTCGCCGACCATGAGGTAGGCTTGCTGCTGCGAGAGCGAAACACGGATGCTCATATTTTCCTGGGTCGCATGCTCGAGCACCCGGGGGTTCACCTCCGGCTGTTTCTGCTTTTTGATCAGCTCGGAAGCGGGCTTCTGCTTTTTCTGCGTCCGGGGATCCGCCTGTTGCGACAGGACGACCTGGCAAAATGCCAGCGCGATGCCGATGGCAAAAACCGCGACCGCAGGGCGCGATGTCAAATGGTGGAGTCTGGCGGAGGCGATGGACATTCCTGTTCTTCGATTATCCTCTGGAAGGAGATTATGCAACGAGAAAACCGACACGAGAAAACTGACACGAGAAAACTCAGACAGCCTGACCTCGCCCGTTTGGGCACATATCCCCACCGCAAGAACTAATCAGTCGGGGCGAGGCCGGCGGCGGCGAGAGCCTTGTCGTAGAGCGGGCTGATCAGCGGATACTGCCTGCGGGCCGACTCGATGTCGGCGCGGGCGTCCTCCGTGCGCCCTTGCACGAGGGCCTTGGCGGCGCGCGCATACAATCCCGAGGGGTTCTTGGCAAGAGTGCCCGTGGGAAACCTTCCGGCCAGGAACTCGGCCTCTGCGGTTTTTCCCTGCTTGAGCATGCAGAGAAAAATCTGGAAGCCGGTGAGCGCGCGGAATTCTGTGGTGGGCAGGATCTCGCGGAACTGCTGCTCGGCTGCGGCGTAGTTGCCGTCCTGGAAATATTTTTCCGCGAGGGCCTGACGCCCGCGGGCGTTTGCCGGCGCTGTCCTGGCGGGCGGTTGAAGGGCCTTGACTGCCGGAACCCCGAGCTTCATCGAGACCACGGCGGGAGCGGCAGGCGCAGTGGGCGCGGCAGGCTTTTTTTCCAAAGACGGAATCAAAAAGCAGGCCGTGACGAAAAGCGACAAGGCACCCAAAACGCCGAAATACGTCGCGAAAACAGCCTTCGGGGAGCGGCGCTGCCAGCGGAGAACCGGGCGGAAAACCCGCCATGCAGCGATGCGCCGCTTGCGCGCCCGGGGGCTGGCGAGTTTCGGGAGCGCTCTGGCCGGGAGCGC
The DNA here is from genome assembly GCA_037128135.1 of Verrucomicrobiia bacterium. GTDB lineage: Bacteria > Verrucomicrobiota > Verrucomicrobiia > Chthoniobacterales > Terrimicrobiaceae > QYQL01. The sequence continues at coordinate 2,119 of JBAXXD010000101.1, forward strand.
CTCCGCGCCGGGGTGTCCGCCGGCATGGCGGATGCGCTGCAGAACCCGGATCGTATCGCGGCGGTTGCGCCGGTCGTGCAGCCAGTTCTGCAACCCGGGGACAAACTCCTGCAGGATCCTGCCGAACACGCCCGGCTGCCCCTCCGTCGCGATATCGGTTTGCGCCTCCGTATCCTCGGCCCTCGCGACGATCGGGAAAGGGCGTTTTCCCATGGGCCGGTTCTCGAGGAGGTGCGGGTCTTCAGTCGAGGGAGACTCGGCTTCCTGCGGTTTTTCTTTAGGAGTCGCCTCGGAGTCCTGCGCATGTTCTTTCGGTGGCACCTCGGAGTCCTGCGTTTTTTGCACGAGCTTCTGGAGCAGGGAAACGATGGACACGAGCAGCGCCTCGGAGTCCTGCGGCTTTCCCGCTGGAACCGGTTCGTCCTTCTTCCGCCTTTCGGCGAACTTGTCCACAAGCGTTTTCTTCGAGCGTTTTTCCATAGTCAGAATGATCGGGTTTTCAGTGGGCAGGCGGGGATCCGGAGCGGCGCGACAACGCCAGTTGGAAACGCTCGAGCACCAGGAAGAGCGCGGGAGTCACGTAGAGGGTGATGAGCTGGGAAACAAGAAGGCCGCCGACGATGATGACGCCGAGCGGCTGGCGGGATTCGCCGTCCTCCCCGTAGCCGAGCGCCAGCGGGATCGCGCCCATGAGAGCGGCGAACGTGGTCATCATGATCGGGCGGAACCGCTCGATGCACGCCTCGTGCACGGCGGCGCGGCTGTCGAGCCCGCCGGCCTTCCGCTGCAGCGCGAAATCCACCATCATGATCCCATTTTTTTTCACGATGCCGATGAGGAGGAACATGCCGACGTAGGCGTAGAGCGACGCCTCCATGCCGAAGAGGAGGAGGCATGCCAAGCCGCCGACCGCCGCCACCGGCAGCGCGGTCAGCACCGTCAGCGGGTGAAAATAATTTTCGTAGAGGATGCCGAGGATGACATACATTGTGAACACGGCGAATATCATAAGGACGGCGAGGCTGGCGATTGTTTCCTTGAAGACCTTTGCTTCGCCCTGGAGGCTGCCGCGAACCCCCTGGGGAAGCGTCGCTGCGGCGGTTTTCTCGACGAACTTCGCCGCTTCGCCGATGACCGCGCCCGGGGTGAGGCTGAAGAAAATCGTGGCCGACGGGAACTGGTTGATGTGGTTGACCGACTGGGGGCCGAGGGAGGGCGTCCAGCGGGCGACGGCGGGGAGCGGCACAAGGGTCCCGTTCTCCGAGCGCACATAAAGTTTCTCCAGATCGGTGATATGGTCGCGGAGGTCGTCCGCCGCCTCGATGATCACCTGGTATTGGTCGTTCGGTTTTTTGATGAGGTAGGCGTAGTTCTGCGAGTAGGCGGCGCGGATCGTGTCGAGGATTTCGGAGGAGGTCACGCCGTAGCTCGACGCCTGGTCGCGCAGGATGTCGATGCGGAGGCTCGGGGTATTGAGCTTGAGGTCGCTGTTGACGAAAAGGAATCCGGGGTAGGCCGCAAGCTTGGAGACGAGATCCAGCGTGGCGCGGTTGACTGCGGCGGCATCGATTCCCGTGAGCGCATACGCAAATTTCCCCTGGCTTGTCGCCGTCGCCCCGGTGCTGATCTGCAGGACCGGGTTGGCCTGGAGAAACGCCATGATGCCCGGAGTGGCGTTGATGCTTTTGGTGAGGCGTCCGATGACGGCGGAGATCGGCGGGCGTTTGTCGCGGGGTTTGAGGAACGCGACGACCATGCCTTGGGACGAGGAGGAGCGGCTCGCGAGACCGGTTAGGGAGATCTGGGTGTCCACCGCTTCGTCCGCGCGGAACACCTGATCCACGGTCCGCTGGAAGTCGCGCATCCGCACCGGGGACGAGCCCTCCTGGGCCTGGAAGATGCCGCGGATAAACCCGCTGTCGCCGATGGGAAGGAGCGACTTTGGCACGGCGAGAAAAAGGACGAACGTCCCGGTCAGGCACACGAGCCAGCCGACGAGGGAAATCCATGTGTGGCGGAGAAAGAAGTGGAGCGAGCGCCCGTAGGCCGAAATGACCCTCGAGAGGATCGCTCCCGATGCGCGCTCCAGTCGCGTCTTTTTTCCGGACCGGTGCCCGCCGAGCAGGCGCGCGCACATCAGCGGGGTGAGCGTGAGCGAAACGGCCCCAGAGGCCAGGATCGAGACGATGATCGTGATGGCGAATTCCTGAAGCTGGCGCCCGAGCAAGCCCGGCATGAAAACCAGCGGCAGAAACACCGCCGCGAGCGAGACCGTCATCGAAAGGATCGTGAAGCTGATCTCCCGCGCGCCGTGGATCGTGGCGTCGAGGGCGTTTTCCCCCCCCTCCATGCGCCGCACGGTGTTCTCGAGAAACACGATCGCGTCGTCCACGAGAAACCCGATCGAGAGGGTGATCGCGAGCAGCGAAAGGTTGTCGAGGCTGAAGCCCAGAAATTTCATCGCGATGAACGTGATCGCGAGCGACATCGGCAGCGCCACCGCCGGGATCAGCGTGTCGGTCGCCCGGCCGAGAAAAACAAAAATGACGGCCACGACGAGCACGAACGCGATGAGGAGGGTTTCTTTGACGTCCTCGACGGACGCGCGGATCGTGGCCGCGCGGTCGTAGAGGAGATCCAGGCGGATCGAATCCGGCAGATCCGCCCGGATCTGCGGGAGGAGGTCCATGATCGCCGATGACGTCTGGATCACATTCGCTCCGGCCTGGCGTGAGACGGCGAGCACGATGGAGGCGGCCGGCACCTTCGTTCCCCGGAGCCAAAAGTGGCGCTCCTGACGTTCATCCTGCAGCGAGTCGCGGATCTCTGCGACGTCGCGGACGTAAACCGGCGAGCCATTGCGCACGGCGATGATGAGCCCCGCGTAATCCTCCGCGGATTCGAGTTGGCCGCGTGGCTGGAGGAGGATCGTGGTGTTTGTTCCGTCCAATTGCCCGGAGCCGACATAGGAGGTTCCCGCGCCGACCGCTGCGGCGAGATCCTTCACGGTGAGCCCGCGCGTGGCGAGCTTCGAGGGGTCGGCCTTGATGCGGATCGCGGACTTCGTCGCGAAGATGTCCACCTTCGAGACGCCATCGACCGTGTTGATCCGCTGGGCGATCTGGGTCGAGGCGAAATCGTAGAGCTTGCCTGCGGGCATCGTCTCGCTCGTCACCGCGATATAAACGATCGGCTGGTCGTTCGGGTTGAATTTGGAGAAGGTCGGCGGGGTGGGGAGATCCAGCGGAAGGCTTCCGGTCGCCTGGGTGATCGCGGCCTGGACGTCGGTCGCGGCGGCATCCACGCTTTTATCGAGGTTGAATTCGAGCGTGAGCGCGGTCGATCCCTGGGTGCTCGTCGAGGTGATGAGCTTGATGCCGGGCATCTGCAGGAACTGCTTTTCGAGCGGCGTGGCGATCAGGCTGGCCATCGCCTCCGGGGTTGCGCCGGGGTAGCCGACCGACACGTTGATCACCGGAAAATCCACCACCGGCAGGTCGTTGACCGGAAGCTGGAGGAAGGCGATCACGCCAAAAATGGCGGCGCTCGCGGCCAGGAGAGTCGTCATGACCGGCCGGCGGACGAAAAGCTCGGAGAGGTTTGAGTTCATGCGCGGGCGGCCCGGTTCACGGCGACTGCGGGCGTACGGCCGCGCCGTTCGAGAGGCCGAGCTGGCCGGTGACGACCACCTTCTCGCCCGCTTGGACGCCCTCGGAGATCACGATGTTGTGGCCCTGAAGCTGACCGGTCTTCACCGCGCGAACCACCGCCTTGTTATCCGGGCTGATGACGAAAACAAAAAGGTTGTCGGCCCCGGTCTGGACCGCCTCGGCCGGGATGAGGACGGTGCTCCGGAGCGTGTCGAGGAGGATCCTCACCCTCACAAACTGGCCCGGCCAGAAAAAGCGATCCTCATTTTCAAAAACCCCGCGCAGGAGAACGGTGCCGGAGTCCGGGTTCACGCCGCTGTCGAGGAAATCGAGCTTTCCGGTTCGAGCGGAGGACGGGTCGTCCGGCAGCGCGGCCTCGACCGCGAGCGTGCCCTTGGCAAGGTAAGAGCGCACCCGCGGCAGGGCATTTTCCGGGATGATGAATTCGATGTAGATCGGCTGCTGGCGCTGGATCTCCAGCATGTCGGTCTCGTTCGCTTTGACGATATTGCCGATATCCACGAGATGCTTGCCCGTGCGGCCGTTGACCGGAGAGGAGATCGAGCTGTAGGCGAGGTTGATCTTCGCGGTTTCGGCGCCGGCGCGGGCGGCATTGAGTCCGGCCTGTGACGATTGCTCGGCGCTGCGGGCGCTATCGAGATCCTGCGGCGAGACCACCCGGTTGTCGCTGAGTTTCTGGCTTCGCTTGAGCTGGGAAATATCGAATTCCGCCTTCGCCTGCACCTGGGTGAGGGTGGCGAGCGCGGCGTCGCAGCTGGCCTGGAACGGGCGCGGGTCGATCGTAAAAAGGAGGTCGCCGATCTTGATGTCGGCCCCGTCGGCAAAATGGATCGCGGTCACCGGGCCGGAGACTTGAGGGCGGATCATCACGCGCTCGAACGCCACGCACCGTCCGATCTGGTCGATGTAGAGCGGCACATCGGCCGACTCGGCGATCGCCGCGATGACCGGCCGTGGCGGCCTCGCGCCCGGAGGCGCCGGTTTTTTGCAGCCCTCAAAAAGAACGGCAAGGGCCAGGAGGGGCAGAAAGATTTTTATTTTTCGCAGCATTTTTGTAAACTTAACACGAGATCCGACCGCGGGCCGATCAAAAAATTTGAGGACGGGTCAGAGGCGGTAAAGTGTACGGGCACTGGAGGAGCAGCCGTCCCGCCCGTTTGGTCGCTCAGCACCGCCACGTTCACATGCGGGTGAGCAGAACAAGGGTCAGATCGTCTTCGAGCCGGATGTTTCTATTGAAGCGGACCAGCATTTGCTCGATCCCGGCGAGCGCGTTGACCTCGCCCCCGCAGGCTGCCAGCATCCGCACGAGTCCCGCGCGGCCGAGTTCTTTTCCCTCCTCGCCGTCCACCTCGACGGCGCCGTCTGTAAATAGCAGCAAGCGGTCGCCCCGTTCCATGACAGCCCGGTTGCATGGGAAGTCCGCTTTGGGCAGAAGTCCAAGGCATGGGCCATGAAGTTTCGGACTGTCCATTTCCTGCCCGCCTGCCTGCAGCAGCAACGGATGCTCATGGCCGGCCAACGCATATTTCACGGTTCCATCCGCAGCGTTCGCGACCAAGTGAACGGCGGTGGCGAAGTGGTCGTCTTCATTGGAGAGTTCATGCAGCTGCCGGTTCCATGCGGAGAGAAAATCCGGAGGGGAACCGAGGAGCGGACGGTTTTCCTCCCAAAGCGAACGCAGTTGCATGGTGTAGAGGGCTGCAGCCATGCCGTGGCCCATCACATCCGCCACCAGCACGGCATAATGATCCCCGTCGATCTGTTCCACTCGCAGAAAGTCCCCGCCCACGAGGTCGTGCGGGACGTATCGCGTGCCGATGTGGAGGCGGTCGTCTGGAGAAAGCGGGCTGGAAACGCTGAGGCTTTGGATCACCCGCGCGCGATTCAGGTCGTCAATTGTCGCGCTCATGTCGCGGAACACCTCAATGCCGGCGACAGCCTCCCCCTCGCTGTTGCGAAGCGGTGCGACCGTCACTTCGACGGGGATGCGCGGGCCGTCTTTTGACTTCGCAAAGACGAGCACCGGTGCCGTGCTGGTACAGCCGGTCTCCATCGAGCGATGCAGGGGGCAGTATTCCTCGCCGCAAAGGGGATGCTCATCCTTGTCCATATGCACCAGGATGTTGTCGCTGCAACTCCGGCCCACCACGTCCGCTCTCTGCCAGCCGGTGATGCGCTCGGCAGCGGCGTTCCAATAAAGAATCCGCCGCATCCGGTCGGTGATATATACTCCGTCGGGCAGGGCATCCAACAGGCTTCCGGTTTTCAGAGTTTCAAAGTCAAGGGTGGCACTCATCGGCAGGCTTCCTTCGTTCGGGTTGTTTCTTGCAATGGCGAAGACCCATTGAAGGTGCTCCAGATACCGCGCGGGTGCAAGACACCAAAATGGGGAGTGAAACTTGGCTTCAACATGCCGAAGCCACTCCAAAACCGAACCTGCGGACAAAAAACGCGACTGGAATTACTTCGCCGGGCTGGCCTGCGGGCTCGCTTCGCCACCCGCTTTGTGGTGCTCCTTGCGGTCGGCTTTGGCCTTTTTCAATTGGGCCAGTTGATCCGGCGTCAGGATCGCCTCCACCTGGGTTCGGTTCGCTTGGCGCAATCCCTTGATTTGTTCCTTTTTCTGTTCGGGAGTCAGCGCCGCATTGGAATGGATGGTTTCCACCTTCGTCCGCAGATCTGCACGCAGGACATCGATCTGCGCTTTTTGGTCCGGTGTGAGATTGAGCGAAGCAAGGGGGCCATTTCCGCCTTTTTCATGGTGCTTTTTTCCTGAGGATGATTCGCATGCTGCCGCGGCCGGAGTTTGTGCGAGGGAAGTTGCTGCGGTTGCGGCGAGCGCAAGCGCCGCCAGTAGAGTGATTGTTGCTTTCATTGGCGGATTCAACCGGCGGCCGAATGAAAAGTTGCGATATTTTATCATTTCGAATTTCCCATTTCGAATTACACTCTGAACCATGACTGCGCTCGGCATCGATATTGGCGGAACAGGCATCAAAGGGGCTCCGGTGAACGTGGAAACCGGCGAGCTGCTCGCCGGGCGATTCCGGATTCCGACCCCTCAGCCCGCTATGCCGAACGCGGTGGCGGATGTGATCGAACAGATCGCCAGGCACTTCGATTATTCCGGTCCGGCCGGGGTCACGTTTCCTGCCATCGTCAAAAAGGGCGTCGTTTATTCGGCAACCAACGTGGACAAGTCGTGGATCGGCACCGACGCGGCCGAGCTCTTCCGCAGCCACCTCGGCGGCCCGGTGACCGTGGTCAACGATGCGGACGCCGCAGGCATCGCCGAGATGCATTTCGGCGCCGGACGCGGCCGGGACGGCGTCGTCATCCTCCTCACGTTCGGCACCGGGATCGGCTCCGCGATTTTTCACGAGGGGCGGCTTCTGCCCAACTCCGAGTTCGGCCACATCCAGATCCGCGGAAAGGACGCGGAGAAACGCGCCTCGGAGAAAGTCCGGGAGGACAAGGGCCTCAGTTGGAAAAAATGGGCAGCGCTGGTCAGCGATTACCTCGCCTATCTCGAAAAGCTCTTTTCTCCCGACCTCTTCATCATCGGAGGAGGAGTCAGCAACAAGTCGGAAAAATTCCTTCCTTACCTGGCATCAAAGACCGAGGTCATCGTCGAGGCCGCCCAGATGCGGAACGAGGCAGGCATCATCGGCGCCGCCTGCCTCGCGATCCACCCGGAGGGATCGATACCGGCTGCTTCAAGATAGGTGTTGCGCGCACGCAGAACCCCTTCGAAGATGACATCGGAATGTGTCAAAGGGCAAGGACTGGTAAGGACCCCTTTCCCGTTTGGCTGCCTCCCGCTTAGTTCTTTTTGGGCGTTGTGACGCGCAGGAGAACGCCTTCTTTGATTTCTTTGATCGTTAACGGGAGCTGGTTCAGGTCTTGCTTGAGTCGTTCGTCCGGAATGTCACCACCCAGCACATAATCTCCCGCTGCGAGATTCGAAGGCAACGGCACAATTGTATCGAGAGGAATTGATGCCTTGCACAACACGCTTAGCGAGGGCCCGCCTCCAGTCTGAAGGCTGAATCTGGTTCCTCCCGATGTATGGCTTGCTTCGATTGCCACACGAGTGAACTCACGGTCGGTAGGAAAAGCCCCATCCCCTAAAATGGCATCAGCAACTTTCCCGTTTTTTATATGTAGAATCTGAATGCCCAAATCGAAACCCGGCAATCGGAATGATGAAGTCCACGTCGCGATGCCCAGATGGTGAGCAAGCTCCTGAGCGGTGACTGCCGGCTCATCGCTTCGGACTGCTACTGGCAACATGCAAAAAAGGATGGGAATAAGAGCTTTCATATTATTATGGATCTCATGGGGTTATTATAAAATCGTTTGGTGTTCTAAAAAAATCATCCTGCCCGCAGGAAAGAACCGATGCAAGCCAATATGGCATCGCCCAGTGGTTCGGACATTTCGGTGGCCCTGCGTCAGATCTTCGTCTTCACGCTGGCCGCAACCGGCACCACGGGAAGGAAAACCTGAAATGATCAGAGCGCGCCCCAGGATGTCAGGGCGAACGATCCGTCGAGTTTCTTCCAGACCACGGCACGCGCTTTGAGGTGCTTGCTGCCGTCGGCCACTTCGATCTCCAGCCGGAAATTCAGGCCGGCGACCACCTGGCGCTCCACTTTCAGGATTTTGATCAGTTTGAGCGCTCTTTCGGTGGACTCACTCTGAGTTTTGACGGCAAATTCCGCGACCGTCCGCACCTCGGAGTCGATTTCAGCTGGCGAGTATCCTCCGCAGAGGGCGGATTGATCGGGTTTCGCGGGGTTGTCGGCGGCGATGGCGGTGGAGGCAAGGGCCAGTGCGAGGACGGGGAGGAGGATTCGTTTCATGAAGATAACACGGAGCGGTTTGGTGTAAGAGTAGCCTCTCCGCGGAAAACATCAACGGAGGTTTTTGGGTGTCATTTTGAGGGGGAGACTCACAGAGTTTGACTGATCGTGCAGTCGAGAATCAGAAAAACTGAGGAGGAAATCGGAAGAGTCGGGGCGAAACAGGGAAAGGGATGGCATGGAAAAACTGGGGATATTTGAGAGAAAGATGTCGCGTAGAAACCATGGCGTAGCATGGGCATCCTGCCCATGTGTTGCTGGATTGATACGCATGGGCAAGATGCCCATGCCACGGGATTTGGTCGAGGAGACACTCCTTGGCGACAAAGGAGCACGCGCTTAGAACAAGCCGCTTAGAGAGGATCTCATCACAAGCCTCCGGCTTTGCCAGGAATTTAGGATCAGTCAAAGATGATAATAGTTTTCGGTTCAAAAAATTCATTTGCGAAACTTCAGGTCCGCTTTTTCCTTCTTGTTCTTCCTGTGCCAAGCCAGTCGCCATAGCCATCCCAACCTTGGTCAACATATGTTCGCTGCGGATTAGCAAGAATATCGGCAGGCAGGGTTCCTTTCTCATGGAGATTACCTTTGCAGAAAGCTCTCCATTCGGATGTGTTTCTGAGACAAAGGCCACGGGCGAAGGCTCTAGCTTTTTTAAAAGTGCGATATTGACGCAACTGAGCAGTAACAGTTTCCGTCCCAAGCCAGTCTCCGATGCTGATCCAACCTTTGTCGGCGTATGTTCTGCTGGGCGTTGAGGGGATGTTGGTCGGCAATCTTCCTTTTTGTGGTAAATCGCCCTTTGTGAATTGCTGCCATTCTTTTAGTGTTCGTAACTTTAGTGATCGCGCGAACAAACGAGCCTTTTTGAATGGATCAAAAACTCGATATTTGTTAGAAAGATTTCTGGTATTTAGCCAATCACCAAATCCTGCCCACCCACTGTTAGTGTAAACAACATGTGGATTAGCAGGTATATCTAAAGGTAACAAACGCTTTTTGCGCGCTTCGCCCTTACAGTATCTCCTCCATTCACTTTGACCGTGAAGGCCAAGCGTGTGAGCAAATCTCCGGGCTTTAACAAAATTTCGATATTTTCTGAGATGTGCCGCAATATTTCCTGTGCCTAACCAATCACCGCAGCCAATCCATCCATCATTTTCGTAAACAACATGAGGGTTTGCTGGAATGTCGGAAGGCAACCTACCCTTATGTGGCAGTTTTCCCCTTGCAAAGGAAAACCATTCACTTTGACTCTGTAGTCTGAGTTTGCGAGCAAAGGATCGAGCTTTACGAAAGTTACGAAACTTCCGTAGGTGAGCGGCCTCATTGCCAGTCCCAAGCCAGTCTCCAAGACCACGCCAGCCTTTTCTTGAGTATACTATCCATGGTGCTGAGGGAACATCTTCTGGCAAAGATCCTTTTTGGAGTAGATTACCGCTACAATATAGTCTCCACTCAACTCGATTTCTTAGACCAAGATTTCTAACAAAGGATCTGGCTGTTGTGAACTCTTGATATCTTTTTAACTGAGACGCTATTTCTCCTGTTCCAAGCCAGTCGCCCCAACTGCACCAACCTTGATGTTCATAAACTCGATCTACCGCAGTTGGGATATCGGAAGGGGGGCTCCCCTTTTCCGGCATAAGATTCCTGGAGTATTTGTACCAATCAGATGATCCTTTAAGGCAGAGAGTTCTGGCGAACTGTCGAGCATCATGAAACGGCCTCCATGCCAGCTTGGCCAACCGATCCCAGCATTTGAGTTCGATGTCCTGAACGAACTGAGAAAGGTCGATTTTCTTGGCGATCCGTTCATCCAAATCGAACTCGACGCTTCCGCCGCCGGTTCGTTGCCGTCCTTGTGAGACGGTCCGGAAATACTCGATGATCCGGTCATCATTTGCGGCCAGGGCGCGGAGGGTGGTGAGGATCTCCTGGAACGAGTCCGAATCGAAGATGTCATCCGGCGAGGCATCGGCATCGTGGAGGATTGGGACGATGACATAGCCGAGCTTCTTTCCTGGCGCGGGGCGCAGGGCGCGACCGACGGCCTGCACGATATCCACCGCGCTCCGGCGTTGATCGGCGAAGAGCACGCAGTCAATTCCCGGAACGTCCACGCCTTCGGTGAGGCAGCGGGCGTTGGTGATGAGAGCGCGTTTGGTTCGGGCGAAGTCTCCGATGCTGCGCGCCCGGGTGCCGGTGGGGGTCTTTCCGGAGACATGGAACGTCTCCAGTTTTCCCAGTTCAGGAAACGTGCCGGAAAAGGCATCGTTGTGGGACTTGAACAGCTCCGCCCGATGGATGCTGCTGTGAAACGAGACCGCGTGGCGGATCGGATGCTTCGTCATCGCCTTCCGCAGGGCGATGAGGGATGCCAGCATGTCGGCTTCGACTTCCTTGCTCCACGCGCCTTTGTCCGGCCTGACAAAAATGTTTGAACGGATCAGCTCCGCGACTTCTTCGCGCGAGACCGAGATGCTGATGATTTTGTAATCGCTGAGGATCGGCGGCTTGTATTCTAACGCGCGTTTGAACGAGAGCAGGTGGAAGGTTTCGCCGTAGATCGCGGGGTCGTCCATGCTGAGGACGGTGTCGCCCTTGCCGGCATAGCGGCGCTCGGTGGCGGTCATGAAGATCCTGCGGGCCACGGGCAGGTTCTTATCGTGCAGCAGGTGGGAGAAGAGCTTGCTGCCGTCCCCGACGGTTTTGTGCGCCTCATCCATGACGCCGAGATCGAAGCGGAACTTCGCCGCGCGCGCCGCCTTCGAGAGCGCCTCTCCGCTCTGGTAGGTGGTGAAGACCACGGTGAGACCTCGGTGCTTTCGCTTCAGCCAGGCGGCGATCTCGCCCGGAGCCGTGAGGCAAGGCACGCCGAGATCCTGCCGCAGGACAGCTACGTCATCGCGTTCGATGCGGCCGGCGGATTCATCGCTGCACACGCAAATCCATTCCACGGCCTGGTGGTTGGCCATCGTCTCGCGCAGCCACACCTTGAGCGTCTGGCGGATGAGCGCGAGGCTCGGGACGGCGATGA
>JBAXXD010000102.1:0-13633 GCA_037128135.1 Verrucomicrobiia bacterium
GCCGCCTCGTCAACCTCGGCTGCGCGACCGGCCACCCGAGCTTCGTCATGTCGAACTCGTTCACCAACCAGACGCTCGCCCAGCTCGACCTCTGGCAGAACAAGGACAAATACAAAAAGTCGGTTTACCGGCTGTCGAAGAAGCTCGACGAGGAAGTCGCCCGCCTCCACCTCGGAAAAATCGGAGTCCAGCTCACGAAGCTCTCCAAGGCCCAGGCGGAATACCTCGGCGTCCCGGTCGAAGGCCCCTACAAACCGGAACATTACCGGTATTGAAAATCCCGCGCCCCCGCGGCACGAAATTCCAACCCCTCACAAATAATGTCCCACCTGGGACATTATTTGTTGATGCCGACCCTGTCGGGCGGGCCGGTTTTGAATGGGCGCGCGCGACGGTTCCGAGGAATCCGAGGAGGAATCCGGCTTGCGCAGGCGGGCCGGGATCTGGGATGCAAGGGGTGTGAATTTTCGTCTTTTGGATCCCGGGCTTCGGTCGATTGCCGCGAAGGTGCTTTCGGGCGCGCGGATTTCTGATGCCGACGCGCTGGCGCTTTACGCGAGCCATGATCTCAACGGGATCGGGGCCATTGCGAATGTGATTCGCGAGCGGATCAACGGCAACGTCGCGACCTACATCCACAACCGCTACATCAACTACTCGAACGTCTGCCTGCTCTCGTGCGGGTTCTGCGCGTTTGGAGCGAAGAAGCGCGAGCCGCATGCCTTTGAGATGGCGGCCCCGGAAATCGTGTCCGCCGTCCGCGACGCGGTGAAGCACGGGATCACCGAGATCCATATGGTCGGGGGGCTGCATCCCTCGCTTCCGCGGGATTGGTATCTGGATCTCCTGGGCGATCTGCGGGCGATCGATTCCGGGCTCGTCATCAAGGCGTTCACGGCCGTCGAGATCCGCCACCTGGCCGACCGGATTTTCAAGATGCCGGTGCGCGAGACGCTCGTCCTGCTTCGCGAGCACGGGCTCGGGGCGATCACCGGCGGCGGGGCAGAGATCTTCGACCAGGAAATCCGCGACAAAATTTGCTTGGGCAAAGAGACGGCCGACGAGTGGGCGGACGTCCATCGGACATGGCATGAGCTCGGCGGGCGGAGCACCTGCACGATGCTCTACGGACACATTGAAAATGCGGGTCACCGGGTGGATCATTTGCGGAGGCTCCGCGGGCTCCAGGACGAGACCGGCGGGTTTACGGGGTTTGTCCCGTTCGCGTTCGAGCCAGACGGTGCGCGCCCGGGCCTCCAGGGGATCCCGCACGCGACCGCCCACGAGGAGCTCCGCAACCTCGCCATCAGCCGGATCTACCTCGACAACATCGCCCACATCACCGGCTACTGGATCAGCCTCGGACTCCCGCTCGCCCAGATCTCGCTCTCCTTCGGAGTGGACGACCTTCACGGCACGATCCAGGAAGAAAAAGTTTTTCACATGGCCGGGGCGCCGACCCCGCGGAAGCAAACGGCGGAGGCTCTCGAAAAGGCAATCCGCGGAGCCGGCCGCGTGCCGGCGCAACGCGACAGCTTTTACCGGCGGATCGAACCATGAGCCTCCCGCGTCTCGGCTGCGTGTCCTACCTCAACGCCCGCCCGCTCCTCCACGACCTCGAGGCGGAGCTCGCGACGCCGTCCGTCCTTTCGGAGCGCTTTGCCGTCGGCCGCTATGACGCGGCACTCCTGCCGGTTTACGAAATTTTCCGGCTTCCTCAACCGCGCATCGTGGACGGCTTCGGGATCGGATCGCTCGGCGCGGTGCATAGTGTCGTCGTCGTCCACCGCGGCCCGCTGGAGGCCGTTCCCGAGATCGTCCTCGACCCGGCCTCCCGAACCTCCTCCCACCTCCTGCGCGTGCTCCTCGCCATGCGGCTCCGGATTTCCCCGCGCCTCGTCGAAACATCGGACGACACAAATGCCGCGCGCCTCATCATCGGCGACCCGGCCCTGCGGTTCCAGAGCGGGATGGACGCCTCATGGTCCGTCCTCGATCTCGGCCGGGCATGGCACGAATGGACGGGGCTCCCGTTTGTCTTCGCGGCATGGATGCTTGCGGAAAATGCGCCGCCGCAAACCGCCGACCTTCTCCGCGAGGCCGCCCGCGCGGGACTCGCCGCCCGCCGGGAAATCGCCGCCCGCGAGCCCGACCCCGTCGCCGCGCTCGACTACCTCACCCGCTCGATCCGCTACCCGATCGGCGAACCCGAAAAGCAGGCGATCCGGAAATTCCGCGAGACGCTCGCCGCCTGTGGCCTCCTGCCCGCCGCAGGGCCGGAACCGGTTTTCGTCTGATGCCGCCAACCGTTCCTGATTGCGTTTCCGCCGGAATTTTACTGATATGGAGTCATGGCGCAAAAACCTGAGAAGCCGACTTTGGAGTCCGCGATGGCGCGGGTTTCCGAGATTGTTGCGGAGATGGAGGAGGGGAGCCTGCCGCTCGAGGCGCTGATCGTGCGCTACGAGGAGGGGGTCGGGCTGGTGAAATTCTGCCAGGAAAAGCTGGACGCGGCCGAGAAGAGGATCCAGATCATTTCGCGCAATGCGCGGGGAGCCGTGGAGCTCGAGGACTTCAAGGATTCGGATGCCTGAACCGACGCCGAAACCGCAGGCCGCGTCGCTTCTGGCCGGAATCGATTCGCCGGCCGATGTGAAGGTGCTTCCTGCGGAGGAACTGCCTTTGCTGGCGACCGAGATCCGCGCCGAGCTGATCCGTGTGCTGTCCACGACCGGTGGGCATCTCGGGCCGAACCTGGGGGTTGTCGAGCTCACGATCGCGCTGCACCGGGTGTTCAGCACGCCGCGCGACAAGCTGGTCTTTGACGTGAGCCACCAAGGGTATGTGCACAAGCTTCTGACCGGGCGCTGCGGGCGGTTCTCCACGATCCGGCAATTCGGCGGGCTCAACGGGTTTCTGCTGCGCGCCGAGAGCGAGCACGACTGCTACGGGGCGGGGCACGCGGGCACCGCGCTTTCCGCCGCGCTGGGCATGGCCGCCGCGCGCGACATGCTCGGTGGCGACGAGCACGTCGTCTGCGTGGCCGGCGACGGGGCGTTCACCTGCGGGATCACGTTCGAGGCGCTCAACAACATCGCCTCGACGACCAGGCGACTGATCATCGTCCTCAACGACAACGAGTGGTCGATCGCAAAAAATGTCGGAGCGGTCGCGGAATACCTGAACCGGATCGTCACGAACCCGACGTATGCCGGCCTCCATGACAAGGCGGCGAAATTCGTCGAGTGGATCGCCGGGAAAAGCGCCCGCAAGCTCGCGCACAAGGCGGAGGTCGGGCTCAAGAACCTCCTGGCCCCGAATGTGATTTTCGAGGATCTCGGGATCCGGTATTATGGGCCGATTGACGGGCATGATGTCGGGTTGCTCACCGAGACGTTCGAGTTCCTCAAGACGCAGAACGATCCGGTCATCCTTCACATCCTCACGCAGAAGGGCAAAGGCTACGCGCCGGCGATCGAGAAGCCGGACAAGTTCCACGGGCTCGGGAAATTTCACCTGGATACCGGCGAGACCGACGCCGGGCCGACCCCGACGTATTCCGAACTCCTCGGCCGGACGCTGGCGAACTTCGCCGACCACAACAACAAGATCGCCGCCATCACCGCCGCGATGCCTTCCGGCACCGGGCTCGTGGGCTTTGCCAAGCGCCATCCGGAAAGGTTCTTCGATGTGGGGATTGCCGAGGAGCACGCCGCGATCTTCGCCTGCGGGCTGGCCGCGCAGGGGATGAAGCCGTTCCTTGCGATCTACAGCACGTTCATGCAGCGCTCCTACGACATGATCCTTCACGACATGGCCCTGCAGAACCTCAATGTCGCGCTCTGCATGGACCGCGCCGGGCTCTCGGGCGACGACGGGCCGACCCACCACGGGCTTTTCGACATCGCGTTCCTGCGGGCGGTTCCCGGGCTCGCGCAGATGCAGCCGAAGGACGAGGAGGAATTCGCCGACATGCTCTGGACGATGGTGAACTACCACGACGGGCCGATCGCGATCCGGTATCCGCGCGGAGCGGGCACCGGCGCCGCCGCAAAAAAAACGCCGCAAATTCTTGAGATCGGGAAGGCCGAGGTTCTGCGCCACGGGTCGCGCGCGGTGATCTTTGCGCTCGGCAACATGTGCGAGCTTGCCCTCGAAGCCGCGTCCACCCTGGAGCAGCAGGGCATCTCCACCGCGGTTATCAACGCCCGCTGGATCAAGCCGCTCGACGCGGCGACAATCGAATTTTTTGCGCGCGGAAGCGAGGTCGTCTGCACGATGGAGGATCATGTGCTGGCGAACGGCTTCGGCTGCGCGGTCATGGAACATCTCGCGGAGCAGAGCATCGTGACCCCGGTCGTGCGCGTCGGATGGCCGGATCAGTTCATCGAGCACGGCAGCGTCCCGGTGCTCCGTGCCAAACACGGGATCACCGCCGCCGCCGCCGCCGGAAAAATTCTTTCCGCTCTTCCGGAGCGGCGGCTCGCAAAGGTCCAGCCGGCCGCGTGAACCCGCGATGAGATCGGTTCTGCTGATCAAGCCCGGGTCGATGGGGGATGTGGTTCATGCGTTGCCGGTGGCGTCGGCGATCCGGCGGGCCTGGCCGGAAGCGGTCTTGACGTGGGTGGTGGATCCGCGCTGGGCGCCGCTGCTGGAGGGGAATCCCGCGGTTTCTGCGGCAAAGTTTTTTCCGAGGGAGGAGTTTCGCGGGGTGGCCGGCTGGGCGCGCGCGGCGCGCTGGTATCGCGCGCTCGGGAGTTTGCAGCCGGATGTGGTGGTGGATCTGCAAGGGCTTCTGCGGAGCGCATGGATGGCGAAGTGCAGCGGCGGCCGGCTTGTCTGCGGGCTCGGAGATGCGCGAGAGGGCGCGGGTTTTTTTTACAACCGCACCACCGAGGTGCTGCCGGGCGAGCATGCGGTGAGGCGGTATTTGCGGGTTCTTCCCCTGCTGGGCATCGATGTTCCGGAGGAATGCGAATTCCCGTTGCCGCCGGGTATCCCGTCGGAAATTTCCGGCGGGTATGTTGTTCTGCATCCGTTCGCCCGCGGCGCGGGGAAATCGCTGGGTGCCGAAGCGATCCGGGCGTTTGTCACGGAATTCCGCGCGCGGAGCTCCGCGCCGGTCGTGATCGTCGGCATGGGGGACGTGCCCGGCGGGATGCCCGTCGTGAATCTGGCGGGAAAAACCACGCTGCTCGCGCTGCTGGGGGTTTTGCGCAGCGCGCGATTTGTCGTGAGTGTGGACAGCGGCCCGATGCACCTCGCGGCCGCGGTCGGCGCGCCGATGCTCGGGATCCACACCTGGAGCGATCCGCGGCTCGTCGGGCCGTATCGCGCCGATGCGTGGATTTGGCAGGGCGGGGACATCCGGCGGCAGGGCCCGGGTTTTCCGCCGCTGCCGGAAATGCCCTTCACCCCTGATGCGGCCGCCGGGGTCGCGCGCTTCGTCGCCACGCAGTCCGGGTGAGGCGCGAAGGTCAACCTTCCGCAAACCCTTCCGGCATCGGCATCGGACGGGTCATCGAGCTGGCAAGCTCGACGCGCTGCCCGGACTCGGAGGCATCAAGGATCGAGTGCATGATGTCGAGCACGTGGTAGGCGGTCTGCGCGTTCGCGCGGTGCTCGTGCCCGTTCTGTTCGGCGGCGATGAGATCCGACACTCCGAGGCCGCGGCTGTTGTCGGCATACCCGAATTCCAATGGGATCTCCGTCCACTCGCTTTCCCCTTGTCGCCGGATCCGAACCGGCCCGCCGAACGTGTTGGGATCGGGGACGGAGAGCGTGCCTTCCGAGCCATAGATCTCAATGTTGGGCATGCTGTGGGCCTGGACGTCAAAGCTCGTCACCAGGGTCACCAGCGGGCCGGATTCGAATTCCAAAAGCCCGGCAATATGGGTCGGGGTTTCGACCCGGATCATTTTTCCGGCCAGCGGCTGACTTTTGATTTCCCGCTCCGGAAAACTGATGCGGGCGGCACCGCTCACCCGTCGGACCGGGCCGAGCAGAGTGGTAAGCGCCGTGAGGTAATACGGCCCCATGTCAAAAAGCGGACCGGCTCCTTTTTTATAAAAAAATTCCGGGTTCGGGTGCCAGCCTTCGATGCCCGGGCTCATCATGAACCCGCTTCCCGCCACCGGCTCACCGATCGCGCCGGAATCCACCAGCTTCCGGCAGGTCTGCAGCCCGGCACCCAGAAACGTATCCGGCGCGCACCCGATCCGCAGGCCCTTCCCGCGTGCGAGAGAGATCATCTCGCGGGCCTCACGTCGTTTCGGTGCCAGCGGCTTTTCGTTGTAGAGGTGCTTCCCGTTCTGGAGAACTTCGAGCCCGAGCTGCCCGTGGACCGACGGGATCGTGAGGTTGACCACCAGCCCGATCTCCGCGCTGGCGAGCATCTGCTCGACCCGCATCGGAGATGGGATGCCATACTTCTCGGCCAACGCCTGAGCGCGTGAATAATCCAGATCCGCGCACGCCGCGATCTCGATGTTCCGGAACTTCTTCCCCGCCTCCGCGTAAATCCCGCTGATATTTCCGCAACCGAGTATCCCAACCTTCATTTTTTTCATGGTGTTTTGTAAAACCTCATCCACGGAATTCCAAATTTCCACACGAGGCGAGGACAAAATCCCAAACCGCAAGCCCTCCGGCAGGGAGCACCTGCGAACCAAACCTTGCTTGAACAGCCTCCAATCCCGGCTATTTTTGTCGTCTATGCAACTTTCCATGCGCACGGACTATGCCCTGCGGGCGCTGTTTACTCTGGTTGAATACGACGGGAGCGACCCGATTCCCATCGGCGAACTCGCCCGGAGAAACGACGTGCCCAAGCGTTTCCTTGAGCACATCATGCTCGATCTCAAAGAAAGAGGCTGGGTCGAAAGTGTCGCCGGCAAGCGCGGTGGCTATCTCCTCAAAAAAAACCCGGCGAAAATCACGATGGGCGAGGTCGTGAGACATTTCGACGGATACCTTGCCCCGATCGCCTGCGTGTCGGTGACCGATTACAGGCGCTGTTCGCAGGAACCGGTCTGCCGGTTCCGCCGCGTGCTTCTTCGCGCGAGGAACATGGTCGCCGCATTGATGGATCAGACAACCCTGCTCGACGTGCTGCGCGGATCACCGGTGCTGCCCGCGGAAGTTTTCGGCCTCGACGGCGAGGGGATTTGACGCCGTGAGAACCTCGTTCCTCCCGCGCCGCCTTTCCGTGCTTGACGCACGGGCGCGGCAAAAGCTTATTGGCACAAGATTTTCATCCATGAACCGCCCGCTCTTCCTCTGCCTGGCCGCCGCCCTCGCCGGCTGCTCCTCTTACGATGCCCGCCTGAACAACCGCGCCACCCAGTACCTCGGCCAGGACGGCTCGATCATCGCGCGCTCCAGCGAATCCACGCTCGCCGACAAAAACTCCTACTGGGATGGCGACGGAGTCGAGGGGGCGCCCTCGATCGTGATCGACCTCTCCGATCAGACCGCCTCGTTCTACAAGGGGGCGAAACTCGTCGGCGTTTCCGCCCTCTCCACCGGACGCGAGGGGTTCGCCACGCCGGCCGGAAATTACAAAATTCTCCAGAAAGAACCCAACCACGTTTCGAACCTCTACGGCGATTACGTGGACGCCGCAGGGGTTGTCCTCGTCCGGAACGTGGATGTAAAAAAAGATCCCAAGCCGCCCGGAGCTGTCTTCGCCGGCGCTCCGATGCCGTTCTTCATGCGCCTCAGCAATGCCGGCATGGGCATGCACAAGGGATTTCTCCCGGGAGTTCCCGACAGCCACGGATGCATCCGCATGCCGGAAAAAATGGCGAAAATCTTTTACAACAACGTCTCGATGGGCACCCCCGTCCGCATCGTGAATTGACTCCGGTCAATCCTGACCGCATTTGTTCTTGTCAGTCTCCGCGGGTTGGAGATTCTAACGCGCCCGCATTTATTTCAACCAAACAACCTCATACCAATATGTCAGCCACTACGATCACAGCCATCCGTGCCCGCCAAATCCTTGACTCCCGTGGAAACCCGACCGTCGAAGCCGACGTCGAGCTCGCCGGAGGAGTCACCGGCCGCGCCGCCGTCCCGAGCGGAGCCAGCACGGGCGAACACGAGGCAGTCGAACTCCGCGACGGAATCAAAACCTCCTACCTCGGCAAAGGCGTCACCAAGGCGGTCGCCAACACCGGGAAATTCCTCGCCCCCGCGCTCGTCGGCCTCGACGCCCTCGACCAGATCGGCCTCGACAAAACGATGCTGGAAGTGGACGGCACCCCGACGAAAAAGAAAATTGGAGCGAACGCGATCCTCGCGGTCTCCCTCGCCGCCGCCAAGGCCGCGGCCGAGCAGGTCGGCCTCCCTCTCTACAAATACCTCGGCGGGCCGAACGCCAAAGTCCTCCCCGTCCCGATGATGAACATCGTCAACGGCGGCGCCCACAGCGACGCCCCGATCGACTTCCAGGAATTCATGATCGTCCCGAAAAACTTCCCGACGTTCTCGGAGGCGCTCCGCGCCGGCACGGAAATTTTTCATGCTCTCAAGGGCGAGTTGAAGAAGCGCGGGCTCTCGACCGCAATCGGCGACGAGGGCGGGTTCGCCCCGGCATTCACGTCGGCGGAGGACGCGCTCGATACGATCGCCAAGGCGGTCAAGGCCGCGGGCTACAAGTTCGGATCGGATGTCTTCCTCGCCCTCGACGCGGCCTCCAGCGAGTTCTACGACGCAGCGAAGAAATCCTACGTCTTCAAAAAATCCGACGGGGCGAAGCTCACCGCAGACCAGCTGGTCGCCTACTACGGCAAGCTGTGCGCGAAATACCCGATCATCTCGATCGAGGACGGCTGCTCGGAGAACGACTGGGCCGGATGGAAGAAGCTCACCGACGCGCTCGGCGACAAGATCCAGCTCGTCGGCGATGACGTTTTCGTCACGAACGTCGATTTCCTGCGCAAGGGGATCGACCTCGGTGTCGCCAACTCGATCCTCGTCAAGGTTAACCAGATCGGCTCGCTCACCGAGACGCTCGACGCGATCGAGCTCGCGAAGGAAAACAGCTACACGGCCGTCATCAGCCACCGCTCGGGCGAGACCGAGGACACGACGATCTCCGACATCGCGGTCGCGACGAACGCCGGCCAGATCAAGACCGGATCGCTCTGCCGCACCGACCGCGTCGCCAAATACAACCAGCTCCTCCGCATCGAAGAGCAGCTCGGCGACGACGCCATCTACGGCGGTAAAATGCGGGGCTGACACGAAGGTCAGTCAACGCCAGCGCCCTTCGAGAAATTGTCGCCGCGCCCGTGCCGGGCGTGGCTGCGTGAACTCGCGCCAACAACTTCGCTCGATACAACCCGTTCAGGGTTGGCATATGGGTTCCAATATCCTCAAGGAAAAAGGGGCGTGGACGCTGCAGGGCTCGAACCTGCGACTTCCACCGTGTGAAGGTGGCACTCTACCACTGAGTTAAGCGTCCGGAAGGAGAGGGCATTCCACAGCAGATCGCCGCGCCGCGCAAGGCCAAAGCGACAGGCCCAAGCGACAACCCGAAGCGGGCGGTTGATTTCTGCGGTTTTCCCACACATGCTGTGCGGATGTTGAATTTCATCTGGCTGGGGCTTGTGGTGCTGGCGGTGCTGCTGGGCGGGTTTACGGGCCAGCTTCAGGAGGTGTCGAACGCGGCGTTCGAGGCGAGCAAGTCGGCGGTGATGAACGTCGCGCTGCCTCTGGCGGGGGTCATGGCGCTCTGGCTGGGCCTGATGAAACTCGCGGAAAAATCCGGGCTTGTGGAGATTCTTTCCCGGGCGTTGCGGCCGGTGCTGCGGTGGCTTTTTCCGGATGTGCCCGCGACGCATCCCGCGATGGGTTCGATGGTGATGAACATTGCCGCGAACATGCTCGGGCTGAGCAATGCGGCCACTCCGCTCGGCTTGCGCGCCATGCAGGATCTCGAGAAGTTGAACCCGCGGCCGGGGACGGCGACGAACGCGATGTGCACGTTCCTCGCGATCAACACGAGCTCGGTCCAGTTGATCCCGGCGACGACGATTGCGATCCTTGCGGCGGCGGGCGCGAGGAATCCGACCCAGATCATCGGCACTGCTTTCTTCGCCTCCTGCTGTTCGGTCATCGCCGGCATCACCGCGGTGAAACTATTGGAAAAGCTCCCGATGTTTTCGCTTCCTCCCGGCGGGGCCGTGCCCGCGCAGGAAATCCGCGGGCAAGAGGCGCCCGGCGCGCCCGCGCTTGTCCGCTGGGGAAACCTCGCGCTGCTGGTGTTTGTCGCGAGCTTTGTCATTTTCGGCTGGAGGCACGCCTCGCTCCCGGAGCTGCTTGCGCGGCCGCCGCTGGTCCGTTTCGTGGAGACGGTTTCGTATCTGGCGATCCCGTTTCTCGTCGCCTTTTTTCCTCTCTACGCAGCGCTCTGCCGGGTGAAGGTCTATGAGGAATTTGTTGAGGGCGCGAAGGAAGGTTTCCAGGTGGCGATCCGGATCATTCCCTACCTCGTCGCGATCATCGCGGCGGTGGCGATGTTCCGCGCCGCCGGGGGGATCGCCCTCATCACGCGGGCGATCGGGCCGGCACTCGCTGCGGTTTCGTTCCCGCCGGATCTGCTGCCCCTCGCCCTCATGCGTCCGCTGAGTGGGAGCGGGGCGACGGGCATCTTTGCCGAGCTGGTGAAAACCCAGGGGCCCGACAGCCTGATTTCGCAGATGGGAGCAACGATCATGGGAGGAACCGAGACCACGTTTTATGTGCTCGCCGTCTATTTCGGATCGGTCGGGATCCGGCGCACCCGCCACGCAGTTCCCGCGGGGCTGTGCGCCGACCTCGCCGGCGTCACGGCCTCGGTGATCATCTGCAACCTGGTTTTCGGACGCTGACATGACGGAAACCCTCCGTTTGTTGCAGATCGTTCTTCCCGTCTTTCTTGTGATGGGAGCGGGCTATGCGATGCGGCGGGCGCGGATTCTCACCGAGGAGGCGGATCAGTCGCTGCTCGGCGTCCTGATCAAGCTCTTCGTCCCGTGCCTCGCGCTGGACGTGATCATCGGCAACGAGGCGCTCGTCCGTCCGGCCAATCTTTTTCTGCCGCCGGTCGCCGGGTTCGCGTCGTTGTCCGCCGGGATCGGCCTCTCGCTGCTCGTCGCGAAATGGTTTTTGAAAGGCGATGCGGTGAAGCGGACGTTCGCGTGCACGGCCGGGCTCCAGAACTACGGCTACATCCCGCTGCCCTTGTGCCTGGCGCTCTTCGACCGCGAGGTTGTTGGCGTGCTCTTCGCGTTCAACCTCGGCGTCGAGGTCGCGATGTGGACGCTCGCCGTGGCGACGGTTTCCGGCAGGCAGGCGGACAAGCGCTGGTGGGAGCCGCTCTGGAATCCGCCGATCGTCGCGGTCGTCGCGGCGATCCTTCTCAACCTGGCCGGAGCAAAAAACTGGATCCCGGCATCCGTGGGCACGGCGTGGCACATGCTCGGGCTCTGCGCGGTTCCTCTCGGGCTGCTCGTGAGCGGAGCGTTGCTCGCCGATTTTGCCAAGCCCCATGTGCTGCGATCCGGATGGAAGGCTACCGGACTCGCGATCGGCCTGCGGCTGGGGGCGCTCCCCGCCCTCCTCATGGCCTCGGCCTTCCTGCTTCCCTGCGACCATGCGCTCCGCTCGGTGCTGGTCGTCCAGGCCGCCATGCCGTCCGCCGTCTTCCCGATCGTGCTCGCAAAAATCCACCGGGGCGACATTCCGACGGCCATCCGGATCGTGCTGGGCACCTCGATCGTCGGTCTCGTTACGATCCCGCTCTGGCTCGCTTTCGGCCTGCGCATGATTTCGTGAGGAAATCCTGCGCGGCCGATGTCCGTTTGTCTGGTGTCGCTGTGCGAAGACGGAGGGATCAGGATTGCCCGCCTGCCCTTTCCCATGTAGCCTTGTTCGAGTGACCGGCATCAAGTGCATGGCAGTGTTGAAGGCGTTGGGAGAAATCAACCGCCTCCGCATCATGCGCCTGCTGCTGGGCAGGCAGCTCGGCGTGAGCGCCATCGCACGACGGCTGAAAACTTCGGAATACAACGTGTCCAAGCACCTGCGAATTCTGAAAGAAGCCGGCCTGCTGGAAATGGAAAAATCCGGCAAACAGCGGCTCTATGGCGTTGCCTCCAGCCTGAAGGACGAGCTGGCCGCGAACCAGAACGTGCTGAAGCTCGACTGCTGCACGTTCTGCTTTGACAAGCTGCCGAAATAGTTCCACAGAACGGCGGAAATCCGCTTGACACCCCCGGAAAACATCTGCACGTTAGCGCAGACGTTCCATGAATGCCACACAACAAAACATGGCCGTGGCCACCACCCGTGCGCCCCGGGCGCGCTACATCATGATCGGCGGTTTTCTCGGCGCCGGCAAGACCACCGCCGTCGGCCGGCTGGCCGGGCACCTGTCCGCCCGGGGCCTACGGGTGGGACTCATCACCAACGATCAGGGGCGCTATCTGGTGGACACGGCGATGTTGAGATCACAGGGGTTCGCGACCGAGGAGATTCCCGGCGGCTGTTTTTGCTGTCGTTTCCATTCGTTGGTGGATGCGTCCCGGCGGCTGACCGAGGCGACGCGTCCCGAGGTGTTCATTGCCGAGCCTGTGGGAAGCTGCACGGATCTTGCTGCCACCGTGACGTATCCGCTCCGGCGGCTCTACGGCGACGCGTTCACCGTGGCACCGGTGAGCGTGCTGGTGGATCCGATTCGCGCCCTGCGCGTGTTCGGCCTGGAACCCGGCGGCAACTTTTCTGAGAAGGTCGTCTATATTTATCTCAAGCAGATTGAGGAGGCCGACCTCGTTGTCATCAACAAGTGCGACCTGCTGGACGGGCCCCGGCTGGAATCGTTGCGGCAGGCCATCACGACGCGGTTTCCGGGGAAGGAAATCCTCGCGGCCTCGGTCCGCAATGGCACGAACCTGGAGGAATGGTTTGACCGCATCACGAGCACGGAACAGGTGGCGAGAATAGCGATGCCGGTCGATTATGAAGTTTATGCCGACGGCGAGGCGCTGCTGGGCTGGCTCAACGCCACTGTGCAGCTTGCGGCAACGCAGGGATTCGATGCGAACTCATTTTTGAAGGAACTGGCCGGGGAAATCCAGAAGCGACTGGAGGCCCGGCAGGCGCAGGTGGCGCACTTGAAAATGACACTCAGCCCCGATGTCAGCGTCACGGGCGCGATCGCGGCGGTCAACCTCATTCGCAATGACTTCGTGCCGGAGCTTTCCTTTCACCTGGATGAGCCCGTGACGGGCGGCCAGTTGATCGTCAACCTGCGCGCCGAGAGCGCGCCCGATGTGCTGGGGACGGCCCTTCGCGAGGGGCTCGAAGCCGCAGCTAAGAAGTTCCCGACGCTGCAGGCCACGCTCGACCACCTGGAACATTTTCGTCCGGGCAAGCCCGCGCCGACGCATCGCATGCGGGAGCTGCCGGCCTGATTTTCCGAAGGCTGTTGCTGGCATGAAATCCATTCCCAGGTGGTTCATCGGGGAGTTTTTTGGAACTTTTCTGCTCGTTTTCTTCGGCTGTGGCAGCGTCTGCGCGGCGGTTTTGACAGGCGCGCAGGTCGGCGTGTTCCAAGTGGCCATCGTGTGGGGGCTCGGCATTGCCA
>JBAXXD010000103.1:0-13527 GCA_037128135.1 Verrucomicrobiia bacterium
CTGTCCGGTTTGGTGGGAGGGGCGGGGAGTTGCATCCCCGCTCCTACCCCGATCCGGTGTCGCTTTGCTGAAAACTGAACCACTGAAAACGGAAAACTTTTCGATCGTCGGCGCCGCCGGGTGGCGGATCTACGAACACGAAACCGCCGGCTCGACAAACGACCTCGTGCGCGATCTGCCCGCATGGAGCGCCGTGCGCGCGGAGACGCAGACCGGCGGGCGCGGGCGGTTCGGCCGGGTCTTCGTTTCCGACCCCGGAGGTCTTTGGATCTCTGCGGTGCTTCCGGCGGAAGGAGGGACGCAGAGATGGGCGGGCTTTTCGCTGATGGTCGGCATCCACCTCGTGCGCATGCTGGAGGCGCTGAACGTTCCCGGCGCGCGGCTCCGCTGGCCGAACGACCTCATGTCCGGCAAAAAAAAACTGGGGGGGCTTCTCATCGAGCAGTCCGCCCGCGAGACCCTCATCGTCGGCTTCGGGCTCAATGTCAGAAATGCTCCTTGGGCGACCGACCCCGCGCTGGGCGCGATCGCGACGAGCTTGGAAAGAGCCTGCGCTCCTTTGCTTCCTGAGCCGCCCGTTCCCCCTGTGCCAACCGTCCCGGACATCTTTGAGATCGCGATCCGCACGCTCGATGCCCTCGCCGCCGCCCATCAGGAAATGCAGGTGTCAGGCATGGCCGGCGCGATCCGCGAACTCAACCGCCGCTGGGAAAACCCGGTTCCGGTCCGCATCGCGCTCGCCGGCGGCACGCATGCCGGCGGACGGTTCGCGGGGCTCGACCCGCACGGGAATCTCCGGATGCTCGACGACTCGGGCCGCGAATTTTTTATCCCGCATCAAAGTGTTGAAAAACTTTTGGAATCAGGATAATCCTATTTCGAGCAATGCTGTTCGCTTTGCGGATCGACGGGGCATTTTGCCGCGTCAGTTCAACCAGACCGCATGGGCAATGACGCCCGTGACACATCGGCGAACGGCATGGCGATCAACCAAACACAAACGAGACGAACATGGCACTCAGGGACAAATTCATGACCGCGGAGGAAGCGGCCGCATTGATCAACCACAACGACACGATCGGCTTCAGCGGGTTCACCCCGGCCGGAGCTGCCAAGGCGATTCCGACGGCGCTGGCGAAGCGCGCGAAGGCCGAGCACGCGGCCGGACGCCCGCTCCAGATCGGCGTGGTGACCGGGGCCTCGACCGGACAGTCGCTCGACGGCGAGCTCGCCCTCGCTGAGGCGATTGCCTGGCGAACCCCCTATCAGGCGAACAAGCACCTGCGCGCCGCGATCAATGCCGGCAAGACGCGGTTTTTCGACATGCACCTCTCCACCCTCCCGCAGCAGGTCCGCTATGGATTCCTCGGGAAATTCCAATGGGCGGTTGTCGAGGCGTGCGACGTGACCGAGGACGGCCAGATCGTTCCCACCACTTCGGTCGGCGCCTCGCCGACATTTTGCGGAGTCGCCGACAAAATCCTTATCGAGCTCAACAGCAACCACCCGGCCGCCCTCCGCGGCCTGCACGATATTTACGAGCCGAAAGACCCGCCGCATCGCGATCCCATTCCGCTCACGGACTGCTCGACGCGCATCGGCACTCCCTTTATCAAGGTCGATCCCGCAAAAATCGTCGGCATCGTGCAGACCCACCTGCCCGACGAGGTCGCGCCCTTCGACCCCACCGACGCTGTCACCCAGAAAATCGGTGAGAACGTGGCGGAGTTCCTCGCCGGCGAGATCCGGCTCGGTCGGATCCCGAAGGAATTTCTCCCTCTGCAATCCGGTGTCGGCAACATCGCGAACGCCGTGCTGGCCGCGCTCGGGGACAACCCGGACATCCCGCCGTTCGAGATGTTTTCCGAGGTCATCCAGGATTCCGTCATCGCCCTGATCAAAAAAGGAAAATGCAAATTCGTGACCGGCACTTCGTTGACCGTAAGCCCGAGCCTTCTCAAGGAGGTTTACGAGAACCTCGAGTTCTACAAAAAGCACATCTGCCTGCGCCCGCAGGAGATCACGAACAATCCGGAGATGGTCCGCCGTCTCGGGATCATCACGATCAATACCGCGCTCGAGGTCGATCTCTCGGGGAACGTCAACTCGACCCATGTGATGGGCTCAAGCATGATGAACGGCATCGGCGGATCCGGCGACTTCACCCGCAACGGCTACATCTCGATCTTCACATGCCCGTCGCTTGCCAAGGGCGGAAAGATCAGCCCGATCGTCCCGCTGGTCAGCCACATGGATCACAGCGAGCACTCGGTGCAGGTCATCGTCACCGAGCAGGGCGTCGCCGACCTGCGCTGTAAGACCCCGCACGAACGCGCCCGCCTGATCGTGAGTGAGTGCGCGCACCCGGACTTCCGCAAGGAACTCCACGGGTATTTCGACAGCGTGACCAAAGGCCAGACTCCCGCCACGCTCAGCGCCGCCTTCGCCATGCACCAGAGGTTCCTCGAAACCGGCGACATGCGCGGGGTCGATTGGAAGGCCGCCGGGCTTCCCTGAGCAGCTACAGAGACGAGGCGGTGCGGGTCTTGCTCTCCCAGCGGGTGAGGAGATGGAGGACGAGATTCGTCCCGAACTTGTAGGTCTGGGCCAATGCCTGCGGGGTGACGTTCCGCAAGTAAACCTCGCGGTTGTCATAGATTTTTGGATTGGTCGCAACAAACGGCTTGCCTGGAACGCTCTCATCTCTTCGCAGATCCACCTGCCCCTGCGTGGGCCCCGGCCTGTTGTCGAGCCCGACCTGCCACATGTCCCCATAGTCGTTCGCCGTGTAGATGATCGCGATTTCCCCGTAGATCTTGAGCGCGTAGATCGGCTCCTTGTAGAAATTCAGCCCGGGCGGGATATCCTTGACCTCGGGAAAATACGCCTGGGTGTAGATCGGGTGGTTGGCTGGGAGGGCTTCCCAGTCCTTGTCCACATCCGGGATCACCCGCTTCATTTCGCGGCGGAACGCGATGTCGAAGCGGGAGTTGCGCCCCGGCACCGAACTGTCCCCCCAGATCGCGCCGCCGATACGCACGTATTTTCTGAGGTTCTCGACCTCCTTCTCGCTGAGCTTGAAGTCCTTCGTGCCGGTCAGAAAGACGAACGGGGGCTTGACAGAAAAAAGCTGGTCGCTGTCGAGCTTGATCGCCTGGACATTTGTGTAGTTCGTCTTGACCTTGTTTTTCGACCACCAAAACATAAAATCCAGCAGGTTCGGAAGGCTTCCCTTCTCGATTTTGTTGTTGACCACCTCGATCGTGGACTTCCAGTTTCCCCCGTCGTATTGGCCGATGTAGGCCGTGAATTCGAATTCCCGGTTGCGGGTTCCCGTGCCGCTTCCTTGCCCTTTGCCCCAGCCTCCGGTGAAGGCCTTGATCGCGGAAGCCTGGGCGTTGGAGAGCCCTTCTCCGCCGACTCCGGCGGGCTTGGGCGCGGCCATCTGGACTGCGGCGGGTGCCGTCGGGGCGATGGGCGCCACGATCATCTGAGCCATCGTGAATTCCGTGGGCGAGGGGGCAACGGTGGTGATGGTATTGATCGTGGGCGTTGTGGGAGTGACCGTGATATTCGGCGTCTGGGGCACCTGCTGCTGGACGTCCGGAGGCGGCGCGACGGCGTTCGGGTCTCCACCGACAAAACCCCCGCCCTCGCCTTCGAAATCGGGCGGCTCCTGGACCGCCTGAAAAAGAACCGTCCCTCCAAAAATCGCCACCAAGATGACGTGCAAAACAAACGAGATCGTGAAATCCCGCGAGTTGCTGAACTTTTCGATCAGCTTCTGGGCGAAGGGACTTTTCGTGGAGGCCATGAAATATATCTAAGCCAAATCGCGTGGCCGCGCGAGGGAAAAAATCGTCATCCGAGGATCTTGCGGAGGTTGGAGACCGAGTCGAAGCACTCGGCAGCGCAGCGCCGGGCGGCGCGGGAATACCGCTTCCAATCCGAGCGGACGCGCCGGACGGCCTCCGATGCCCCGTCGAGATCCCGGACGAAAAACATGCCGCTGTCCTCCGGCAGGGGGGCACCGGTGGGCTCGGAGATCACTGGGCGGCCGAGCGCGAGATAGACGGCCGAGCGGTCGCTCAGCCAGCCGGACATCGCGAAGCTCTCGAGCTTCACGGCGCTGAACTCGGCGGTCGAGCGCCGGAGGTAATCGTAATAAAGCCGGGGCGTGCGGGCGATCGTGTGCGGAACGACATGGTGCCAGCCGAGCGACGCGATCCGCTGCCGCTCCGGGTCGTCGGGAGCGAGGTTCATGGCCAGCTCGAACCGCGCGTCCGGATGCCGGGACGGGAGCGCCTCGAACTTTTCGAACGCCGCCTTTTTTGAAAAGTCCCGCCACGCGCCGCCCCACTCGACATTGCCGTCCCAATACCATTGGCCGATCGTCGTGAAGCGGTCAACTGGCGGCCGCGGCGCGGCCTCAAAGAGCGTGGTGTCCACCAGCGGATAATACGTGTTCCAATGCACGGACGTCTTGGGCACCTTCGAGCCCGGGCCGTAAATATTGAGCCCGATGGACCAGAATTCCTCATGGCAGGACTGCCCCATTTCCATCCGCTGCATCCAGAAGCAGACCTCGGTGGGATCCAGGCTGCAGAGCTTGCGCGCGGTGAACCGCCCGAGGAGCGGCATCCGGATCGAATAGCTCAGGTTCAGAAGCACGCACGGCCCGCCGGTCAGATCAAGAAACTTCCGGCGCGAAAGCCCGAAGAAACGCGCCCGCGCCAGATCGTGCTCGGCGGCGCCCTTCGGAAAAATGATCAGGCAGAACGATTCGTCGAGCCCGAATTCCCGGAGCCGCCTGCGGAACGTCGCGGCGATCCTCGCGTCGCGCGCAGGATCGCCGGTCGAGGGCATGACCTCGAGCCAGAGCGCCGGCCGCCGCATCCGGCGCAGGCCCAGAAGGTATTGCAGGGGCACAGAAAAATTGCCGCCGCCCTCGGGATATTTCGCGGCAAACCCGCATCCCAAAATCACTGTGCCATCCGTCCGTTTTGCCATGCGGGGATCATGACCCCCAGCCGCCTCCGCTTCAAGCCTCAGAACTCCGGTCGCTTCCCGGTTTTGCCCCGCGGATTTTCCCGTGCTTGCCAATCGGTGGCGGGGATTTCAAGATGCCGACCCTATGGAC
This sequence comes from Verrucomicrobiia bacterium, assembly GCA_037128135.1. GTDB lineage: Bacteria > Verrucomicrobiota > Verrucomicrobiia > Chthoniobacterales > Terrimicrobiaceae > QYQL01. Next base: position 5,141 of record JBAXXD010000103.1, read on the forward strand.
GCGATTATTGATCTTCTGCAACAGAACGCCCTGATGCCGCGCGACGAGATGGCACGCCTGCTCGACATGGAACTCGAGGAGGTCAATTCGGCCATCGCGAAGCTCGAGGCCGACGGCGTGGTGCTCGGCTACCAGGCGATCATCAACCGGGAGAAATGGGATACCGACAAGGTGACGGCGATCATCGAGGTGAAGATCACGCCCGAGCGCGACGGAGGGTTCGACCGGGTCGCCTCGCGCATCGCGAAGTTCGAGGAGGTGCAGAGCTGCTACCTGCTCAGCGGGGGATACGATCTCCTCATCGTGATCGAGGCGGCGAACCTCCGCACCGCCGCCGCCTTCGTCGCGGAGAAGCTCAGCACGATCGGCGCCGTCCAGGCCACGGCCACGCACTTCCGGCTGAAAACCTACAAGGAAAACGGCGCCTTCCACAACTTCGAGACCGCCGACGAACGGCTCGCCGTCTCGCCGTGAGCATCCCGATCGCCGACCATGTCCGCGAAATCCCACGCTCGGGGATCCGCGACTTTTTTGAAATTGTCCAGACGATGGACGACGTCGTGTCGCTCGGGATCGGCGAGCCGGATTTCGCGACCCCTTGGCATATCCGCGAGGCCGCGATCTATGCGCTCGAGCGCGGGCGCACCGGCTACACGTCGAATCTCGGACTGCCCCGGCTGCGGCGCTCGATCGCCGATTACGTGAGCGGGAAGTTCGGCCTGAAATACGAGCCGCTTTCGGAGGTGCTGGTGTCGGTCGGCGTCTCGGAGGCGATCGACCTCGCCCTGCGCGCACTTCTGAACCCCGGCGACGAGGTGCTCTACCACGAGCCGTGCTACGTGTCCTACGCGCCGACCATCACGCTGGCGCGCGGAGTAGCCCGGGCGATCGAAACGCGCGCGGACGAGGGGTTCCAGCTCACCGCCGAGGCGCTCGAAATGGCGATCACCCCCCGCTCCCGCGTGCTCATGCTGAATTTTCCGACGAACCCGACCGGGGCCACGATGGATCCCGCCGGGCTCGAGCAGATCGCGGCGGTCTGCATCCGGCACAACCTCGTCGTGCTGACCGACGAGATCTACAGTGAGCTGATCTTCGACGGGGGCGCTCATACGAGCATCGCCACATTCCCGGGAATGAAGGAGCGCACGGTGTTCCTGCACGGGGTCTCGAAGGCGTTTGCGATGACCGGGTGGCGGATCGGCTTCGCCTGCGCGCCGGCGGAACTCATCGAGGCCATGATGAAGATCCACCAGTATGCGATCCTCTGTGCCCCGATCATGGGCCAGGATGCGGCGATCGAGGCGCTCGAACGCGGCGGACCGTCCGTCGAAAAAATGCGGAAGGAATACGAGCTCCGCCGGAATTTCATCGCCCGAGCGCTCAACGACATGGGCCTCGAATGCCACAAGCCGAAGGGCGCATTCTACGTTTTCCCGAAGATCACCGGGCTTACGAGCCGGGAGTTTTCTCTCCGCCTGCTCCACGAGGAAAAGGTGGCGGTCGTCCCGGGCACGGCGTTCGGCCCGAGCGGCGAGGGCCATGTGCGGTGCAGCTTCGCCACCGGGCTCGACCAGATCAAGATCGCAATGGAGCGGATGGCCGGGTTCGTGGCGCGATCTACCAGTCGAGCGCGCCCTTCCTGATCGCGTAGAGGTAGCCGAACATCAGGATGCCCACGAAGCTCAGCATGCTCCACAGGATCACCGTGCCATAGGCCGCTACGAATCCGGAAAAGACGACCGCCCACGGATACATGAAGACGATCTCGATGTCGAAAAGGATGAAGAGCATCGCCACGAGGTAGAACTTGACGCTGAACCGCGGCTGCGGGCCGCTCTCCGGGGCAATCCCGCATTCGTAGGCACTGTCCTTCGCCTCAGATCTCTTCCCCGCCCGCCCGAGCAGCAGATTGGCGAGCAGCGCGACCGTCGCGAACCCGACCGCCACCAGCACGTGCAGCAGCACCGGAACGTATTGCTCAATCATTGAGCTAACTTATCACCGCGCGCTCCCGGCGCGCGAGAAAGAAATTTCTGTTGTTATCCGTCCCCTGGATGGCTTCTAATAACCAGCCCCTATCTTCCAACGAAACCATGGATACGATTCACGAATCGCGCGAACTTCACGTTGAGCGCAAACATTTTTTCATCGAATACTGCGAAAACGAGCGCGGAGGTTTTTTGCGGATCACCGAGGAGGCCCACGGACGCAGGAACTCTGTCATCATTCCGAGCACGGGCCTGGAGGAATTCGAGCAGAAGCTCGACGAGGTGCTTTCGGCCGCCCTCGGGTAGCCGGGCTCAGATCGCGAGGAGCACCCCGGCGGATTCCTGCGCGGCCCCGTAGCCGCCCGTGGCACCGCGCGACCGGCGCTGGATCAGTGGGCGGATCACATCGGGCGGCACGCTGAGCCAGCGGGCCTCGGAGGCGGGCATGCCCTCGACCAGATCGAGGAGCACGTCAGGATCGCGCTGGAGGGCGTTCGCGACCTGCCCTTTGGTGAGCTGGATCGAATTGCATTTCGTGCGGGCCAGGATGTAATCCAGATCGCCCTTCAAGAGCTCGATATATTCGTCGTTCAGTAGCATGGGAATGTCGGCAGCGCGCGAGCCGGGGCGGCTTCTGGGCTGTTGGGAGCGCGGGTTGTGGAAATTATGATCTTACGGACGGGTCGTCAACAAATCGCGTGAGCGCCGCCGCGAGGAACAGGGAAAGCCCCCCAACAAACACCGGGGCAAGCTGGTTCCCCCCGCTGAGCTTCACTATCGCTGACCCGAGAAAAACCGACATCACAATCTGCGGGATGACGATAAAAAAGTTGAAGACGCCCATGTAGAAGCCGGTTTTGTCGGGCGGGAGCGAGGCCGCCAGCATCGCGTATGGCATGGCCAGGATCGAGGCCCAGGCAATTCCGACTCCTGCCATGGCGACGAGCAGAAGATCCGGGCGCGAAATGAACGGCACCGAGGCCAGCCCGAGCCCTCCCGCCACCAGGCAGAACGTGTGGATATCTTTTGCACGGAAGCGGTGGACCAGCCACAGGAGGGCAAAGGCAAAGACAAAGGCGATCCCGTTGTAGGCGGAAAAACAGACCCCGCCCCAAGCCACGCCTTCCGTGTAGCGGGCTGTGCCGGGTGCCCCATGAAAAATCTTCCCCGCGATCCCCGTCCCGAAGTAGATCCACATCGAAAAGAGGGCGAGCCAGGTGAAAAACTGCACGACGGCAAGCTGGCGCATGGTTTTCGGCATCGTTCTCACGCCGTGGAAAATTTCCTTGAAGGCGCGGAGCGGGCCGGAGGTGGCGGCATTTTGCCTGCGGAAGGCCTCGATGTCATCGGGGGGATACTCGGGAGTGGAGAGGATCGTGTAGAGAACGGCGGACAGGAAGACGCCGGCTCCGATGTAGAACGCCCAATGGACGGCCCCGGGAATCGAGGAGCCCTCTCCGGCATCGGAGGACATCCCGCACCAGTTCATCAGCATCCAGGGAAGCGAGGAGGAAACCACTGCACCGAAACCGATCAGCACACTCTGCGTTGCGAAGCCGATGGAATGTTGCTCCTGGGGAAGCTTGTCCGCAACGAAGGCGCGGAATGGCTCCATGCTCAGATTCACCGAGGCATCCAAGATCCACAGCAGACCAACTGCCATCCACAGCGCCGAGGAATTTGGCATCAGGATGAGTGCCCCGGATGCGCAGAGCGCCCCGCCCAGAAAATATGGCCGCCGGCGACCGAGCCCGTTCCAGGTGCGGTCGCTGTAATATCCGATGATCGGCTGGAGGATCAGCCCCGTGAGCGGGGCCGCCAGCCACAGGAGCGCCAACTCCTCGGGCTTCGCGCCCAGGTATTGGTAGATGGAACTCATGTTCGCCATCTGGAGCCCCCACCCAAACTGGATTCCAAAAAATCCGAAACTCATGTTCCAGATGGCCAAAAAACTCAGGCGCGGTTTATTCATATCTTGATCTGCGGATGATCACGTAGAAGACCGGGGTGAGAAAGATGCCGAAGAAGGTGACGCCGAGCATTCCCGAGAAGACCGCGGTGCCGAGGGCCTGGCGCATTTCCGAGCCGGGACCGCTGGCGATGACGAGCGGCACGACGCCGAGGATGAACGCGAACGAGGTCATGAGGATCGGGCGCAGGCGCAACTGGCAGGCCTCGGTGACAGCGGCGAAGCGGTCCTTGCCGCCGTCCTCGAGCTGCTTGGCGAACTCGACGATGAGGATGGCGTTTTTGCAGGCGAGCCCGACGAGGACGATGAACCCGATCTGCGTGAAGATGTTGTTGTCCATCCCCCGCAGGATAACCCCTCCGATGGACGAGAGCAGGCACATCGGGACGATGAGGATGATCGCCATCGGCAGCGACCAGCTCTCGTATTGCGCGGCGAGCGTGAGGAAGACGAAGAGCACGCAGAGCGGAAAAATGAAGAGCGCGACATTCCCGGCGAGGATCTGCTGGTAGGTGAGGTCGGTCCACTCGAACCCCATGCTGCGCGGCAGGTTTTTCTTCGCGAGGTTTTCCAGGATCGAGACCGCCTGGCCGGAGCTGACGCCCGGGGCCGTCGCGCCGACGATGTCTGCGGCCGGATAGAGGTTGTAGCGCAGGACGGTGGCCGGCGCGGTGGTCTCCTGGATGGAGCCGAGCGTTCCGAGCGGCACCATGGCGCCGGAGCTGCTGCGCGCCTTGAGGTTGAGGATGTCTCCCGGAGACTCCCGGAACCTCGAATCCGCCTGGGCGTTCACTTTATACGAGCGCCCGAAAAGCGTGAGGTCGTTGACGTAGGCCGAGCCGAGCGAGATTTGGAGGGTGCTGAAAATGTTGCTGAGCGGGACGTTGAGCGTCTTCGCCTTGACCCGGTCGATGTCGAGGTAGATTTGCGGTGTTCCCGAGCTGAAGCTGGTGAACACGTTGCTCAGGTCGCGGTTCTTGTTGGCGGCATCGACGAGGTTTTGCGTAGCCTCCTCGAGCGCTCCGAACCCCGCCCCGCCACGGTCCTGGACCATCATGCGGAAGCCGCCCGTGCTGCCGAGTCCGTCCACGGGAGGAGGCCCGAAGACGCCGGTGAGCGCCTGCGGGATCTGCGAGAGGACGGCATTGAGCTTGCGCGCGATGGCGGGTCCGCTGAGGTTCGCGGATTTGCGGTGCTCGAACCCGTCGAGGATGATGAAGATCGTCGCGGCGTTCGAGAGGTTCGAACCCGACACGACCGAGAGGCCGTTGATGACGAGCGTGTGGGCGACGCCGGGAGTCTCGCGGATGAGCTTCTCCGCGGCGTCCGAGACCGCCATTGTGCGGGTGATCGAGGAGGCGTCCGGAAGCTGGACGTTCGCGATGAGGTAGCCTTTGTCCTGCTGCGGGATGAATCCGACCGGGGCCTTCAGAAACCCGAGGGCGGTGAGGCCGAGGAGGCCGAGATAGACGAGCCCGACGAGCATGGTCGCCCGGACGAGGCGGGCAACAACCGCGCCATAGAGGCGTTCGGTTTTCTGGAAGACCGCATTGAACCCGCGGAACAACCAGCCGAGCAGCGCATCGAGCAGGCGGGAGAAGGCATCCTTCTTCGCGCCCGGCGGCTGGAGCAGGATCGCCGCAAGCGCAGGGCTGAGCGTCACCGAGTTGAACGCCGAGATGATCGTCGAGACCGCGATCGTCAGCGCGAACTGGCGGTAGAATTCGCCCGAGATGCCGGGGATGAATGCGGTCGGCACAAAGACCGCGGTGAGAACGAGCGCGACGGCGACCACCGCGCCGAAAACCTCGTCCATCGCCTTGCGCGCGGCTTCGACCGGCCCCATGCCGAGGTGCAGGTTGCGCTCGACATTTTCCACCACCACGATCGCGTCGTCCACGACGATGCCGATCGCCAGCACGATGCCGAAAAGCGAGATGTTGTTGAGAGAAAACCCCAGCACCGCCATCGCGGCAAACGTGCCGATGAGCGAGACCGGGACCGCGATGAGCGGGATGATCGTCGCCCGCCAGGACTGCAGGAACAGCAGGACAACGAGTATCACCAGCGCGATCGCTTCGAAGAGCGTGTGCACGACCGAGGTCACGGACTCCTGCACAAAACCGGTCGTGTCGTAGTCGATCCGGTATTCCAGTCCGTCCGGAAAGCGAGCCTTCATCTCCTCCATGAGCGCGCGGATCTTTTTGGCGGTGTCGATCGCGTTTCCGCCCGGCTGCTGGTAGATCGCGATGCCCGCTGTCGGACGTCCGTCGAGCGTGCTGTCGATGCTGTAGGTCCGCGCGCCGAGCTCGGCGCGGCCGACGTCGCGGAGGCGCACGATCTCCCCGCGCTTCCCCTGCTTGACGACGATCTGATCGAATTCCTCGGGCGAGGTGAGGCGGCCCTGGGCATTGACCGTGTATTGGAAGGCGATTTTCGAGTCTGTGGGCGGGGCGCCGACGACGCCGGCGGCGACCTGGACGTTCTGCTCCTGGATCGAGGCGACGACATCCTGCGCGGCGAGGCCGCGTGCGGCGAGCTTCTCGGGATCGAGCCAGACCCGCATGCTGTATTCGTAGCCGAAGATGCTGATGTCTCCGACTCCCTCCACGCGGGCCAGGGCGTCCTTGAGCTGGAGGATCGCGTAATTGCCGAGGTAAAGCGCGTCGAAGCGCTTGTCCGGCGAAACCAGGTTCACGACCATCATCATCGAGGCAGACTGTTTTTTGACCGAGACGCCGTTTCTCCGTACATCTTCGGGTAGGAGTGGAAGCGCGAGGTTCACGCGGTTTTGCGTGAGCACCTGGGCGGTGTCCAGATTCGTGCCGAGCTTGAACGTGATCGTGAGGGCGTAGGATCCGTCGCTGTTCGACTGCGACGACATGTAGAGCATGTTCTCGACGCCATTGACCTGCTGCTCGATCGGCGCTCCGACCGTCTCGGCGACAGTCTGCGCATCAGCGCCCGGATAGCTTGTCGCGACCTGCACCGTCGGAGGCGTGATCTCCGGATACTGCGCGATCGGCAGCGTGAGCAGGGCGACGCCGCCCACGATCGCGATGACGATCGACAGGACCGCTGCGAAGATCGGCCGGGCGATGAAAAAGTGGCTGATGTTCACGGCTTCGCCTCCGGAGCCGGCGTCGCGGCGGCCCCGGAGGCGGGCGTGGTCGCCCCGGAGTTTGATGGGAGTATTCCTCCGGTCCAGGGCTTCGTTGTCACCTTCTCGCCCGGGCGGGCTTTCATCATGCCTTCGACGATCACGTTTTCCCCCGCCTTGACCGGGCCGGTGACGACCCGCCAGCCGTCGTCCTGGATCGCGCCTGGATCGACGCGGCGGTAGTCGGCCGTGCCGTCCGGCTTCACGACGAACACATACTTCTGCCCCTGGTCGGTGCCGATCGACTCCTGCGGAACGAGGAGGGCCGAATATTTTTTCCCGGCGGGAAACCGCAGCCGGACAAACATGCCGGGCCCGAGCACGTCGGACTTGTCATCGAAGACCCCGCGGATCGAGATCGTGCCGGTGTCAGTGGTGACCCGGTTGTCGGCGAAATCGATGACTCCCTCGTGCGGGAAATCCTTCTCGTCGGCGAGCTGGAGGAAAACTGCGGAGGGCTTGTGCGGATGGGTGCCGGAGTCCTTGTCATCGTTGTTGAGGCGGATGAACCGGAGCAGCTGGCGCTCGTCGATGTCCGCATAGGCATAGACCGTGTTCGTGGACACGATGGTCGTGAGCGGCATCGGCATGTCGGGGGTGACGAGGTTTCCGGGGGTGACGGCCGCCTTGCTGGTCTGGCCGTCGATCGGTGCGGTGATCGTGGTAAAGTCGAGGTTGAGCTTCGCGGTGTCGTAGGCCGCGCGGGCGGATGCAAGGGCGGCCTGCGCCTTCATGAGGGCTGCGGATTTGGTGTCGAACTCCTGCGCGGCAATCGCGTTTTTATCGCGCAGCGCCTTCGAGCGGGAGAACTCGATTTCCGCAAGCTTGAGGTCGGCCTGCCCGCTGTTGTAGTTGGCGGTCGCGCGGTCCAGATCGGCCTGGTAGGGGCGGGGATCGATCACGAAAAGCACATCTCCCTTTTTGACCTCCTGTCCATCCCGGAATTTCGTCTCGGTGAGGTAGCCGCTGACGCGTGCGCGGATCTCGACCGAGGCGACCGCGTCGGTGCGGGCGGTGACGACGGCAAAATCCTGCACCTCGCGGGACAGGGCGGGCGTGACAGTGACCGTGGCCGGCGCAGGAGGCGGCGGAGCGGCCTCTTTGCAGCCGGAAGACAGGAACAGCAGCGCGGAGGACATCGAAATCGACAGGCGAAAAAAACGGAGGCCATTCATAGGAAATTTCTTCGGGGCTCGGAGTCGCTGATGAGTGATACCATCTCTTTAAGATAAGCCGACATCTAAATTTTGGCAGAAGCGTTTGCTTG
>JBAXXD010000104.1:0-13223 GCA_037128135.1 Verrucomicrobiia bacterium
GGGATGGGAGGTATGAGAAGTATGGGAGGGATGGGAAGCCTGAGAGGTCTGCAAATCATCATTCCTATTCTTCCCATCTTTCCCATGAGCCGCCCCATTGGCCAAGCCGACTTCCTCGCCCCCCGGCATTTTTTTGTTGGGATTTCTGATGCGGGCGAGGTAGGTGACGCGCGGCGCGGTATTCAGGTTTTTGAACATCGTGTATCCGCGTCCGCTGGCGAGGAGGCGGGCGACCCGGCTCTCCGGGTCGGCGATGTTTCCGAAGACGATCGAGTCGTTCGGGCAGGCCTGCTGGCACGCGACCTTGAAAACGCTCACCGGGGTTTCGCCAGCGGGGGTCGGTCCGGCCTCGACGAGGCGCCCGATCTTCGCCTCCTCGATCCGCTGGATGCAGAACGTGCATTTTTCCATGACCCCGCGCATGCGAACCGTGACGTTCGGGTTTTTCGCCATCTGGAGGCTGTCGGCCATGCCCTTCGGGGCGAGCGGCCCCCAGTAGAGCTGGTCGAGCGAGCGCTGGTTGTAGTCAAAATAATTGAAACGGCGGACCTTCCACGGGCAGTTGTTCGCGCAGTAGCGTGTGCCGATGCAGCGGTTATAGGCCATGAGGTTGAGGCCGTCCTCGCTGTGAACCGTGGCGTTGACCGGGCAGACGGTTTCGCACGGCGCGTCCTCGCAGTGCTGGCACATGACCGGCTGGGCGAGCATCTCGGGATCGTCGTCGCCGCCCGCGAAATACCGGTCGTTCCGGATCCATGCCATGTCGCGGTTTTTGCGGACCTGTTCCTTGCCGACGACCGGCACGTTGTTTTCGGCCTGGCAGGCGACGACGCAGGCGTTGCAGCCGGTGCATGTATTGAGATCCACCGCCATCCCCCACTGTTCCTTCGACGTGAGCGCGGGGTGGGTAAAGATCGAGAGGCCTTCCGGGATATGGCTGTCCATGCCCATCGTCTGTGCGAACGCAGGATCCTCGCTGTAGCGCCCGATCGTGCCTTCTCGGACGAGGTCGCGGCCTTCCATCGAGCGGTGTTCCTGGGTCTGGGCCATCGGGTAATTGCGGTCGGTGACTTTGAGGGTCACGCCGGAGGTGAATCGCGGAGAGGCGGACGTGCGCAGCGGATACGCGTCAAAGCCGACGTTGTCCATCAGCGCGGAGACCCCCTTGCGGCCGTAGCCGAGCGCGAGCGTGAGCGAGCCGTCGGCATGGCCGGGAGCCACGAGCGCGGCGGCCTCGATGGTTCGGATTCCGTCTCTGATCTCCACGATGTCCGCGACGAGGTCGTAGTTGATCTCGTTGCCCAGCTTCTCCGCGACCTTCTCGATTTTTCCGAAATTGTTTGCCCGGATCCCGAGCTTCGCGGCGGTCGCCGGGCTCACGAGAACGGCGTTGTCCCAGGTCAGCTTGGTGACGAAGTCCGGGGTTTCGAGCAGCCAGGAATTATTCGCGTAGCGTCCGTCGTCCACGCTCGAGCTCTGGATGAAGACGAGCTCGAGCCCGTCACGAACCGGTGCGGCCTTGGCCGCGAGCGCGGCGGCGGAGGCAGGGGAAAAATCCGGCGAGGCCGGCGGGAAGGCGGTTCCGGGAAGAAATCCGATGCGGAGGAAGCTGTTCCAGAGGAGTTCCATGCCGCCGGCTTCGGCGACGAGGGTTTCCGGCGCAAGCTTTTCGAACGTCGACCGCACAAGTTCGGGCCCTTTCACCGGATCCCCGCCCAGCAGTTTGAAAAGGACGTCCAGCTCGGAGAGTCCGCCCCAGAGCGGAAGGATCATCGGTTGGATCGCGGTGAGCGTGCCGTCGAAGCTCCGCGCGTCGCCCCAGGTCTCGAGGAAATGCGCTGCGGGCACATGCCAGCGCGAAAGCTTCGACGTCTCGTCCTCGAAAAGCCCGAGCCGGACGACGTCCGGGACTTTCGAAAGCAGGGAGGCAAAGTCGAGATCGGCGGGCGCGTTGTAGGCGGGATTGCCGCCGAAGATGAAGAGCGTCCTGACCGCCCCGGCGGAGATAGCTTTTGCGAGGTCGGAAATGGTGGCCGCGGCCGGCGCAGCATCTATGACTCCGGCGAGCGTGGTGCCGAGGTTGCCGAGCGCCTTGTTGATCGCGTGCACGACGACCTGGACTCCGGCGGGCGTCTGCGGGCCGGTGAGGACGAGCGAGCGTCCGGGATTCGCGATCAGGTCGGCCGCGCATTCCACGATCCACTCCCCGTCGGGGAATGCGCCGGAATACGGGAACGCCCCGAGGAGGGCCGCGAGGTCCCCGTCGCCGGTTTGGGAAACGATGACCTCGCCGAGCCGGCGGACGAAGCAGCCGATCTCGGACGCCTTGCACCGGAGCCGGTGGTCGGCCATCCCGCCGGTGAGCGTGTAGTGGTTCTCGACCACGTAAAGCCGGTTCATCGGCGCGCCGAGCTGATCCGGATTCCGGCGCGCGAAAAATCCCGCCGCGCATCCGCCCGCGGACGGGTTCAGGAAATCGCTGTCGAGCGCGAGGATCACGTCCGCCCGCTCGAATTTCGGGAGCAGCCGGACGCCCGCCCCGAATGCCGCGTCCGCTGCGGCAGCCGCCTCGCTGTCGCCGAGCGGCTCGTATTCCGCCCACATCAGGCCGGGAAATTTCTGTTCGAGCCCGGCGCGCAGCCGGTCGCGCGTCGGGGAATTCTTTTTTTCGACGAGGAACGCGGCGCCCTTTCCGCCGCTCTGGCTCAGCGTCAGGAGAAACGCATCGAACGCTGCGGCGTCGGTCGCACGGCCACTGTCGGTGATCGTCTTCGAGCGGTGCGGGTCGTAGAGATCCAGGATCGCGGCCTGCGCGAACCCATCGGTTCCGCCAATGCCGGACGGGTGGAGCGGATTGCCTTCCAGCTTGGTCGGGCGTCCGTCGAACATCGTCGCGATCAGCGGCATCGCGCCCGTGCGCGCCGGCATCGCCGTCGCGTAGTAAAGAAATTTCCCGGGGATCGTCCACTCGACGCCCTTCGCGAACGGCACGATGCGAGCCTCCGGACGGCGGCAGCCGGCGAGTCCAGCGAGCGCCATCGATGCACCCATGAGCTTCAGGAAATCCCGCTTCGAGAGCCCGCCGGCCTCGCATTCCGGATTTTCGGGATTGTTCATCGGTGGCATCCTCCGCAGGTGAGCGGCGGTTTTACCTGCCACGCTTTTTGAAATGCCGCGCCCGTCTCCCGCTGGCCCTCGCCCGCCGCCGGCTTCCAGTTCATGTTGAAAACCTCGCCCGGCGGGCGCAGGAAATTTTCCGGCGCGCGGTGGCAGTCGAGGCACCACGACATGCTCTGGGGTTTGTCCTGCCAGACCGCCGTCATCTCGTTGACCGGCCCGTGGCAACTGAAGCAGCCCACCCCGCGGTTCACATGCGCCGCATGGTTGAAATAGACGTAATCCGGAAGCCTGTGAACGCGCACCCAGTTCACCGGGCGTCCGGTCCTCCAGCTCTCGCGCAAGGCCTCGAGCCTCGGGCTCGTCGCGCGGATTTGCGTGTGGCAGGCCATGCACGCCTGCGTGGTCGGGATGTTCGCATGCGAGCCGATCTCAACGAAACTGTGGCAATACCGGCAGTCCATCCCGAGCTGTCCGACGTGGACGGCATGCGAATACGACACAGGCTGGGTCGGCATGTATCCGACCCGCGTGTATTTCGGCGTGAAATAATACCAGACCCCGCCCGAAACCGCCGCGCCCACAACCCCGGCGCAGATCACGAGCTTCAACGGAATCCTGTCCGCCCACTTTGGAAAAAAATTCGCCATGGATCAGACGGCGGCCCGGATCGAACCCGGCTTCCGGCAGAGGAAATTTTTTTTCCGGGAAGTTGTGGGGCGGAGCGAATTCGGATACATGGCTGGGCAGGTGGAGCGTGCAAAATCCGCCTCGCGCCTGTCAACAGATTCATTTCTTTCGCACCATGAACATCCTTTTTACCCTGCTGATTTTCTTCGCTGCGGCGGCGCCGCTGGCGGCCGGCGACTCTGCCCAGCCGGAGCTTCCCGTCACGAAGCTCCGCATCGGTAGGGCCGAAGTCCGCGCCGAGGTCGCCGACGAGGACGGCGAACGCTCGGCCGGGCTGATGTTCCGCGAGTCCCTCGCCGCCGATTCGGGCATGCTCTTCGTGATGCCCGAGACCGGCCCCGCTTCGTTCTGGATGAAGAACACGCTCGTCCCGCTCTCGATCGCGTTCATCGGCCCCGACGGCACGATCATGGAAATCCACGACATGCAGCCGAAAAGCGAAGCCCTCACCCGCAGCACATTCCCCCGCATCGCCTACGCCCTCGAAATGCCGCAGGGCTGGTTCTCAAAAAACAACATCTGGCCCGGCGAGCGCATCTCCGGCCTCCCGCCGCAGGCGCGGAAAGAATCGTTTCGGAATGTCGGGAATTGACAGGCTTCGGGGTTCCGGGTTTAGCTGCGGGACGTGAAATATTCCCACCCTGTTCTGGTGCTGTCAGTCTTGGCGTTGGCCGCGTGCACGACGCTCGAAAACCGCCGCGACATGTATCATCCTCAGAAGGTCAATGGACCCTACACGCGGATGCTGAAAGATGGCATTCCGAATCCGGAGGCGCTTCACGGGACGCCACCGGCAGGGAAGTCCGATGGCAAATCGGTGGTGAAATAACAGGCGTGGCCGCTCCGGGGAAACGGAAGGGCTCCCTGAGCTTGTCGTCTTCGATCAACCTCGCTCTCTACCGCGCGGTTTTTGGGCTTCTGGTGAAAGCGCGCCCGCCTCGCGCGGGGAAAATGTCTCTCGGGCCGGGCAGCAGGGTGCTCGTCTTTTCCACGGCCGGGCTCGGAGATTCGCTGCTCGATTCGGCTGGGATCCGCGCGCTGGCGGAATCTTTTCCGGGCATCCACATCGAGGCGGTCGTCCACCACAGGAGAAGGGACATCGCGGCGCACAACCCGCTTTTAAAAAAGCTGCACTTTCTGCGCAAGGGCCCGCCCGCATTCCTGGCGCTCTGGCGAAGCCTCCGCCGGCGCGGACCGTGGGATGCGGTGCTGTATTTCAGTTGCCATGATCCCGAGGCGCGGTGCCTCGGGTATCTGCTGGCGCGGGATGCCACGATCGGGCCCGGCTGGCGGACGACCATGCCATGGGTGTGCGCGAAGAACATCGATGAGCCCGCGCTGCGCCGGGCGCACCTCGCCGCGCAGGCGGTGCGGGTGGCCGTCGAGGCGGGCGCATCCGGGAAGACGGATCGCATGGTTTACGAGGTGGCCGCGGCGGATCGCAAAGCGCTCGACAGGAAACTTTCCGCGCTGGGGTTCCCGTGCGGGCCCGGCGTGGTTTTTCAGCTCGGCGGCGGCGGTGCGGCCTATCGCGATTGGCCGGCCGCACATTTTGTCGAGCTCGCCCGGATGGCGCATTCCGCCGGGATCGGCCCGCTCTTCGTTCTGGGCGGACCGGATCATCTGGGCAAAGCCCGGGAATTCGCGGCGGCGGCGGGCGTTCCGTTTTCCGATGCTGTGGGAAAGCTCACCCTGCCCGAGTCGGCCGCGCTGATCGAACGTGCGCGGTGCCTGGTTTCGACCGACACCGGGATCATGCACCTCGCGTTTGCGATCGGGACGCCAACGGTCGCGCTCCTGCATTGCTCGCCCGGCCCGGCCCGCGTCGGGCCGCTGGCCGATCCGGAAAAACACGAGGTGATTGCTCTGCCGCGCCCGCCAGGATATCGTTCGCCAGCCGATGCCTCGATGCGCGGGATCTCTCCGGAACAGGTTTTCGAGGGAATGAAAAAAATGTTTTTTCGGAACGCATGAACCCGAAACCTCCACGGGCGGTCCTGGTCATCTGCGTGAGATATCTCGGAGACGCGCTGCTGCTGCGACCTTGCCTGCGGGCGCTGCGCGCGGCCTTCCCCGGGGCGCGGGTGGATGCGGTGGTGGCCGCGGGCACGGGCTGCGCGCTCGACGGCTGCGCGGATGTCTCGCGGGTGATCGAGTGGCCCGCGCGCGGCATCCTCCGCGAGGCGGCGGCGCTGGCGCGGATCGCCGGCGGAGGCTACGACTGGGCGATCGATTTCACCGGGAACGACCGCAGCGCCCTCATCGCGCTGGCCTCGCGGGCGCGGTTCCGCGCGGCCTACGAACGCCCGAAACTCCCCCGCTGGTCGCTCCGCCGCGCGGCGTATCACCTCCGCCCGGGGCACCGCAAGGCGAAACCTCACACGTTGATCCAGCGGCTCGAATTGCTCGAAGCCTGCGGCGTCCCGCCCCAGGGGTATTCGTTCGGACTCCTGCCGGATCCCACCGCGCTCGCCGCCGCACGCACGCAGACCGCCGGACTGACGGGAGAAATTTTTCATGTTCACGTGACCTCGCGCGACATGCGGAAGGCGATCCCTGCGGGCATCGTGCGGGAGGTTCTGGCCGGCGCGATTCGATCCGGCATGGGGGTCGTCGTCACCGGCGGGCGCGCGGAGCCCGAGCGCCGGCATGTCGCCGCCTGCACCGCCGGCCTTCCCGTAGAAAAATTCCGCGTCTTCCACGACCTCGACTGGCACGGGCTCGTCGCGATGATTTCTTTGTGCCACGCGTATTGGGGATCCGACACCGCGCCCGCGCACATCGCCGCCGCCCTCGAAAAGCGGATGCTCATCCACTTCGGCCCGTCGCGGGCGGATCACTGGAGCCCGCTCCATCCCGCCGCCGAAGCGGACGCCCGCCCCTGCGCGTGCCTGAAGGCGAAGCGCTCGCTCTGCCCGCACGGGGTTCCAGGAAAATGCCTCGACGCGATCCGTTCGCAGGACGTCCTGGAATGGCTCGTAAAAAGCCGGCCGGGCCATGTGACGGATTTGTGACATTCGGCAGCTTTTGCGAGCGGGTGATCTCGCGAACAATTCGGGGTGATTCCGCCAATGCGCCCGCCCGTTCTCCAAACCGACCCAAGCCAAGCCTTCCAAGGCAGGCTGCGCGCTACGGGCAAGCGGGAAAGGCAAACGGGAGTTTTCAGTGATTCCGTTTTCAGCGTTCAGAAAGACCCGGCATCGTGGGCGGGTTGCCCTTCCGCTTTCAGATTTCAAGTTTCAAGATTCAGGTTTCTTCCCATCTGTCTGCTTCTTTTCGGCTTTTTGTCAGCCGCCCAGGCCGGAGACATCCTGCGCGGCGGGGCGACTGCGGGCGCCGGGCGACTCAGCCCATCAATGCCATGCGCCAGATGCAGGCCTCCGCACGCTCGGCCTCGAGCGGCAGCGTCCCCCGGGCTCGTCCCCTGGGGGCTTGAGCGCCTCACGGGCGGGACATGGATCGGAGTAAATACCCCGGTTCAATCCGGCAACAACGTCAACATCAAACAGACCGCCTCGCAGGCACTCCTCGACTGGAAAACCTTCAATGTCGGCAGCGGTACCACTGTCGCTTTCGACCAGAGCGCGGGCAGCAGCAGCACGACGAACTCCGCGCGCTCGCCTCAGCTCGGGATTCTGGACTCCAGTTCGGCAGCGGTTTATGATAGCGCACGTGACTTCCGACGACCCTCCTCGTTGGCAAATCCCATTTTGATGTCAGTGCGCTGAAGGATGTCCTGCTCGGCCCGGTCACCAACCCGTTCCTGCTTCCGCACGGCCTGAACAACAAGTTCTGGTATAAGACGTATTTCAACACGTTCTCATCGGATGCGGGAGTTGACGTCGCATCCATTGGCGGGAGCGTGACCCACCGCATGGCGCCCACTCTGTCCGGTGCCGCCTCGCCGGACTCGATCCTGAATCTCTGGTTTACCACTCAGAATCTTTTCAATGGTGATGGCAGCGCTTACAACGCATCGAACTTCCAGCCCTGGCTCCGCCTTGCCGAAGTTGATCTGAGCGCGTTTGTGCAGGTATTTTCGCTCGGGGCGCCGAATTTGAAAAGTTCCGCTTTTAGTGGAGATGTGAATCTTGTCGGTCCGCTGACGCTCTTCCCCTCGCCCACCGGAACTCTCGAGCTGGTTGCCTCGGGGAGCATCGTCGGGCTCCAGTCCACCGGAGTCGGAAAGAACACCAAGGGAGCGCAATCGTCTGGACCTCTTCGACGGTCAATGTCTCCGATGCGGATCCATTAACATTTCCCGGCACGACATCCCCCATCGCCTATCAGAAGTTTGCCGGACGCGTGCGGGCGGACGCGGTGATGGCCCTGTGTTTATTGGAACCGCTCCAATAAAGAGGGGCATTCAGTCCGCCTTATTTCCGGTTCCCTCGTCGTGAGTTGGCTCGGGAGTTGGGGCGGCCGCGGGGTTGGAAAGGCGGAGGTGTTCCCATGCGAGATTTTTCATACCGAGGGCGAGGCAGGTATCGGCGAGAGCTCTGTGGGCGGGGGTTTTATCGGTGGCATGTTCGAGGGAAAACCGTAGATCGTCGAGACCTTCCTGCGTGCGTGAAAGCTTTGTAGGATGACGCCGTGCGTCATTCGGATGCCGGGGTCGTCCGGGTATTTTCAAACTCGTTTCGCATCATGAGCGCTTCGAGATAGGGGATCCGGTTTTTGGGATTGTCGGAGGCGGATTTTCCGACCGCCTTCTGGAAGTGGACGAGAGCGTCGCACGTCCAGTTTTCGGCGGCTTTTTCGTTGCTGCGTTCCCTGGCCATGCGGGCAGGTTCTCTTTTTCCGGCTCCTTCTCCCCGACGGCCCGCGGCCGGAGGAGGTGTTCCAAACTCATGACCAGCGCGATATAAATGGCGGCCAGAATGAGGCCGAGGGTTTCGCGCTTCCATCCGCTCAGGAGATCCCTGCCGTTGTGAAATTGCAGCCACGTGCACAGGGTGATGCGCACGACGTTGCCCATGAGCACAAAGCCTATCGCCGCCGGAAGGCAGATGAGATAGCACCAGAATGACCGGCGGCGCCACAGAAGATAAAAGATTGCGACGGCCGTGATGAAGAGGATCGAGTTGATGCCGCTGCAGGCTTCCTCGACCAGCAGCTTTTGCATCTTGTCGCTTGCCGGAAAGCCCCAATCGGTAAAATGCCGCTTCTGCGGTTTGAGATCGTCATCTTAGAAACGGCTGTTTCACCGGCGCACCGAAGCACACGAAGAAAAAAGAGTGGCCATCATGGAGTTGTGTGAGCGTTTGGCTCCGGCGATGCGTTCACCCAGTGGGTGAGCGCGAGAAAGAGCAATGAATTTTTGCCTCTCTTCGTGTTTTTCGTGCGCTTCGCGGTGAATTCCTCATGCCGGATTTAGCTTAGTTAGAGCTCCTCAGGCGAGGCCCAGACGGTCGAGGTTGGCGCGGAGTCGCCGCAGGGCACTCACATATTTCTGCGGGATCAGGCCGTGTTTGTCGGGGGCGACATCGAGCAGGAGGTTGGTGCCGCGGCTGATGCACACCAGATACATGCCAAGCAGCTCCTCGTCGCTGCGGGGAATGTCGTCCCCGGTGAAGAACCATTCGCGCCCGATGGGATCGCAAACCTCGCCGGGCATGTAGTATTTCTTTCCTTCGATCTCGCGCCATTTGACATGGCCGGTGTGACTGTTGGGCAGGAACCGCTCGATCGCGATGAGATCGGAGGGCCAGGCCTGGGTCACAGGATAGCAGGAACCATCGCCGATCCCGCTGTTCATCATCATGACAGCCTGCGGCTGGAGCTCCGCGATGCAACTGGAGAGTTCCTGGCGATAAAACCGAGGAAGCACGAACGGGATATCGATCCAGACTTCGCCGACCGGCCCGTATTGGGTGAGGAGTTCTTCGATCTGCGCGGTCTGGAAATCCATGTAAGAGCGGGTGGTAAAAGCCTCCTTCTCGGCCGTTGTATCCCGTGGATAATCCGAAGGTGTGCGGGAGCCGAAGCGGTTGCGGTTATCCCAAGAGCAATAGTAAAATCCGGGAAGCACGCCGCGCTTTTCGCAGGCTTTGACGAACGCCTCGACCACATCGGTTTTGTTGCCGCTCGTGCCGACATGGTAATCATTGTGCCTGGTCGGCCAGAGGCAGTGACCGGCCACATGCTTGGTGGTGAGCACGGCGTATTTCATCCCGGCATCGCGGGCGACGCAGACCCACTGGTCGACGTCGAGCTGATCCGGCGCATAGAGCGTGGAGGGGTGGCTCCCGTCGGGAAGTTCCGATCCGGTGTAAGTGCTCATCCCGAAGTGGATGAACATTCCGAATTTCAGAGCCTCCCAGCTCTGGAGTTGTTCGATGCTCAGTCGCTGGGCACCGCGTTCGGTGGCGCTTTCGCAGGCCATACGGGTTAATGGTATTTTGCGGGCAGGGCGCGGCCTTTTTGTGCGCTCTGGGCGGCGAGGTCGAGGATGTGGATCGGGCGGCGCGACCACTCCGGGGTGATCACGAGCTTGGCTCCCTTCGTGAGGTGGTCGGCGATGTTGCCATAGAATTTCTCCCAGGCAGACGGATAGTGTTCGCCCTCCTCGAGGGTGTGATTTTTTCCATCCTTCTTGTGCAGGCTATAGCCATTCCCATCGATCACGTAGCTTCCTTCCGTGCCGGTGATTTCGAGAAACCCGGGTTTCGGGTTCGAATCGAGCGAGGTGATATGGAGTTTCAACCATGAGCCGTTGCGGAACCGCACCACCGCCTCGGCTTCGTCCTCGTTGGTGTCCTTTTTCCATTTGGTTTTCCCGGCCCAGTAGCCGGTTTGGGAATATCCCGAGACCTCGGTGATCTCGGAGTCGATCAACTGCAGGCCGTATTCGAGCAAATGAACGCCCCAGTCGTAGAGGAGGCCGCCGGAGATGCTCCGGCTGGTCCGCCACCAGTCGCCCGGCTGCGAGCGTGAACCCATGCGCGCCTCGATCCGGTAGATGTCGCCAATGACTTTTTTTTCCTTGATTTGCTCGACCGCCCGCAGGATCCATCCATCCCAGTGGCGGTTGTGGTAGGTCGAGAGAACCACGCCGGACTTTTTGGCGGCGGCAACCATGGCGTCGCACTCCGCCGTGGTGATGGCGAGCGGCTTCTCGCAGACCACATGGCGGCCGGCTCTCAGGCACTGCAGGCCCAGCTTCGCATGGGTGTTGTGCGGCGTGATGATCGTAATCAGGTTCACATCCGACTTGCGGAGCATCTCCGCGACGGACGAGTAAGTCTCGATGCCAGGGAAATCACCGCTCGCCACCTTCAGCCGCTCCGGGTCGATCTCGCTCACCGCCACCGGCGTCATGCCGGCCTGTTGCATTTCTTTGAGGTGTCCGCGCCCCATGTTGAAGGCTCCGCCGTAGCCGATGACCCCGACTCGGATGTCCGAGGGATTTTTGTGTTTTTTCATATTGCTGATGGATTGGGAAAATTACACGGTGCCGGCCCATCCCGGAGGATGCCGCGCTCCGACTGTTGTCCGGGGAGACGCTCGTTTCGGGGGTTGACAGAAATTGAAGTTCGAGGGCAAAGCTATGAGCGCATCATGGCGGTGTCAACAGATTGCCGGCGCAGATTGCCGGATTGCCGGCAAACCAGCCAAAGAGACTTGACAGTTTTCTGAATGCACTTTTTACGCAGAGGCGCATGCGCATCAAAGATCCGCCCGTTTTGCTAAACCCACCCGAGCCAGCCGATGAAGCCGGCGGCGGCGACGAGGAAAAGAGGGTTGATTTTTGTCGTCGAAAAAATCGCGGTGCAGACGCCGGTGAGGAGGAACGCGCGCCAGTCGTGGTCGGCGGCCTTGCTCATGACCCATCCGCTGGCGAGGATGAGGCCGACCGTGAGCGGGGCGAGTCCGCGCTCGATGGCTTTGCGGAGCGGCATGTCCTTCGCCCGCTCCCACACGCGACTGACGAGGTAAACCAGCACGCCCGCGGGCAGCATCATCGCGATCGTGGCGAGGATCGCCCCCGGAAATCCGGCCGCCTTGTAGCCGATGATCGTCACGATGAGAACGCTCGGTCCGGGCGCGGCCTGCGAGATCGCGAACACATCCGCGAACTGCTTGTCGGTGAGCCAATGGTAGCCGTCCACCGCCTTGTGGTGCATCTCGGGAAGCACCGTGTTGCCGCCGCCGATCGAGAGGATCGAAAGCGAGCTGAAGAGGATCAGGATCTGCGTCAGCGTCTTGATGTTCATGATTTTTTCGGCCACGCCCACGCGACGGCCAGCGGGGCGAGCAGGGCGAGGCAGGCGAGCAGCGGCCAGCGGGCGATGCCGTTCATCAGGAAGATGGCTGCGAACAGGGCCACCGGCACAACGCCCGTGAGGCATTTGCGCCCGGTTTTGACGACCATCGAAAGCGTGAGCGCGACCGCGGCGGCGGCGGCCCCCTTCAAGATCCCCTGCACGGCGGGAAGGTGGTGGAACTGGAAATAGAAATACGCGAGCGCCAGGGCGATGACGACCGGGACGAGCGTGAGGCCGAAGACCGCCGCCACGGCACCCGGGACGCCATGAAATTTCACCCCGACAAAGACCGCGAGGTTGACCTGGTTTGCCCCGGGGAGGATCCGGCACATCGTCACCGCGCTCAGGAACTCCTCGTCCTCCATCCACTGTTTTTCGACGACGATCACCTCGCGCGACCAGGCCGAGAGCCCGCCGCCGAACGAGGCCAGCGCGATGTGGTTGAACGTCAGCGCGAGAGCCGCCAGCGTGGGCTTCTCACTCATGGACGAGATCCGGATCGTGCGGGAAATCGTCTTCGTGGTGGAGCGAAGGATCGAGCGGGTCGGGTGCCTCGTAGCGGTGGGAGGTGGCCCAATCGTCTTCAAAGACCGCGAGCAAACGCGCCAGCACTCCCGGATCGCTCACCTGGGTGCCGAGCTCCCGCCGGAGGTCGAACGCCGACCTGTCGATGTTCATCGAGCCGACGAGCGCACGCGCCTTGTCCGCCAGGAGGAGCTTCGCATGGAGGCGCAGGTTCTTTTGCTTGTGCACCCGGATCCCCGCACGGTGCAGCATCCGCAGGGACGAGAACGTGTCGAGGATGTCCCAGTCGCTGATCCCGTGCTTGCCGCCGCAGAGGACCCTCACCTCGACCCCGCGGTGCGCGGCAGCGAGGATGCGGTCGAGGATCGTGGCATCCACAAACTTCGGATGCTGGATCTCGAGCGAGTGGCGCGCGGAATCCACGAACCGCGACATCGCCTCGCGCGAGTTGTTGTTGCTCCAGAGGAGCCCGGACTCCGGCGAGGGGTGCCAGTCTTTGCGCTCGTCCCAGTCGGCCTGGAACCCCTCGGCGACCTGCGCCACCTTCGCCGGCTCCTGGATGATCACCCCGTAGTCGCGCGTCACCGTGAAATACTTCTCGCAGAGGTTGAACGTCGCGATGAG
>JBAXXD010000105.1:0-13183 GCA_037128135.1 Verrucomicrobiia bacterium
TCTCGGTGGCGTCGGCCCCGATAATGTGCGCGCCGAGGATTTCGCCGTGCTTCTCGCCGAGGAGGAGCTTCACGAATCCCTCGCTCTCGCCGACCGCAAGCGCCTTGCCGCTGGCCATAAACGGGAATTTCCCAATTTTAAATGAGAGGCCTTTTTCCCGGGCGGCGCGTTCGGTGAGTCCGACACTGGCGACCTGCGGCTGGCAGTATGTGCAGCCGGGGAAGACGCTCACCTTGCGGGGCTTCTTGCCGGCGAACATCCCCTCGACCGCTTGCACGGCCTCGAAGCTGGCGACGTGGGCGAGCCACGGTGCTCCGATGATGTCGCCCGCGCCGTAGATCCCCTTGACGCTCGTCTCGTAGTTCGCGTCGGTCTTCAGCCAGCCCTTCGCGTCGGTCTCGAGCTTGAGGCCCTGCGGCATGAGCGGGCTCACGCCGATGGCGACGATCGCGACCGCCGCCTCGAGCGTCTCGTCCGCCTTGCCGCTGACCGTCAGGCGCACGCCCCGGTTCGTGGTTTCGGCCTTCTCGACTTTCGTGCCGGCGAGGATCCGGATCCCCTGCTTGGCGAGGGATTTTTCCAGGGTGGTGGCGACCTCGGTGTCCTCGAGGGGAAGGATGTTCGGCAGCATTTCCACGAGGGTGACCTTCGTGCCGAACGAGTTGAAGAAATACGCGAACTCGACGCCGATCGCGCCCGCGCCGATGATGATGATGTCCTTCGGCTGCTCGGCCAGGACCATCGCCTGCTTGCTCGCGATGACGCTCTTCCCATTGAACGGAAATCCCGGCAGCTCGCGGGCGACCACGCCGGTCGCGATCAGGATCTTCGCGCCATGGTATTCCGACTTCTTGCCGTCTTTGTCCGTCACCTCGACGACCCCGGGCTTCGAGATCGAGGCCTCGCCGCGGATGTAGTCGACCTTGTTTTTTTTGAAGAGCATCTCGATCCCGCCCGCGAGCCGGTCGGCGACCTTCCGGCTCCGTCCGATCACCTTGTCCCACTCGTAGGAGAGCCCCTCGATTTTGAGGCCGAAGTCCGCGGCATGGCGGCTCACGAGCTGGTAGACCTCCGCATTTTTCAGAAGCGACTTCGTCGGGATGCAGCCCCAGTTCAGGCAGGTGCCGCCCGCGCGATCCATCTCGACGCACGCCACTTTTTTCCCGAGCTGCCCGGCGCGGATCGCCCCCACGTATCCCGCGGGCCCGCCGCCCACAACAATCAAATCGTAATCAGCCATATGGTTTTTCAAGATGAGCGGAGGATTCTGCCACGGATCCGCCCCGCGTTGCAACCGATTCCGCGACACCGATTCCGCGAAACCGTTCTTGCCCGGAGGCTGTTTGGGAGCGAGAAAGGAATCCATGCGCCGGTTCCTGCTCCTGATGCTCCTGGTCTGCCCGCTTGTTCTTCGCGCCGAGCTCCCGCCCTCCGCCTACGATGCCATGCAAAAGGCGGCCGCCGAATCATTGAGCATCGAGATCCTGCGGGTGGAGATCGAGCCGGGCGACGCCCCCGCGCGGCAGAACGTCCGCATCATGGCCCTGGTGAACCAAGTGGCTCGCACGGCCGCCGGCGTCAAGGAAGGCGGCCTGATCAACATCCTCTACACCGTGACAACCCGCGAAAAGGGCTGGGCCGGGCCGGGGGAGATCCCGATCCTTGACGAGAAGGACAAAACCGCAGCCTACCTCGTCAAGGACGCGAACTCCGATGATTTCTATCCGGCCGCCGGCGCGATGAGCTTCCGGAATTTCTGACCATGCCCACGCTCGCCGAACGCTCCGCGCGCGGGCGCCAGATCCTGGCCGTCGGCGTGGCGGTCAACGCCGCGCTGGCGGCATTCAAGTTTGCGAGCGGATGGTTCGGGCATTCGGACGCGTTGATCGCGGACGGATTGGAATCCACGCTCGATGTCCTGAGCTCGGCGATGATCTGGGGCGCGCTGAAATATGCCGCGCGTCCGCCGGACTCCGACCATCCTTATGGGCACGGGAAAATGGAATCCCTCGCCGGTTTGGGCGGGGCTCTTCTGCTGCTGATCGCGGGCGGACTCGTGGCGGCGGGAAGCCTGAAAGAGATCGCCACCGGCGCGGCGTCCCGCCCGCTTCCGGCGCCCTTCACGCTGATCGCGCTGGTGGCGGTTGTCGCGGTGAAGGAGGGGATGTTCCGGCTGGCCAGCCGGCGCGGGCGCGAGGTGGCCAGCCGCGCGGTCGAGACCGACGCCTGGCATCACCGCTCCGACGCGCTCACCTCGCTGGCCGCCGCCATCGGGATCAGCCTCTGCCTCGTCGGCGGCCGCGCCTGGGTGAGCGCGGACAACTGGGCCGCGCTTTTTTCCTGCGCGGTCATCGCCTTCAACGGCGCCCGGATGTTCAAGGCCTCTCTGGGCGAACTCCTCGACGAGCAGGCCCCGGACGAGGTGATCGCAAAAATCCAGGGCGCGGCGCTCGCGGTCGAGGGGGTGGAAAACATCGAGAAATGCCGGGTGCGCAAAAGCGGGCTGAGCCTCCTCGCCGACATCCATGTGCGCGTGCGCGGCGGGGTGACGGTGACCGACGGCCACGCGATCTCGCACCGCGTGAAAGACACGCTCCTCCGGGGGGATCTTCACCTCATCGATGTCACCATCCACATCGAGCCGGTGTGATTTGTCCGCCCTATCCTCCGGCGATCGCGGGGACGATGCTGATTTCGTCGCCGTCCTTGACCGGCGTGGCTTTTTCCTCGAGGAACCGGATGTCCTCGTCGTTGACGAAGATGTTGACGAACCGTCGGACGTTGCCCTGCTCGTCGCAGATCCGCTCGATGAGACCGGGGAAGGATTTGTCGAGGTTGACAAGGATCTCGCCGATGGTCGCCCCCTCTGCGGGGACGACTTCCTGATCGTGGGTGAGCTTGCGGAGCGGGGCCGGGATGCGGACTGGGATGTTCATGAGAAGTATTAAGGTTTAAGGTCGTTGGCGATGAGGGTTTCGAATTCGCGGAGGCTTGGGTTGATGAGGCGGGGTTCGCCGCAGTGGGCGTGGATCGCCTCCTGGGTCTTGAGCCCGTGTCCGGTGATGCAGAGGACGATGCTTTCGTCGCGGGGGATTTTCCCCGACTCGATGAGTTTTTTCGCGCAGGCGACCGTGACCCCGCCGGCGGTCTCGGAGAAAATACCCGCGTATTCTGCGAGGAGGCGGATGCCCTCGACGACCTCGTCGTCCGTGCAGTCCTCGGCGCTGCCGCCGGTTTCGTTCATGCTGCGGAGGGCATAGTAGCCGTCGGCGGGCGTGCCGATCGCAAGGGATTTGACGATCGTCTGCGGGTTCGGAACCGGCTTGACGATGTCGGTCCCCTTTTTAAATGCGGCGGAGATCGGCGAGCATCCGGCGGCCTGCGCGCCATGCACCGAGAACGGGGCCTCGTCGAGGATGCCGATGCGGAGGAACTCGTTGTAGGCCTTGTGGATTTTTGTGAGGAGGGATCCGCTGGCCATCGGGACGACGGTATGGCGCGGAAGCTTCCAGCCGAGCTGTTCGGCGATCTCGAAGCCCATGCTCTTCGAGCCCTCGGCGTAATAGGGACGGAGGTTCACGTTCACGAATCCCCAGCCGTATTTGCCCGCGATCTCCGAGCAGAGCCGGTTGACCTGGTCGTAGGCACCGTGGATGCCGATCACCTGGCTGCCATAGACGAGCGAGCCGACGACCTTGCTTTTTTCGAGATCCGCCGGGATGAGCACGTAGCTCGTGAGGCCGGCGGCGGCGGCATTGGCGGCGACCGAGTTCGCGAGGTTGCCGGTGGACGCGCAGGCGACGATTTGGAACCCGAGCTCGCGGGCGCGGCTCAGGGCGACCGAGACGACGCGGTCCTTGAACGAGAGCGTCGGGTAGTTGACCGTGTCGTTTTTGATGTGGAGCTCCTCGACGCCGAGCTTCGCGGCGAGGCGGTCCGCGCGAACCAGCGGCGTGAACCCGACCTGCTGGCCGACCGTCGGCGGGCCGTCAATCGGCAGCAGCTCGCGGTACCGCCACATCGTCTGCGGGCGCGAGGCGATCGCGTCGCGGCTGATGTGCCGGGCGATCAGCCCGTAGTCGTAGTCCGCCTCGAGCGGGCCGAAATCAAACTCGCAGATGTGGATCGCCTCCTTCGGGTAGAGGCGCCCGCACTCGCGGCATTTGAGGTTGGAAAAGAATGTCTGTTGTTCGCTCATGATGTCTTGGCCTTGCCGAGAGCGTGCGACGAAACAAGCCGGGCCCTGCCAACGAACCGGCTCACCTCATCTTTCCCCCGGTCCCGCGCTTGCGCTTGGTTCCGGAGCTGGATTTGGCACCTGGACCCGGGAGCATTCGTTTGCATTCAGCAAGCGAACGATCCCAGCGGTTGCCGTGGCATCAAAGGGCCAGTCCCTCCGCCACTCTCGATAAGAATGTGCGGGAATCTTGGCCGGGCGCAGCGATCCGTCAAGCGGAAATCTTCACGCGGCCGGGGAGACCGATCACGCGCGGCCTTCGTCGGCGTCGATGTATTCGAACATCGTGCGGATGTCGTCGCGCGCCTCGAGGCCGCTCTCCTTTTTCCGGCGGGCGAGGATTTCGGAAACCTCGTCGTTCCAGCCGCGCTTGCGCATGAAGTCGTTCCAGATTTCGATCTGCTCGTCCGTCGGCCGTTTGCCGTTGGCGAAACACCATTCGAGGGCCTGGCTGTCGTCAAGGCCTTCGAGAACCTTTTCGCGGAGCGCGTCGTATTTGACCCCGAGAAAATCCACGCACCGCTCGTCGAACCCCTTGCCGAGATTCGCGTGGAGTTCGGGGTGCAGGTTCCCGGCGGCCATGAGCCGGATCTTTTCAGCCATGCGCCCGAAGTAAACGATGCCGCCCGCTTTCTCTGAAGGTGATTTTGGGTATTTCATAAGAGAATGATGCTGGAGTTTCCTAAAAATAGCCGCCCTTTTCGGTGATTTGATGGATGCTCTGCCCCTCGGCCACCCACCCGAAGATTTTCTTCTCGTTGGCCTTGATCTCTTCAGCCCGCACGAGCACTTCGTAAGCGATGCCGCGCGGCACGACGAGGACTCCGTCGACGTCACCCAGGATCACGTCGCCCGGCTTGATGTCGGTGGTGCCGATGCGGACGGGGATCTGGTAATGCGTGATGAGACAGCGGCCGAGAGACCCGTTGGAGATGCGGTATTTATAAAAGATGGGGAAGTCGGCCTCCAGGATTTGATGCGTGTCGCGGATGCCGCCGTCAATGCAGGCCGCCTTGACTTTTTTGCCTTTCGCCGTGGCGGTCATGACGCCGCCCCAGAGCGTTGCTTTTTCGTCGCTGCTTGTATCCCAGAGGACGAAATGATCTTCGCCCAGATCGTCGAGCATTTGCGTGCGGAATTCCATTTCGCCGCTGATTTTGCAGTTGGGCGCGCTCTTTACGGTAAAGGCGAACCCGGCGACGGTGCGGTATTCGCGCAGGGGCAGGATGTGCCCTGGGAGCGCCTGGTCGAGCAGGCAGAACTCGCGCAACACGTCGTTGACGGCCCCGGTGTAGAGGGCTTCGAAACGCGATAGGAGTTCCTTGGATGGGATCGGGAAGGCGTCGAGGCAGACGGATTCCCGCGTGGCGATGAGCTTTTCGAGATTCATCATCCCGACTTCTCTTTTATAGGTATCGATGGACATGTCAGTTGTCTAAGTGGTTGCGATCTCTGTTTGGGAGACCAGTTTTTTTAAAGATTTACAAGCTCATCCCTCCATCCACAAAGAGACTTTGCCCGGTGATGTAGCGTCCGGCATCGGAGCAGAGGAGCAGGGCGGCGCCCGCGCAATCTTCCGGCTGGCCGATCACCTTGGCGGGAATCCAGGAAAGCACGCGCGCATTGTCTTCAGGAGCGCTGATACGATCCCGGTTCCGGTCGGTTACGATGACGCCGGGCGCGAGGTTGTTGACCGTCACCCCTTGAGGCGCGAGTTGCTTGGCAAGGCTCAAAGCCATTCCGGACTGGGCGTTCTTGAGCGACGAGTAGACCAGCATTTCCGGGTTCGGCTTTCTCTCCTGCACGCTGCCGATGGTGAGGATGCGCCCCCACTGGCGTTCGATCATTCCCGGCACGGCGAGCTGAAGAAGTTCCAGGCTGCTGCGGTAGTTGACCGCGGTTTGTTTTTCAAAGTCTTCCCGCGTGATTTCCATCCAAGGCTTGGGAATCTGCACGGAGGCGTTGAGGACGAGAATATCGAGGCCTCCCAGCGCGGCGATCGTTTGTTCATGGATGGACTTCGCCGCACCGTCGGCGCCGAGATCGCCCTTGATGAGCGGTGCACGGCCACCGAACGCAGCGGCTTGCCTTGCGGTCTCCTCCGCCGCTTCCGGCTGGGCTGCATAGTGGATGGCGACATCCGCTCCGGCTTCCGCCAATACCACAGCGATCGCCCGGCCAATCCCGCGGCTTGAACCCGTCACAAGTGCCCTCCGCCCCTTGAGGCTAAATCGTTCTGTCTTCATGATTGCTTGGGATGGATGCCACGATCGGTTTTTGCGGCTTTCAACGCGCTCGTCGCAATGGGTTGTGGATGTGCATTCCTGCGATGCACGATTTGGAAAATATTTTCTCAATAGCCACTTCGCAAGATGTATTTTTATCAAATCCGATAGCGGCTCCTGGCTTGGCCCGGGGGGCATACACCAACTCTGAGAGTTGGTATAAGATATCAACGGGGAAGAGCTTTCTTCTCCGGCGCGGAATAATGTGCGATCAGTGCCTGGATGTGCTTGCCGTTCTTCGTGGTGAATTCCTCCTGCCGGATTGAGGTTGAAAAGCAAATGCCCCGCCGGAACCCCCCAGAACCGGCGGGGCGCTTACGGAACCGGCGGCATGAAAATAACCGCCGGATCCTCCCCCAAAGTTTATTTTAATTAGGAATTAGGAATTGCACCACGAAGGGCACGAAGCACACGAAGAAAATGGAGGGACGGAAGCGCGACTGGAACGCCTGTAGCCACGCCCGTGTCGGGCGTGTTCCGCGCGGCGCGTCCGGCACGGACGCGGCTCCAGGTGGCGTGTTTGGATGTCCTCACTTAATACTTCAGCCTTCCTATCAGCCGGCGGCGGCGGATGAGGAGGGCTGCGCCGCCGAGGGCGATGGCGGCCATGTAGCTCCAGGTCGCGGGCTCGGGGACGGCGACCAGCTCGTAGCCGGCAAACATCGCTCCTCCTCCGCCGATCAGCGTTGTGCCGCTGTCCGTGAAGAAGTTGATGCTGCCGAGATTTGTTGTCCATCCGGTTGTGTCGCTGACCATGAGCCGTTCGCTGCCACCGCCGAAGAACGGGGTTCCGGACCAGTTCCAGATTTCGATGGTTTTCGTGGATGTCCACGACGTCACGGCGCCGAGGGTGAGGATGTTGTTGGTCGAGGAGAGTCCGAAATCGATGATCGAGGTGTCGGTCAAGGTCAGGGCACCGAGCGAGGTGGATACTGAGGGGCCGGTTTTGAGCTCCACTTTCCCACCGTTCAGCGTCAGGGTTGTCGAATTGCTTGTTGCCGCATTTGCGCTGAGCAGGAGCGTACCGGTGTTGGTGACGGTGATGGCCGAGGTGGCGCCGAGCGCGCCCGCTGCGGCCGCTTCGAGCGTGCCTTCGTTCACGGCGGTCGTGCCGGTGTAGGTATTGTTGCCGGAGAAGACCTGGATCGAGGTGCCGTCCTTGATCACGTTGCCGTTCGTGCCGGAGATGACGCCCGCGAAGGTGGTTGTCGAGTTGCCGGTCATGCCGAGGGTCAGGGTGTTGGAGCCGAGGGTGACCTTCGAGGTCAAGTTGCCGGTGAGGGAAGCGGCCGACTGGCTTGCACCGAGGGCGAGCGTCGAAGTGCCGGAGCCGGTCTGGTCGATGCTCACTGCCGAGCGGATCGCCGTGGGCAGAGCACCGGTGGCGTTCGCTGTGAGTGTCGCGCCGTTGATGATCGAGGTCGGCCCGTTGTAGGTGTTCGCTGTGCTCAGGGTCACATTGCCGCCGTCCACGACCAGGTCGGAGCCGGCATTCGATCCCGCGATCGTGCCGGTGCCGCTGACGGTGATGCCGCCCGTCCCGCCCTTGAGAGTGAGGACCGTGCCGTTCTTGGTGAGCGTGCCGGTGAGCGTCAGCAGGCCGGTGCCGCTGTTCTGGATCGTGTCAGAGCCATTGCCGAGAGCGTTGATGTTCTTGGCCAGGGTGGCACCGCCGGTGCCGGTGTATTTCAGGATGCCCGAGCTTGTCGAGGCGACGCCGAGGTCGAGGGCGGCGTTGGCTCCGAGCGACTGGGCGGCGGTGGCTGTGGCGCTGCCGGTGGTGAAGGACAAGGTGCCGTTCTGCACAATCGTTTTGCCGAGGAAGGCATTGGCGGCGTTGAGCGTGGTGGTGCCGGTGCCGGCCTGGGTGAAGGTGCCGGTGCCGGTGATGGCGGCGGAGCTCAATTCGTTGCCCTGCTGGACCACGCCGGTGCTATTGATGGCGAAGTTCGCGTTGTTGACGATGGCGCTGGAAGTCAGTTGGCCGCCGGTGCCGAGCTGCAGGGTGCCGGCGGATATCGTCGTCGTGCCGGTGTAGGTGTTCGTGCCGGTGAGCGTGAGCGTGCCGGTGCCGGCCTTGGTCAGGGCTAATACACCGATCTCCTGGATGGTCCCTGCATAGGTGCCGCTCAAGTTCAGGGAGTTGCCCACGGTCAACGTGTTGGTCCCCGACATATTCTGCACAATGGTGGTTCCCGGCGTGGTGGGATCCGTGGTCAGGTTGGCGATCGTGACGTTGTTGCCATTGAGCGACAGGGTGCCCGTGGAGCCCGAGCCGAAGGCCACCGCATTTTCCGAGCCCGGCGTGTTGTTGAGGGCGCCTGCATTGCCCAGCCTCACTTCGCCGCCGTTGATGGTCACGTTGCCGGTGAAGGTGTTGTTGCCGTTGAGATACAATGTGTCCGCCCCGACTTTTGTCAGCCCCCCGGCCCCGCTGATCACGCCGGTCAGGGTGATGCTGCTGCTCGATGACGTGGCGCCGATGGTGCTGGCGGTTGCCAATGCCACCGTGCCGCCGTAGGTCGCCGCGCTGCCGCTGTTCGTCAGTGCGCCGCCGTTGCTGACGCCCGATCCGTTGAGGGTCAATGCCACGGTGGTCGCCGTTGGCGTGAACCCGTTCAGGTCAAGCGCGCCGGTTGCGCTCACTGTCACTCCGGACGTGTGGGTCGTCGCGTTGCCCAGCGCCCCGGCAACGCCAAGCTTCAGCGTGCCGGCGCTGATCGTCGTCGCGCCGGTGTAGGTATTCGCGCCGGAGAGGGTCCATGTGCCGGCGTCCTGTTTCGTCAGCGAGCCTGTGGTGGTGCCGATGATGCTTGCGAGGCTGCCGTTATAGGCACCGCCGAGGGTCAGGCCGAAGGTGGGTCCGGCGATCGTGGCGACGTTCGATATCGTGATGTTTCCTGAGCCCGCAATGATGCTGCTGGCGCTGCCCAGCGTGATCAGGCCGGCGTAGCTGGCCCCGGTGGCGCTGGTGTTGGTCAATGCGCCGCCGCTGCTGATGCCTGTGCCGTTCAAGGTGAGGGCATTGGTGTTCGCAACCGTCTGGCCATACAAATCCAGGGCGGCGCCGTCTCTCAGCGAGACCGCGTTGGTGGCAGCCCCCAGCGAGGCGGCATTGCCGAGTTGCACCGTGCCTGCGACGATGGTGAAGGTCTTGCCGGTGCCGAAGGTGTTCGCCACATTTCCGAAGATCAGCGTGTCCGTGCCGACCTTGGTGAGGTTGAAAGTCCCGGACACGATCCCACCGAGAGTCAGGGTGCCGTTGCTGCCGCCGATGTTTGTGTCGGATGCCATGGCAACCGTGCCGGCATACGTGGCGGGCGAGGCGCTGGTGTTGGTGAGCGCGGCGATGCTGTATCCTTGGCCGTTCAGGGTGAGGGCATTGGTGTTGGTCATCGTCGCGTTCACATCGAGAGTCGCTCCTGATGCGACGCTCACTGCGCCGGCGCTGGCGCCGAGGGCGGAGGCGTTGCCGAGTTGCAGGGTGCCCGCGGTGACGGTGGTGCCGCCGGAGTAGGTATTCGCGCCGGAGAGGGTGGTGATGCCGATGCCGTTCTTGGTGAGGGAACCGTTGCCGGAGAGGATGCCCGAGTAGGTCGTGTTGAAGTTGTTGGTGACCGTGTTGCTGTTATACACGCCGCCCACGGTGAGGGCGACGGCGGCGGAGGCGGCGTTGGTGAGGGCGAGGTTCTTATCGCCGGCAAGCCCGCCGAGGGTGACGGCGGTCTGGGTGCCAAACGAGAACGTGCCGCTGTCGCTGTTATTGTAGAGGAGCGTGCTATACTGGAGGGCCAGATTGGAGCCGAGGGTCAGCGTGCTGCCGCCGGTGATTCGGGTGGCGCCGTTGAACGTGTTGGCAGTCTGGAAGGTGGCGTTCGTTGCCCCGCCGGTCGAAATGGCGTTGGTAAGTCCCACATTCACCCCATCCACGTAGGAAACTACCGTTCCCCCAGGGATGCCGGTGCCCGTGACAGACATGCCGGCATAGACATTCCCGGGGGTGGCGAGGGTATATATTTTCTGGCCGCCTGCGCCGGATCCGTTGACAATGCCGTAGAAGCCGAGGGTGGTGGTGCCGCCGCCGGTGATTTCGAGGGTGTTCGTAGCGTTGGTGCCAACCAGGCTGTTGATGGCGAGGTTGCCAACCGCGCTGTTGTTGACGGGGGCGCCGATGATGGTGTTGCCGAAGGTGTAGGGGCCGCTGTGGCTGAGGATGAGCGCGCCCTGGTTGTTGATGGTCACGTTGGGGTCAATGCCGCCGTGGTTGCCTGTGGCGGCGCTGCCGATCTGGAGGGTCGCGCCGTTGGCAATATAGGTGGTTGGCAGGACTAAATTAACGGCAGTGGGAGCAGCCCCGCCGATGGCACCGCCGCTTGTGAAGGTGGCGCTCAGCGTGTTGCTGGCTTGGGCGTAGGTGGTGAGCGTGACGCTGACGCCCGGATTAATCGCCGTGACGACGTTGGGGAGGCCGCCGTTTACCACCGTCAGGCCGGGGGTATTGCCCATAAGCTCCTGGCCAACGAAGAGGCCGGTCGTATCGGACATGGTCACCACGTTGGAGCCGGCGGTGGTGGTGATGGTTTTGACCGAGCTCGGCATGTAATCGCCGGTCGCGATGAGCGTGCCTTCGTTCACGATGATCCCGACGGTGTTCGAATTCACGCCGTTGAGAATCACGGTGCCGGCCCCATTCTTGGTCACATTGCAACCATTAGCTTGGTCCACGATCGTCGAATTGATGATCAGGTTGCCTGCCGTGTTGTTTTGGAAAATTCCCAGCCGGGTCAGGTTGGCGCCAGTGAGGAAGCCGCCGGTAATCGTCGAGTCTTGCGCGCCCACGTTGGAGGTCACTAGGATGCCCCCCATGAGGAGTTGGGTCACTTGGGTGCCGACGAGGGTCACGGTCTTGCCGACGCCGGTGTTCAGGGTGTCGTTAAAGCGCAACGTGGCGGCTGCGCCAGTATATTGGGAGCTCAGAGTGCCACTGGTGGTGATATCATACATTTGGTTGGAGGAACCAATCGCTCCGGTGAAGTTCGTCTGGTAGGCGGAGTTGGCCCAGCCCACGAGGTTGCCCGACGAATTGGCGGTCGCCCAAGTCGATTTGTTGACCGTGGCCCACGCGTTAGAATTGCCACCGCTATTCACAAAAGCCTTGTCGAGGTAAAGGCTCGCGGAGGTGGCGTTGACGCCGGCCACGGTGACGTTGCCGCTGGTGGTGACGTCCATGTAGGCGGCGCCGGCGAGGGTGATGTTGCCCAGGTTCACGGTGAGCGAGCCGCCGGTTCCGGCGTTGAAGACCAGGTTGTTCATGCCGCCCAAGAAATTCGTCGCGCCGGTGTTATTAAGAGGGCTGGGGGTGGCACCAAAAGTCTGGATGTTGGCGACGCCGGCCGCGCCCTGAATGATGAGGGAGTCCACACACGCGAGAGAGCCCAGATTGAGGATGCTGTTGGAGTTGATGATGTTATTCTGCGGGGCACCGGAGGCGCTGAAGTCGAGTTTGAGGCTGCCGTTATTCACCGTCGTGATGCCGGTGTAGGTGTTGTTGCCGGTGAGCGTGAGGGTTCCGAGCCCGGTTTTGGTCAGGGCCGAGTTGACGCCGCTGATGACGCCGCCCACGGTGATATTGTTGCTGTTGGTATCGATGGTGGCGACCAGCCCGGTGCCGATGTTGACGGCGCGGGTGCCGAGGTCAACGTTGCCCGCGGCCTGGAAGGCGGCGTTGCCGGTGAAGTTGAGCGCGCCGCCGATGCCCAGGCTGCCTGCCGAGGCGACGTTGAGGGTGCCTTCCGCGAGGAAGGTGCCGCCGGTGTAGGTGTTGTTGGTGTTCGTCAGGTAGAGGCCGCGCGCGCCGACCTTGGTGAGGCTCGAACCGCCGTTGTCGATGATTTGGGAATTGATGATCAGCCCGTGCGTCGGGTCCACGAGTTGGCCGCCGGCCATCCCCGACCCGGACTGCACGATCCACAAGTCGCCTCCGGAAATCCCGGTTTTGATGGTGCCGCCGGTGATTGTCACCGGGATGGTGGGGGTGCTTGTCACCAAAATGCCGCCCGACTCGACGGTGAACGCGCCGGGGAGGGTGAGGCTGCCGCCCGCAGCAAAACTGAGGCTCTGGCTCAATGCGCCGGGGGCCGTGGAACCAGCAGCCACAGCCGTATTAATGCCCGTCCCCCATGAGTTCGCGGCGCTCGTGAGGGCGGTCAAGCCACCACCGGCGGAGGGAGCCAACACGAAATTGGACGCATCCAACATAGTCGCGGTGGCCGAGACCGCGCCGACGAGCATGGCGGTTGCGCCCGAGCCGATGACGTTGCCGGTGCCGCTGGGGGCGTTGGTGAATTTGGTGTTGGAGTCGAAGCCGAGGAACCGGGCCACGCCGCCCACGCTGCGCAGGTAGGGGTTTGCGCCCGTGAAGGTGAATTGCGAGGTGGTGGTGGCGTTGCCGGAGGTATAAAGGACGTCGTCACCGGAGCCGACCGTCAGGCTGGCGAAGGTCTGCTTGTTGGCGGCGGTAGAAGAACAGACAAAGTTGTAATAGCCGCCGCCATTGCCGCCAATGGTGAGCGTTGCCAAAGGATTGATGAGATTGGTGGAGGTCGCGGTGCTGCCCACGTTGAAATAGCCGTTGCCGTTGACGGTCACACCGGAAGTGTTG
>JBAXXD010000106.1:0-12995 GCA_037128135.1 Verrucomicrobiia bacterium
TCAACGTCGAGACGACGGTTGAGGACGCCGAATGGCTCGGAGCGCGTGCTGCCGGCCATGACGCCGGTTTTTCCCTCAGCTTCTTCCGGCAGGAGAAACCCGACTGGGGGGACGCCGCGCGGAATGTCGACAAGGAGGCGATCCTGGCGGCCATCAAGACCTGGGAAGCGGCCCGGGCCGCTGGAGCCTTCTCTCCCGAACAGAAGGCGCTCCTGCGCCGCATGGATCTGGAATTTCATCTCGAAGCCGCCGGCAAGGAGAAATGGCGGCTCACTCCATTTCAAGTCGATCGGTTGGAGATTATCCGCGCCCAGCCCGGTTCGGTGACGCGCGGCGAACTTCAATTCGACAACCCCTACTGCGCCCAGCCGCTGCGTCTCAGCGCGCAGATGCTGCCCATCGGGTATCCGAGGGTGGCGAAAACCATTATCCGGGTCAACGGAGGCGAGCCCTTCGAGATCGCGGCGTCCCTCGAGCAGTATGAGTCGTTGAAGTTGGACGAGTCCGGAAACGCCCGGACCTTCGCCATGAACTGGCGGCCGCTCCATGCCGCCAGGACAAAGGGGCCCAAGCCGCTCCTCGCCACAGGCAAGAACCGGATCGAGTTCGAAATCCAATTTCTGGGCGCGGGTTCCGCCAAGTTGCAGATTGAGGTCAAGGCCGCCGGCGAAACGGAACCGGCTACCAGACGAAGCCATTGTCCGCCTGTTTTTCTGGATGACAGCAAGATGTCTGAAACGGGAGTTGCGATCCATGTCTGAAGAAGCTTTTGCACTTCGAGTCAAGGGCCTTGAAGTGGAGTCGGATTCCCGCGGCGTGAGGGCCGCGAAGCCTTTCCGCTTCGCGATTCCTGATGAATTCGTCAAGCGTCCTTGGACGGCTCAATGGATTTGGCTTGCCCCGGAAAAGCATCCTGCCCTCCAGGAAACCTGCCTCCAAGGCGGCAACATCGGGCCTAAGAACTATACCGTCGTCGCCTTCCAGCATGACTT
This sequence comes from Verrucomicrobiia bacterium, assembly GCA_037128135.1. Classification (GTDB taxonomy): domain Bacteria; phylum Verrucomicrobiota; class Verrucomicrobiia; order Chthoniobacterales; family Terrimicrobiaceae; genus QYQL01. Next base: position 993 of record JBAXXD010000106.1, read on the forward strand.
CGAAGCTGGTCCGGAGGATACCGAGACTTGGATGCGAATCAGCGCCGACCGGAAATACCGTCTTTTCATAAATGGGATCCTCGCGGCCCGCGGCCCCGCCGAGCCGGGCGGCGATATCGACTTAGAACAGCCTGTCAGCTGGTGGTTCTTCGACTCAGTGGACATCTCTGCCTTGGTGAAGCCCGGCTTAAATCGCGTCCGCGTGGAAGTCTGTCTGTTCACCAACATCTACTCCGACTTCTCTTGCGGGCATGGAGGCTTAATACTGGAGGCCTACTCGCTCCGTCATGGCGAATGGAAGCAGCTTCTTGCCACGGACGCTTCCTGGCCGTGTTCCATCCAGCGCGCCTTTGTGGCGCCTAACCGTTACGATGCGCGCCTTGAGGATGCTCAGGGATGGGAGTCCTCCGCTCTTGTCGCCGACAGCTCGATTTGGCACGTCATCCCCTCGACGCTGCCGCAAATGATGGAGCATGAAATAGAGGCCAAGGCTTGCCTCGGGGATGTCCTGATCGCCGACGGCGCGACGGCGACGGTCGATTTTGGACGCGTCTTCGCCGGCTTCATGACGCTGGACTTGGAGGCCCCGGCAGGCGCGGAGCTGAAAATCGAATACGCGGAGGCCCCGGACAGCGAGGGCTTCCATCGCACCGAGTTCTATGTCTCCAAAGGCGGATGCCAGCGTTTTCGCGCTTTCAACCTGGCCTCGATCCGCATCCTGACCTTCTCCGCGACGGGCGGGGCGTTCAAGTTGAGGCGTCCCCGCGCCGTCTTCAGCTCCTATCCGCTGGCTTGGCGCGGCTCCTTTTCCTGCTCCGACGCCGAGCTGGACAAGTTCTGGGAGTTCGGACGGCATGCGACGCAGATCTGCATGCAGGCCTTCCATCTGGACTCGCCCCTGCACCAGGAGCCATTAGGCGACACGGGCGACTATCTCATAGGTTCCGCCATAAACTACGTCTGCTTCGGCGATACGGACTTGGCCGCCGCCGACATCGACCGAACCGCGCGCCTTTTCCGACAACGCGACTTCCGGATGTTCCACACCTCCTACAGTCTCTTTTGGGTAATCATGCTGCAGGAACTTTATGTGCAGACCGGCGATCGTGAGCTTCTGCACCGCCACAAGCCTGAAGTCGAAGGGTTAATCGAGAAGTTCCTCTCCTGGCGCGGCTCCAACGGACTGGTCACCGAGTGCCCCTCCTTCATGTTCATGGACTTTCTCTCCATGGACGGATTCGAATTGCATCACCCTCCCTGCGTCATCGGGCAGGGGTACATGAGCGCCTTCCTTCATTGGGCCATGCAGGCGGCGAGGTTCATGGCTGGTGAGCTGGGCGACGACGCCTGGGCCGGACGCCTGGACCGCGCGTCTGCGGAGCTGCGGGATGCGTTCAAGAAAACGCTTTGGAGCCCATCGCACAACCTTTTCAGGGACGGCGTCCCCTTCGCCCGAAAGGCTCCCACCGGAAGCTATTTCATGCCGGCTGACCGCGACATCGAGACCTTCACGCCGCATACGAACGTCGCCGCCGTGGTTGCCGGGATCGTGTCGGGTGCCGAGGCCCGCGCCTTGATGCGGCGCGTTATGGATGATCCCTCGCTGATAGAGCCTCAGCCCTATTTCCATCACTTCACTTTTAAAGCCCTGGAGATGACAGGGCTCTTTGAGGACTACGGGTTTCCCTTGATCAAAAGCTGGGAGCGGCTGCTCACTGGGGACATCAACACTTGGCGCGAGGGTTGGGACTGGGGCGACTTCAGCCATGCCTGGACATCCACCCCAACGCTCCAGCTCTCAAGAAATGTGCTGGGCTTGAAGATTGCGAAACCCGGCGGCTCACTTCTGGAGCTGTCCCCATGTCTGGGGCCGCTGGACTTTGCGGAGGGAACCATCCCTCTTCCTCAAGGCGATGCGCACATTCGTGTTGAACGGCAGGGAGATGGCCTCGATGTGTCATTGCGTCTGCCTCCGGGCTGTTCCGTCCTGCTTCCGGAAACCGACCCGGGGCATTTCAAACGAACTGTTAGGACGAACCATGTGCGGCATTTTCATCTTGCCGGAGTTTAAGTTCAGGGAAAATTTGACCAACCGCCTCGCTATCGACTCGTTGCGGCAGCGGTGACGCTTATCACGATCGCGCTGGCCGAACGCGGCGGAAACGTGATCATCCACCCGCCGGGAGCCCGCTGCAAGTCGTGCGATTGGATGCGAATCGCCTCGGGGGTTTCCAGGGTATTCTCCACCGCCGGGTCGGGATCGTGGATGAGATGGAACCGCGCCGTGGCCGCAGGCTCCGCTCCCTCGAACCGAAGTTGGGCGCGGACGGCGCGGGCCGCATCCCGGTTGACGACTTTGAGAACGATCCGTGCCTCCGCAGGATCGTGCGTTGTGGAGATGTCGAGCACCGGGACGGCGCGAACTTCTGTTGTCTTCCGGTTGTCCCGCCGTACTTGCAATTCCAACGGCAGCATGGGGCCGCTGAACTGCGTCTTCAGCAAGACCGGAGCGCGATGAGTGGCCCATAGTTCATTGGCAAGATAAAAGGGCGTCGGGAACCAGCCCCGGTGATCGTGATGAATCAGCGTGTCGGACGCAGAAGTGCCAAGGCGCTGGTGCCACAGCCATGGTGCGGGCGAAGCCATCCCCACGATGTCGCCGCAGCGCTCGAGGCTGTTGAACATCAGCGCCGCGCAAAGTTCGCTCCGCATGCTCAGATTCACCGCGTCGTAAGGCATCCACTCATCGAACGCGATCTGGATTTTCTTGCCCGGGACGGCTTCGCGGTAGGCTTCGGCTTCGCGCCGAAAATCTTCTTCGAGCGAGAGGTTATCCGCCAACCCGTTGCCATAATAACAATGGAAACTAACGAAGTCGGAACGCTCTCCCGTGCGCCGTACCACCTCGGGCCCCCAGTTGGAACGCGAATCGGGGTCTTCGGGTTTTTCTAAAGGCTGTCCGGTTCCGACGACCCAGATTTTGAAGTCGGGATATCTGGCCTGGATGGCATCGACGAACTCGTTGGTTAGCGAGCAATACTGGTCGTAACCAAGGGCCCACCGCTCGTTGTCCACCGACCAGCAGGTGACGTTGTATGGCTCCGGGTGCCCGTTGGCTGCGCGCCGGGCCCCCCAGGGGGAGTTGACGGGACCGTTGCAATACTCGATCCATTCGAGCGCGTCCTGCACGCCCCGGAGGACGTCGAACACGATCAGCGGTTCGGCTCCGACCATCCGGCAAAACGTGATGAATTCGTCCGTGCCGAAGGTGCAGGGTTCGGTTTCGCCGCCGTAGCCCCAGTCGATCGAGCGCACGGGCTGGCGCTCTTCATAGCCGCCGATGCCAGCCTTCCAGTCGTAGATGTTGACAAAACAGCCTCCGGGCCAGCGAATGATTGTCGGCTTGAGCCGTTTGCAGGCTTCGACGAGGTCGTCCCGGAACGGGGCGGCGCTGTTTCTCTTGGCCGCGGGCATCAGCGAGACGAAGTCGATGTGATAGGTGCCGCGCCGCGTGGCCGCGAGGTAGAATTCGGCATCCAGGTCGGTCTTCTCCGGCGTCAGGCGGAACGTGTATTTGGCCCATTCCGGGCCGATTCCCTCAATGACCGCTTTGGCATAGCTCGGCCCGCCGCCGCGCGGGCGCAGGCCGACCTCCACCGATCCTCCGCCGTTGGGTGTGCGCAGGAAAACAAAGCCGTCGAGTTCTTCCCCTTCGCGCGCCGGGACGAATTCCTGCCGGATGCCTTCCGGTCGCGGCAAATCCTTGTGGAGTGTCATGCTCAGGTAGCGCTCTCCATTGGGGGCACCCTCGGTGTCGGCTTCGCCGGTCAGTTCTCCGCGCTGGCCTTCGACAATGCCCAACGCCTTGCTTGCCGTTTTGCCGATCAGGACGTAATCGACCGGCTCCTTGTAAACCCCCGGGATCTTCCGGTAAGCCAACGGGTCCGCCGGAGCGAGCGTCGATGACCACTGGAAGGCAGGAAAATCGGGATCGAGACCGCCGCGGTGACCGGCCGGGCGGGCGGCGTGGATCGGTACCTTGAGGGCGCTGGGGAGTTCGATCGTCGCCATCTCGAAGCTGCGTTCGGCAAGCATTTCCGCGTGGATGCCGAGATCGATCGAGTAGTTGATATGTTCGAGGAACTGCCCGTAAATCCACGGGGAAATGCCATGGAGCGGTTGATCCACATGAATGGTGATTTGAGCCGGAACCTCGCCGGCCTCGTGATCAGATAGTGGTTTCATAGTAGCATCCTTATCAGGAAGTCGCTGAAGAATCGGTTCGGAAAACCCGCATCAAACTTCGCGCGAGGGCAACCCTTTTCGGCAGCCGAAGAGTTGTTCCTTGAGGTCGAGATAGTAGAGGTAATCATCGGGGGCGACGTTGGGCGGGCAGCGGTGGTCGCAGAAGGGGATGAACCCGCCGCGCGCCACGAAGGGGGCAAGGGACTCGAGCCAGCCACGGATCCCCTCCCGCCCGCGCCCGAGAACCATTTTGTCCACGCCGCCCATGATCCGCAGCTCGGGGCCCCAGCGTTCCAGGGATTCGCCGGGATGCCCGGAGCCGTTGACCTCCCAGGGAAACATGGTGTTCACCCCGCCCGCGAGGAAGTGGGGGATGAGCGGACGCACGTCCCCGTCGCAATCGATCCACCAGATGTCCACCCCATGGGCACGGAGCTTTGCGCTGATGCGCTTGTAGCGGGGCACGACCACGTCCCGGAAAAAATCGATCGAGACGAGCGGGCCGTTCTTGTAGCAGATATCCTCCCAGCCCGCCGCGAAATCGAACCGCACGTGAGGCAGGACGGCATCAAGGAAATCCTCCACGAGGAGGCAGGAGGTCTCGACGATGTCCTCGACCATTTCCGGGTAATCGTAAACCGCGTAGGCCAGGCCCTCGACGGTGAGCATGTCGCGCACCTTGCCGATCATTGAGCCGGATGAAATCCCGAGCGGGTAATCGCGCTCAGCCGGGTGCTCGCGAAGGATCGCCGCGATGTCGTGCTTGCGGCCGGGATGCCCGCGGTCGAACCGCTCGGCCTTTGCCCGAGCCCAGTCCTCGGGCGTCTTGATGGTGGACTCGATGAAGTGGGGGATCGTGTCGTGCCCGTCGAGCGGCACCTCGGCGATCAGCCCGTCGCCGTTGCGAAGGATCCGCGTGGCGGAGTTCCGCGAGATCTCGGTCTGCGGGAACACCGGCAGCATCCACGGCGTGCCCATGCAGGCGGTGCGGTCGAAGCCGAGAAAAATGTCCGCCTCCGCATTGTTGGTGATGCCGTGGTCGCGGAACATCGGCCATACCGTGAAGTTGTCGTCCCAGTAGCCGAACTCCATGTTGAAGCATCGATCCACTCCCTGATGGTGCATCTGCCGTCGGAAACGCTCGCGCCCGGTCAGACTCCCGCTCCAGTGGGGCCGCAGGGGATGGCTGGAAAAAACGGGCGTCGCATTGTCTCGTGTCATCCGACACATTCTGCCGCCCGCCTGCCACATCGCAAGCGCGGATTTTCTCTTGTGGGTGCTGGGGGGGCGCGGCACAATCTTTGGCATGGATCTGCCAGACCAGTGCCGGATTTCGACCGATGTGCGCGTGATGTATTTCGATACCGACGCGGGCGGCGTGGTGCATAACATCGTCTATCTGCGATTCATCGAGATCGCGCGCACGCTGCTGGCGATCCAGATGGGGATGAGCTTCCAAGAGATCGCCCGAACGAACATCCATCCGGTCGTCACGCGCACGGAGATCGACTACAAGCGGCCGGCCCGGCTGGGCGATGAGATCCGGGTGGACGGACGGATCGCCGAGTGGAGCGGGATCCGGTTCTGGGTGGAGTTTGAGATCGTGCGACCTTCTGACGGCGTGCTTCTGGTGAAGTGCCGCCAGTCGCTGGCACTCGTGCAGATGCCCGAAGGCCGCGCGATGCGGCTGCCGTCCGGGTTTCCGGCTTCGCTTTCCCTCGGAGGCTGACAGGGCTAATTTCTTGACCTGGAGCAAGAAAATCTTGCATTTATGGGATTTTCGGCGGAATCGTTTGTTGATGTGCCGGTTCGCGTATAGATTTAACCCCTTATGTCTTTGATGCCCCAATGCGAGTGCGGAGCGGTCGGTGCCGCGACCGGAAAGCCGCGGATTCTTTTCACCAGCGTGTTTGGTCCCTATTCGAGGGACGACGAATTCGGGAGCCGGGCGATCAACCCGATGGAGCTTTATCACAACCAGGTGACGCGGGAGCAGGGGCCGTTTTCCTTGAGGATGTTCCACCGTTCGTGGGGGCTGATGCTGATCCGCGACAACATCTCGGCCCCGAGTTCGATGCTGGATTTTCCGACTCTCGACCGGTTTATCGAGGAGCTGAAATCCGAGTCCTACGACATCGTGGCGATCAGCGCGATCCCGCCGAATTATCTGAAGGCGAAAGAAATGTGCCGCCTGATCCGCGAGATCCAGCCGCGTGCGAAGATCATCATCGGCGGGCACATTTCCGGGCTGCCGGACATCCAGGAGCGCCTGGGTGTGGATCATGTGGCGCGCGGGGAGGGGGTGCATTGGATGCGCACGTTTCTCGGTGAGGATGTGAACGCGCCGATCCGCCATCCGCGGATTCTTTCCGGCATCGGAACCCGCACGATGGGGCTGCGGATGCGCGACAAGCCCGGCGATGTCGCGGCCACGCTGATCCCCTCGGTCGGATGTCCGATGGGGTGCAACTTCTGCTCGACCTCCGCGATGTTCGGCGGGAAGGGGAAGTTCATCAACTTCTACGAGACCGGAGACGAGCTGTTCGACGTGATGTGCGGGCTCGAGCGCGACCTGAGCGTCGCGTCGTTTTTTGCGATGGACGAGAATTTTCTTCTGCACAAGAAGCGGGCGCTGCGGCTGCTCGAGCTGATGGAGGCGAACAACAAGAGCTGGTCGCTTTATGTTTTCAGCTCAGCGAACGTGTTGCGATCCTACACGATCGACCAGTTGGTGCGCCTCGGAATCTCCTGGGTGTGGATGGGTCTCGAGGGGAATAAGAGCCGGTATCAGAAGCTCGCCGGCGCGGACACGCACGATCTCGTGCGCGAGCTCCAGTCGCACGGGATCAGCATCCTGGGCTCGACGATCATCGGGCTTGAGGAGCACACGCCGGAGAACATGGCGGAGGCGATCGAGCATGCGGTCACGCACGATACGGAGTTCCACCAGTTCATGCTTTACACCCCGGTCCCCGGCACACCGCTCTTCGAGGAGCACCGCGCGAACGGAACCCTCGTGGATCCGGAATGCAAGGATACGGCGGACATCCACGGACAGCTCCGGTTTGCGCACAAGCACCCGCACATTCCCGCCGGAATGGAGACGGAGATGCTGCGGAGCGCCTTCACTCGGGATTTCGAAGCCAACGGGCCGAGCATCATGCGCATGGCGCGCGCCACGCTCCGCGGATGGAAAAAATACGGTAAGCACACCGACCAGCGGATCCGGAAGCGGTTCCGCCGCGAGGGCACGCCGCTGAGATTCCAATACCCCGCCGTCCTCTGGGCGATCAGGCGTTGGTATCGGAACGACCCGCCCATGCACCGGAAGGCAGATGCGATTTTGAAGGATCTGGTCAGGGAATTCGGACCGGCCTCGAAGATCGCCGCGAGCATCGGCGGGCGGATCGTCTATAAAAAGCTTTGCGCCGAGGCGAAAATGCCTTCACCGGAAAGCGCCGATCCGCCGACGTTTTACGAGCGCTCGGCAGGCCACGCCGCCCATGCCGTCCGGAAAGCCGCGTAAGCCAGAAGCTGTTCCCGTAAGTGGCATGGGCATCCTGCCCCTGCGATTTTTCAGAGAACTCGCGCAGGATGACCGCGCCACATTTTCCTGCAAAGGGAACAGCATGGCGCGCAATGCCGGAACCCGCGCATCCGGTCTGAAGCTGCGCCCATGAGCGGACTGGCACCCGAGGCCCCGCTCGACGGGCTCGACTGGATGCCACGTCCGAAGCTTGCGGCGCTGAAACGCCTCGGGATCACGACACCGGGCGACCTGATCCGGCATTTTCCGAGACGCTACGAAAACCGGATCAAGTTCGATTATTTTCCCGACCAGGCATCGGACCGCGCGCTTTGCCTGTATGGAATTGTCCGCAAGACCTCCTACAAACGTTTCGGGCCGCGCCGGATTTTTGAGGCGAGGGTCGAGGATGGCGGGGTGCTCGGATCCCCGCTCCTCTGCCGGTGGTTCAACATGCCGTGGGTTCAGAACATGATCGCGGGCGACCAGCGGATCGTCCTTTTCGGGAAGCCCAGGCTGCGGAGCGGGCAGGTCGTCATGGAACATCCGGAATTTGAAATCATCGAGGACGATGCCGGGCCATCACTCCATTTTGACAGGATCACGCCCGTCCACCCCGCCGGGGATGGCACCAACACCAGGGCCTTGCGGGAGATCATCCACCGCGCTCTACAGGAGACCGATCTCTCGGCGATGCCGCTCCTCTGGCCGGGCGCCTGTGCCGGGGCCGACGTTTGGAGGACCATCCATTTTCCCGGGAGCGCGGAGGAACTGGAATCCGCGAGGGCGCTGCTTGTCCGCGAGGAGTTCTTCGGCATCCAGATCATCGTCTGCGCGCGCCATGCGGCGGTCTGCGGTTCGGGCGGGGTCGCCCGAGCAGGAACCGACGCGCTCTGGCGCGAGGTCGAAAAGTCGCTGGCGTTCGAACTCACCGCATCCCAGCGCACGGTCATGGCGGAAATTTCCGCGGACATCTCCGCCCCGCGCCGCATGAACCGGCTCCTCCAGGGTGATGTCGGTTCGGGAAAAACCCTGGTCGCGCTCCGCGCGATGCTTCAAGCCACCGAGGCCGGATACCAGGCCGCGCTCATGGCCCCGACGCAGATCCTTGCCGAACAACATTACCTCAACTTCCGGCGGCTGCTCGATCCCTTGGGAATCTCTGTGAGCCTTCGCACATCTTCACGCAAAGAGGAGACATCCGGCGGGACGCCGGATGTCACACCCGAGCCGGGCGTGCTCCCCGGAGGGGATGCGACGCGGTATTCGAGACATCCTCCCTTGGTCGTCGGCACGCACGCCCTGCTTTTTGAGGGGGCCGCATTCGACAAACTCGGGCTGGTGGTGATTGACGAGCAGCACAAGTTCGGCGTGCTCCAGCGCTCGCGCCTGATCGCACGCGGGGACGCCCCGGATGTGCTCGTCATGACCGCCACCCCGATTCCGCGCACGATCACGCAAACCCTCTACGGCGATCTCGATGTCTCAGTCATCCACCACAAGCCGCCGGGCCGCGGCGAGGTGATCACCGCCGTGCGCGTGCCATCGAAGCTTCCGGACATCATCAAATTTCTGCGGAAAAAAATTGCCGAGGGCCGCCAGGCGTATGTCGTCTATCCGCTCGTGGACGAGTCGGAAAACCTCGAGGCCAAGGCGGCGCGGGCGGAGTTTGAAAAATGGCGGGAGATCCTCGCGCCGGCTGCGGTCGGGCTCGTGCACGGCCGCCTGCCTGCCGAGGAGAAGGCCTCGGTGATGCGGGAATTCCGCGAGGGGCGGATCTCCGTGCTTGTCGCCACCACGGTCATCGAGGTCGGCGTGGACGTGCCCAATGCGTGCATCATGCTCATCGAGGAGGCCGGCAGGTTCGGGCTTTCCCAACTCCACCAGCTCCGCGGACGGATCGGCCGCGGGTCGGAAAAATCCTACTGCATTCTTTTGCAGGACGACCCGGACGCACGCGAAAAGCTTTCCGTCATGGAAGCCACGTCCGACGGATTTGAAATTGCCGAGGCGGATCTGCGCCTGCGCGGACCGGGCGACCTCCTCGGAACCGCGCAGTCCGGGCTTCCGCCGCTGCGGCTCGGCGACCTCGTCCGCGACGGGGAGATCATGTCCGAGGCCAGGAGGGTCGCGCGGGATCTCCTCGCCGGAGACCCGGACCTTTCACAGACCGGCCATGAAAACCTCCGCGCGTTTGTCGAGAGAGCCCGAGCCCGGATCGGAACGGCCGAGGGGTGATCGGGGAAAACGGAATCCGGAAAATAAACGGCCGGGTTTTACTTTTTGTAAAATTTCTTTTTGTCGCCTTTTCCGGGGTGCCTTTTTTCTTCTATGTCTTGGTGGACGAGGGCGATCGAGATCGTTCCGGATTGCGTTTCGATTTCGCGGGGTCCATCGCGGAGGACATCGAGGTACGGCTTGGGCACTTGGGCGAAGGAGCTGCCCGGAGTGATGTCAATCATCCCGACCGTGCGCCCGGGGAGGCCGAGGGCATCTTCGAGGAGGCCGATAATATCGAGCGGGGCGATCCGCGTCTCGCGTCCGGCGCTGAGGCTGACCCACTGCATGCCGCGCGAAGCGGGTCGCAACGATGGCGGCGCGGAGGGAGCAGGCCGGCGAGCGGCCGCAGAAGCCGCCGGGCGGACGTCAGCGGCCGGCGGGTTGGTGGCAGAGATCGGCGGGCGCACGGCGGAGGTCGGCGGGTTGGTGGCAGCGGCGGAGCGGGCGGGTTTCTTCGCCTCTTTGGCCGGCTCCTGTCCTGGCTCAGGGCCTGAGAGAAGCTCATAGAGAGCCCCCGCAATATCCGTCGAGTTGTATCCCTCTTCGAGCAGGCGATCCACCACAGTGGTCGAGAGGTTGCCGCGATTCAGAACCTCGCGGATCTTTTCCAGGAGGCTGTCAACGCGGCGCTCCTCGACGGCTCCGGCCGTGGGGATGCTCCCGCGGTGGATCTTGGTGCGGGTGAAGCGTTCGATGAACTGCAGTTTGTAGATGTCGCGCCCGGAGACAAACGTGACCGCCATGCCCTTGCGGCCGGCGCGCCCGGTGCGTCCGATCCGGTGAACGTAATCCTCCGCGTCGTAGGGGAGGTCGTAGTTGACGACGACCTCGAGCTCGTCCACATCAATCCCCCGCGCGGCGACGTCGGTCGCGACCAGGAACTCGAACTCCGCCTTCTTGAATTTGTTCATCACCCGCGTCCGCTGGGCCTGGGCAATCCCGCCGTGCAGGCGGTCCGCAGAAAACCCCTGCGCGATCAGGTCGTCCGCCAGCTCGTCAACCATCCGCTGGGTGTTGCAAAAAATAATCCCGAGCTTGAACCCGTGGAAGTCCACCAGGCGGATGAGAGCCTCGAACTTCATCCGCTGCGGGGTCTCGTAATACCATTGCTCGACCGTCGGAACCGTGAGCTCGCGCTGCTCGATCTTTACCGATTTCGGATCGCGCGAATGGCGTCCGATCAGATCCCGGATCTGCTTCGAGACGGTCGCCGAGAAAAACACGGTCTGGCGTTCGCTCGGTGTCGCCGCAAGGATTTTTTCGATGTCCTCGCGGAACCCCATGTCGAGCATGCGGTCGGCTTCGTCGAGGACAACCATCTTGACGCCGCCGAGGACGAGCGTGCCGCGATCCATGTGATCCATGATCCGCCCCGGCGTCCCGATGACGATCTGCACGCCTTTTTTCAGCTCGTAGAACTGCCTCTCATACGAGGCGCCGCCGTAGATCGGCACCGCATGGATTCCACGCTTGTGGGCGGAAAGCTTGTGCACATCGTCCGCCACCTGCGTCGCGAGCTCGCGGGTCGGACACAGCACAAGCACCTGCACCGATCGGTCGCCCGCCTGGCAGAGATCGATGGCCGGGATGGCGAAAGCCGCCGTCTTGCCCGACCCGGTCTGCGACTGCCCGACCGCATCGTGCCCGGCAAGCAGCACCGGAATCGCCGCCGTCTGGATCGGCGAAGGCTCCTCAAATCCCAGATCCCCGATCGCTTTCAATACCTCGGGCGAAATCCCGAGGTCGGTAAATTTCCGCTTCGTCATATTCGTTATCCTACTCCGCTTTGCTCCCGCCGTCACGGGGTTCTTTGCCACAGAAAATGCTGGATGGCTGCGACGTCCGATTTCTTCTTGCCAACAGCGGATCCGCGAATGTAGTAGTCACCACCTGTTTTGCATCCCTAGCTCAATGGTAGAGCAGTTGACTCTTAATCAATTGGTTCCCGGTTC
>JBAXXD010000107.1:0-12895 GCA_037128135.1 Verrucomicrobiia bacterium
TCCCGCGTTGCCGCGGATACTGGTGGTCGGCGACTCCATCTCCATGGGCTACCGTAGTTTCATCACCAAGCATTTCCAGGGCAAGGCCTACGTCGACTACTGGACGGGCGGCGGCTGGATCGGCGATGATGCCGCTAAAGGCCCGAACTCCGACGCCAAGCGCGGCTGGTCTGGCGTTCTCTCCAACGGACCCTACGACGTCGTCAGTTGGAACGCCATGACGCTCCACATGTGGAACGGCATGCCTGGCAGAGTCGACGAAGCCACGTTCCCGGAGCTCATGGAGGAGATGACAGGCTTCGTTCAGCAGTCTGCGCCGAACACCAAGTTTATTTGGGTCAGGTGCACTCCTTGGAGGACCACGCCGGACGTCGGACGTCCCGAGATCGATCCTTCGCACAACGACCACATCGTCCGCCTTAACAAGATTGTTGACGGGATCATGGAGAAGTATGGAATTCCTGAGGTCGACCTCTACTCGCTTTGCGAAAAGCGCTTCGGCACTCTGCCCGACGGCTGCAAAGACGCCCTCCACTGGAACGAGAAAGTCTCTCAAGAGATGGCCGACTTGATCATCCTGGAAATGGAGAACGCCTTGGCAGCGAAGCGGGAGGGTAAAGGAAAATAAGCCCGGTCTCATCCTTTAGACTGCCCTTTTCCCCATAAAATGAGTTACTCAAAAAACCTATGCGATCTGTAAACCTAATATCGGCTTTGGCCTGTCTGTTGCTTCCCGTCTCGGTATGGTCCGCTGAGCTTTGCGGCCCGGAGTTCACGCCGCCCTTCGAGGTCAAGCAAACCAAGGCCCAGCCTCCGCATCTGGTCACGTCCTCCTTCCTCGACGCCGACCGGAACAACCAGCCGACGGACGCGGCGGCGCTGGAGGTCGGCAACAAGCGGATTTCCGTCCGCGAAACGGCCTGCAACCAGTTCACTTCCAAGCAGGACAACGGGATCACTATTTTCGTTAATAACAAACCAGTCTTCTCCCTCAATTTCGACACCGGGTATCTTGATTCGGATAAGAAACATGTCGATATGACCAAGGGATACAAGCCGGAGGATGTGAAGCTGGTGAGCGATCCGGCTACCGGAACGATCCGGTGGCTGCGCAGCTATCCGCTGCCAGACGGGACGCGAGGCACGTTCAGCTTCCAGTTGAAGCCACTCGGCGAGGGCCGGGTGGAGTTGAGCATCGATCCCGGTTGCACGGAGGCGCAGAGAGAGGCGCTGAAAATCAACAATTGCCTGACATACTTCTCCATGCCGGAGGCGTATCGCCAGGCCGGGGTGGAGATCAATGGCGCGCTTCTCAAACCGCAGGCAGACGACGCCCTCAAAGCTGCTGACACCAAGGGAGTTGCGGCTTGGCAGGGGAAGCTGGAGAAGCTGGTTTACAATCCCGGCAAGCCGCTGGACGGGTTCACGATCATCCTGCCCGATGCGCCCGCTAGCGTCTGCACCGAGCAGTTTGCCTATGATCGGTATACGCTCGGTTTCCGCACGAGCGTCAAGATGCCGGGGAAACTGATCATCGACCTCGGCGAGACGTCCGTGGCGCGCAAGGACGCGCCGCCTGCGGTGGAAGGGAACGATTTCTGGACGCAGGATGCGCTGCATTTTCCGAAATCGCCGACGCGCAACCTCTTCCCCAACCCGAGCTTTGAACAAGGCATGCGCTACTGGCGCTGGTGGTTTGGCGGGGCGTCTTACACTCCTTCCGAAGGCCGTCGCTACGAGACCGACGCCACAGCCGGTCTCTTTGGAAAAAGCGCGCTGGTCGTCAACCCGGTGCAAACTTCCAGCCAAGGGCTGATCAGTTTTTCCCTGCCCGGTAGGAAAGGGCAGGCCTACACGGTGAGTTATTACGCCAAGGCCGAGAAAGAAGGCGCGGAGGCGAAGTTGGCGTTATTCAGCACCAAGACCGGGGGCCAGTTTTTCACGCGCAAATTCGGCAAGCTGGAGAAACTGACGACGCAATGGCAGCGGTTCTCGCAGACGTTTATTTCCGACGGCAGCCCATTGGCGCTGCTCGTGCTCGTCAATAACCACGGCGGCAAGGTGTGGTTGGACTGCATCCAGTATGAGGCGGGCGACCAGGCGACGGAATTCGTCAGCGCGCCGCTGGAAGGCCGCCTCTTCACTTCAGACCCGGACGGCAACGTGGAGTTTGGGAAGAAGCTCGACGCGGCGTTCGAGGTTTACGGAAAAGAGGGAACGGCGGGCGAGGCGGAGTTCACCCTTTGCGATTTCTACAAGAAAACGGTCTGGCAAAAGACGCTTGCCGTGAAAGCCGGCGAGCGCCTGGTGCTTCCCTTCGACGACCTGAATCTGGCGAAGGGGCTGTATATATTGCGCGTGAAATACACGGTTCCCGGCACGGAGCCGTATTTCGACTTCTACCGGTTCACGTTGATCGAGTCGCTGAACGGCACGCATGCGACCAAAAATCTTTACGGCGCTTTGTTTACCACCCTGCTCGACCGTACGGAGGACCTCTTGAAGTTGATGCGGCGGTGCGGGTTTGGAGGTTCCACGAGTTATGGCAACGGGAAATTGGTCAATCCCGTCAACTACGAGATGCGCGAGAAATACAATATCACCGACTACACCCACACGATGGGGGACGGCGCATTCCTCACGGCGGAGCAGGCCCGCAATCGCTTTGAGGACCCGGACTACCGGTTCATTATGTCGCTGAATTCCGGGATGTGGCGCCGCCCCGAGATGGCCAAGGAAATCCCGTGGAAGGAAACGTATTCGGAAGAGGATACCAAACATCTCGAAGAACTGGCGTTCCGGGCGGCAACGCTCAACCCGCAGGTGCGCGTCTGGTCGATGGGGACCGAGGAGGAGGGGGGCTATTTCCCGCTGGTGAAGCGCCGTGACTTCAAGGAATTCTCAAAGCTGCAGATCGCCTTTTACCACGGCATCAAGCGCGCCAACCCGAAGGCGCTCGTCCTGCCGTCCGGCGGGACCTCCGGGTTCGGGAAGCTGCGCGGCAAGGAATACATCGAAGGCTACCTCGCCGCGACCCAGGGGCAGGTCAAATGGGATGCCGTGGCGGTGCATCCCTACGGCAACTGCGACGGCACGCTCAACAGCGACGACCTGGACGAGACCGTCCAGTTGCTGAGCGGCTCGATGGCGAAATACGGCTACGGCAAGGAGACGCCGATCTTCCTCAACGAAGGGGGGACCACCAGGTGCCAGCCTTACTTCTTTGGGGACGGTCCAGATTGGACTTATATCGGCGGGCATCCCTCTTACGACCAGGGGATGCATGAGTATCTCCACGCCTGCACCTTGGCGCGGGCGTATATCATCTGCCTGAAATATTGGCCCCGGCTGGAACATTTCAACACATGGCATGATGACCAGCGAGTGATCGTCGATTACAACCTGACGCCGACCGCCGCGATGCTGGGGATCAACACGCTCGGGCACCTTCTCGCCAAGCCGACGTTTATCGCGGACATCCGCCCGGCTTCCGGGATGCGCGGTTACGCGTTCAAGGACGACAAGGGCAACGGCGTTGCCGCGATCTGGTGCACGCTGGATAACGTGGACGGAGGCTTCGAGCGCGGCCCGGAAATGCGGGTCAAGTTCAAAGGCAAAATGCCGGAGCTGTTCGACCTGATGGGCAAACAGTATCCGGTCGTTGCCGATGCGGACGGCTATGTGCGGATCCAGCTCACGTCCGCGCCGCTATTCCTCCGTTCCAAATCGCCAGAGAAACTGGTGGCCGCGCTCAAAGATGCGGAAGTGAGCGGCGCGGGAACCAGCGTAACAACCTCGTTCCTGCCGACCCTCGACGGGAAGGTCGCCGCGAAATTGGAGAACCTGACCGGGCGCCAGCAAACCGGCGAAATGGTCATCAAAGGCCAAAAGAACAGTTTCA
The DNA here is from genome assembly GCA_037128135.1 of Verrucomicrobiia bacterium. Lineage (GTDB taxonomy): Bacteria > Verrucomicrobiota > Verrucomicrobiia > Chthoniobacterales > Terrimicrobiaceae > QYQL01. The sequence continues at coordinate 3,902 of JBAXXD010000107.1, forward strand.
GTATCGCTCCGATGAAGACCGTCACGATTCCTCTCGCCGAAAGCGCGCAGCCGGAATTCGGGAAGATGTTCCGCTGGTCCAACAACTACACGCTGACCACCAACGGCAAGCAGGAGCCCGAGAAGCCGTGGAGCATGGATTACTTCTACGTCCCGCACGTCAACGGCGCGCCCGACTGGGAGAAGATCCCGGCGATCCCGATCACCAATCTGTTCCGGCCGGTTGTTGAAGGGAAGCAGACGCCCGGCGGACAAAAAGGCGACATCGAGGCGGCTTACAAGGTCGCGTGGGATGAAAAGAACTTTTATCTGCGCGTCGAGGCGGAAGACGATGTTTTCAATCCCAACAATCCCGAGTTCTGGAACTCCCCCGAAAACCGGCGGAAGTCGCTCTATATGCTCGACGGCTGCCTGGAAGTCTACTTCGACAGCGGCGCGAACGGACGTCTGCGCAAGGGCGGCTACGATCTCGACGATTACCGGTATGATTTTTGCACCGGCAACCCCGAGGGCAAGAGCGGATCCGGGCTGGTCTACCGGCTCCAGGAAGCCTACCTGGAATATGCGGGCGGCGTCGGCGTGATGCCGAGCAAGGAGGAGGCGGCGAAGCAAATCCAATGCGAATTCACACGGATCTCGCCGACCCGGTATGCCTATACGATCACCTTCGAGCAAAAACACATCGCGCCGATCCATCTGCAAAAAGGAGCGGTGGCCGGGTTCGCGCTATTCCTGCATGACAAGATGGACGACGGCACTCCGGGGAGCAAGGGGCTTTCCCTGGCGACGGAGCCCGGTTCGGCTTGTGACTACAAGCCACAAGTGTGGCCGCTCATGATCCTGGCAGAATAAGATGATTCATCTTGTGAGTTAATTGACGATTCAATAAAAGGAGTGAAAAATGACAAAAGAGGAAATTATACAAAAATTGACGCGAGTTGAACATGACCTTGATCAGATGACCAAGGGAACAAGATACGCTTCTGTCCTGAATTATGACGGGCTTGTGCGGAAAACCGTGCAGGAAGACCGGAAGATCACGATCTGGTCGGAGGCAATCGAAAAGGCGCTTGCGGAGGCCGGGTCCGTTTATTTCCCGGCGGCCAAGGAGCCGTATTTTATCGACCGCCCGATCATTCTGGACAGCAACATGCACATCAAGGCGGATCCGGGAGCGGTGATCCGCGCCGTTGAAGGCATGGAGACCTGCATGGTTCGCAACCGCCACCTGGAGGTCATCCAGGAGATTCCGGCCCCGAAAAAAGACTTCGTGCATGATGTTAACATGTCCGTGTCCGGCGGCATATGGGATCATGCGAAATTCAAGCGCAATCATAAAAAATGCCGCGAGGCGGTCGACTCGAAGATCCCGTATGCGGAGGGGATGTTTCTGTTTCTGAACGTCGCCAATATCGCTTTCACCGATCTGACCATGATGCGCTCGCCGGCGTATGCGTTCCTCTTCGCGAACGGGGAAAACCTCCTCGTCCGCAATATTCTCTTTGACGAATGCCACACCGACGGGCCGCATGTCGAAGGACCATTCCAAAATATCATCATCAAAAATCTCACCGGGCAGACGGGCGATGATTTTTTCACGTTGAACTCATGGTGCGACGAGGTCTGCTACGGCCCCGTTGATTGTGCCTGGGTCTCAAACCTCAAGATGATAGGAGGTTTCCGCGGCATGCGCCTGACATCCTCCACTGGGCGGAATAATGGCGGATATCCCCTGACGAACATCGTGGTAGAGCATGTGTCCGGCACCCGTGACTTCAAAATGATACCATGCACGACACAAGCCACCCTCCAGTCCTTCAGGAAACTGGACCATGCCGGGTTCATGGATTGGATCTACATCGAGGACATCGAGTTTCTGGAGCATTGGCAAACCAATAACAGGCAATTTAATTTCAACGGCTGTGTCCAGCTCCATTCGAATGTCGGGCGTATTTTCTTCAAGGATCTGCGCGGGCCCGCTCCGCATATCAAGGTCGGGCCTTATGGGCTGCCTGACGATTCCTCCGAAAGCTACAATCTTCTCTATCAGAATGATTACGACTGTGTGGTTGAACATATGGAGCTTTCGGATTTCGCTGATAAGACCCAGGATGAGATCGTCTGGTGCGTCAGCGGGGAGAAGGGCCGCGGTATTATCAAGGAATTGGAATATCCTCTGACAATACATACATGAACATAAAAGGAATGAAAATGGCCATGAAGCAATGGATGTTGACCGCGATGGCATGCGTCCCGGTGACCGTCCTCCAGGCGCAGACCCCCAAACCGGTCTGGGAGCTTGGCAAAAACCCCCTCGACCCGGCGCTGAGCAAAGGCAAAATCGAACTGACAGAGGGCGCGGTGAAACTCGACGGCACGAACTCGTTTGCCGTTCCCGCTGCGGTGCTCGGAGCCCAGAACGACTATACCGTCGAGTTCGTCCTGAAGCGGCCGCTCAAGTTCCAAGAGAATCTGTCTCTGGATAGCTTGCGGGTCGTGTCGAATTTTGACGCGGGGAAGGGCACGGGCTTCGTGCTCCAATACAACCCAAGTTGGAGCGCGATCCTTTGTGTGAACGGCAATACGATTGCCGGGGGCGGACTCAACCTGAAGATCTTCGATAACCCGAAGGAAAACGGCGTCGAGGCCACGAAGATCACGTTCGTCGTCAAGGACAAGGGGCTGATGCTGTTCCGGAACGGGCTGCTGCTCCTTGCCACGGAGGCCGTGAAGCCCAGCGCGTTGCCGCTGACCTTCGGCGAGGTGGCGAAGGCTCCGGTGTCCCCCTACGAGCTGAGCGGGCTGAAGTTCTATGACACCGCCGTTTTTCCCACCGGTTTCGACGCGGGCGCCGAACGGATGCGGATTTACAGCGGCGACTACTACTTCATCCAGCGGGTGGAGGTCAAGGATCCCGCGTTGCCGCGGATACTGGTGGTCGGCGACTCCATCTCCATGGGCTACCGTGGCTTCATCACCAAGCATTTCCAGGGCAAGGCTTACGTTGACTACTGGACGGGCGGCGGCTGGATCGGTGATGCCGCCGCCAAGGGCCCGAACTCCGACGCCAAGCGCGGCTGGACTGGCGTTCTCTCCAACGGCCCCTACGACGTCGTAAGCTGGAACGCCATGACGCTCCACATGTGGAACGGCATGCCTGGCAGAGTCGACGAGACCACTTTCCCGGAGCTCATGGAGGAGATGACAGGCTTCGTTCAGCAGTCCGCTCCGAACACCAAGTTCATTTGGGTCAGGTGCACTCCTTGGAGGACCACGCCGGACGTCGGACGTCCCGAGATCGATCCTTCGCACAACGACCACATCGTCCGCCTTAACAAGATTGTTGACGGGATCATGGAGAAGTATGGAATTCCTGAGGTCGACCTCTACTCGCTTTGCGAAAAGCGCTTCGGCACTCTGCCCGACGGCTGCAAAGACGCCCTCCACTGGAACGAGAAAGTCTCTCAAGAGATGGCCGACTTGATCATCCTGGAAATGGAGAACGCCTTGGCAGCGAAGCGGGAGGGTAAAGGGAAATGAGTTCAGCTTTAAGACTGCCCTCGGTGTTCGGCGACGGCATGGTCTTGCAGCGAGACATGCCCGTGCTGGTTTGGGGCTGGGCGAATCCCGGCACCAAAGTAGCGGTGGCCTTCGCCGGGCAAGAACGGAACACCGTGGCTGACGAACTGGGGGAATGGTCGATCAAACTGGCTCCCCTCGCGGCCTGCAAGGAGCCGCGGGAGTTGACAGTTAGCGGTGACGGCGAGTTGGTGTTCAAAAACGTGCTCGTTGGCGAAGTGTGGCTTTGCTCCGGCCAGTCGAATATGGCGGCGGTGGTGAACGAGTGTCTGAACCTCCAGGCGGAGCGCGCAGGCGCCGACTTGCCGACCATCCGCCATTTTACGGCGAACCGGCTTTACTCCGTCCTGCCGCTGACCGACGGCGCGGGGCCGCTCTGGGACGTTTGCTCCCCTGACACGGTCCCGTGGTTCTCGGGTGTCGGGTTCTTCTTCGCCCGGGAACTGGCGGCGCGACTCGACGTCCCCGTCGGTTTAATCAACAGCAGCTACGGAGCCACCCGGATAGAACCTTGGATAAACAACGAGGGTTTTCACCTCGTGCCGGAGCTGGCAGACTTGGCTCGCCAAGCGGACGACTTGGAGGAGAGTGGTGCCAGGAAATACGCCGAGCATCTCCAACGCTTGAAAGCCTGGCTGCCGAAGGTGGAGCGGGCGCTGGTTGATCGGCGGCCCTTGCCGGAACAGCCTCTCCCGCCTGGGGCGCCGGGCTATGCCGAGGAGCGCCAGGAGCCCACACGGCTCTACAACGCGATGATCCATCCGCTGGCACCTTTCGCCATCCGCGGGGCGCTCTGGTACCAGGGGGAAAGCAATAACCCTATCTACGGCCTCGACGACAACGGCCTGTACTACCACAAGATGCGGGCGTTGATCGGCGGCTGGCGCAAGCTCTGGGGACAGGGCGATTTTCCCTTCTACTACGTGCAGTTGGCCAATTTCAACCGGTCGTCCCTCGACAACCCGGAGGGTGGCGAGGAATGGGCGGCGCTCCGGGAGGCGCAACTACGGGCGCTGACGATCCCTAACACAGGAATGGCCGTGAGCATTGATATCGGCGACGCGGACGACATCCATCCCAAGAACAAACAGGACGTTGCCCATCGCCTGGCTCTTTGGGCGTTGGCGAAGGACTTTGGCGAAACGGTGGCGTTTAGCGGCCCGCTGTATCAGGGCCATACGGTCGAGGACGGCAGAATCCGGGTGGCTTTCGCGCATGCATCCAGCGGCTTGATGGCCGGAGAGAAGCGGGGCTTGGAGCCGGTGATCGAGCTTGCGGACGGCAAGCTGGGCTGGTTCTCCATCGCGGGGGAGGATCGGAACTGGTTCTGGGCCGACGTCGCCATCGACGGCCAGACGTTGCTGGTGTCGAGCCCTCGGGTGAGGAACCCCGTGGCTGTCCGTTATGCCTATGTGATGAATCCCGAAGGCCTCCACCTATACAACCGTGCCGGCTTGCCCGCCAGTCCCTTCCGCAGCGACGCCTGGTGAATTCGTGCGAACAACAAGTCTGGCACCTCGTTTTCGCGGAATGTTAAGTCCTTTTCCCCATAAAATTAGTTATCCAAAAAAACCTATGCGATGTGTAAACCTAATATCGGCACTGGCCTGCCTGTTGCTTCCCGTCTCGGCATGGTCCGCGGAACTTTGCGGCCCGGACTTCGTGCCGCCTTTCGAAGCGAAGCAAACCAAGGCCCAGCCGCCGCACCTCGTCGCGTCCAGCTTTCCCGACGGCGACCGGAACAACCAGCCGACGGACGCGGCGGCGCTGGAGGTCGGCAATAAGCGGATTTCCGTCCGCGAAACGGCTTACAACCAGTTTACTTCCCGGAGTGACCAAACGATCACTCTTTTCATCAAAAACAAACCGGTCTTCTCCATTTCTTTTGACACGGGATACCTGGACCCGGACAAAAAACACGTCAGCATGTGTCAGGGATACAAGTCGGAGGACGTGAAGCTGGTGAGCGATCCGGCTACCGGCACGATCCGGTGGTTGCGCAGCTATCCGTTGCCGGACGGGACGCGAGGCACGTTCAGTTACCAGTTGAAGCCCGTCAGCGAGGGACGGGTGGAGTTGAGCATCGATCCCGGTTGCCCGGAGGCGCAGAGAGAGGCGCTTAAAATCAACAACGGTTGCCTGACCTACTTCTCGATGCCGGAGGCGTATCGCCAGGCCGGGGTGGAGATCAACGGCGCGGTGCTCAAACTTCAATCCGACGCCGCCCTCAAAGCGGCGGGTGCCAAGGGAGTTGATGTCTGGCAGGGGAAGCTCGAGAAGCTGGTTTACAATCCGGGCAAGCCGCTGGAGGGGTTCACGATCACCCTGCCCGATGCGCCCGAGAGCCTCTGCACCGAGCAGTTTGCCTACGACAGGTATTCGCTCGGGTTCCGCACGAGCGTCAAGATGCCGGGGAAACTGATCATCGACCTCGGCGAAACTGCGGTGGCGAAGGCAGACGCGCCCCCTGCGGTGGAAGGGAACGATTTCTGGGCGCAGGATGCGTTGCACTTCCCAAAATCGCCGACGCGCAACCTCTTCCCCAACCCGAGCTTTGAACAAGGCATGCGCTACTGGCGCTGGTGGGTGGGTGGGGCGTCTTACACTCCTTCCGAAGGGCGCCGCTACGAGACCGACCCCACGGCCGGCCTCTTCGGGAAAAGCGCTCTGGTGGTCAACCCGGTGCAAACTTCCAGCCAAGGGCTGATCAGTTTTTCCCTGCCCGGCAGGAAAGGGCAAGCCTACACGGTGAGTTATTACGCCAAGGCCGAGAAAGACGGCGCGGAGGCGAAGCTGGCGCTGTTAAGCACCAAGACCGGCGGCCAGTTTTTCACACGCGAATTCGGCAAGCTGGAGAAACTGACGACGGAATGGCAGCGGTTCTCGCAGATGTTTGTTTCGGACGGCTACCCGTTGGCGCTGATCCTTTGCGCCAATAACCGCGGCGGCAAGTTGTGGTTCGACGGTATCCAGTATGAGGCGGGCGACCACGCGACGGAGTTCGTCAGCGCGCCGCTGGAAGGCCGACTCTTCACCTCGGACCCGGATGGCAATGTGGAGTTTGGGAAGAAGCTCGACGCGGCGTTCGAGGTTTACGGAAAAGAGGGAACGGCGGGCGAGGCGGAGTTCACCCTTTGCGATTTCTACAAGAAAACGGTCTGGCAAAAGACGCTTGCCGTGAAAGCCGGCGAGCGCCTGGTGCTTCCCTTCGACGACCTGAATCTGGCGAAGGGGCTGTATATATTGCGCGTGAAATACACGGTTCCCGGCACGGAGCCGTATTTCGACTTCTACCGGTTCACGTTGATCGAGTCGCTGAACGGCACGCATGCGACCAAAAATCTTTACGGCGCTTTGTTTACCACCCTGCTCGACCGTACGGAGGACCTCTTGAAGTTGATGCGGCGGTGCGGGTTTGGAGGTTCCACGAGTTATGGCAACGGGAAATTGGTCAATCCCGTCAACTACGAGATGCGCGAGAAATACAATATCACCGACTACACCCACACGATGGGGGACGGCGCATTCCTCACGGCGGAGCAGGCCCGCAATCGCTTTGAGGACCCGGACTACCGGTTCATGATGTCGCTGGATTCCCGGATGTGGCGCACCCCCGAGATGGCCAAGGAAATCCCCTGGAAAGAGACATATACGGAAGAGGATACCAAACGTCTCGAAGAAATGGCGTTCCGGGCGGCAACGAACAACCCGCAGGTGCGCGTCTGGTCGATGGCGACGGAAGAGGAAGGCCTTTATTTTCCCTTGGTCAAAAATCGCGATTTCAAGGAATTCTCGAAGCTGCAGATCGCGTTTTATCACGGCATCAAGCGCGCCAATCCGAAGGCGCTCGTCCTGCCGTCTGGCGGGACCGCCGGGTTCGGGAAGCTGCGCGGCAAGGAATACATCGAAGGCTACCTCGCCGCGACCCAGGGGCAGGTCAAATGGGACGCCGTCGCGGTGCATCCCTACGGCAACTGCGACGGCACGCTCGGCAGCGACGACCTGGACGAGACCGTCCAGTTGCTGAGCGGCTCCATGGCGAAATACGGCTACGGCAAGGAGACGCCGATCTTCCTCAATGAAGGGGGAACCACCAGGTGCCAGCCTTACTGCTTTGGGGAAGGTTTGGATTACTCGTATATCGGCGGGCATCCCTCATACGACGAGGGGATGTATGAGTATCTCCATGCCTGCACCCTGGCGAGGACATACATCATCAGCCTGAAATACTGGCCCCGGCTGGAACATTTCAACACATGGCATGACGAACCGCGAATGATCGTCGATTACAACCTGACGCCGACCGCCGCGATGCTGGGGATCAACACGCTCGGGCATCTGCTCGCCAAACCGACATTTATCGCCGACATCCGCCCGGCCTCCGGGATGCGCGGCTACGCGTTCAAGGATGACAAGGGCAACGGCGTCGCCGCGATCTGGTGCACGCTGGATAACGTGGATCAAGGTTTCGAGCGCGGCCCGGAAATGCGGGTCAAATTCAAAGGCAAAATGCCAGAGCTGTTCGACCTGATGGGCAAACAGTATCCGCTCGTTGCCGACAAGGACGGCTATGTGCGGATCCAACTCACGTCCGCGCCGCTGTTCCTCCGTTCCAAATCGCCAGAGAAACTGGTGGCCGCGCTCAAAGACGCGGAGGTGAGCGGCGCGGGAACCAGCGTCAGAACCTCGTTCCTGCCGACCCTCGACGGGAAAGTCGCCGCGAAATTGGAAAACCAAACCGGGCGCCAGCAAACCGGCGAAATGGCCATCAAGGGCCAAAAAAACGGTTTCAGTATCGCCCCGATGAAGACCGTCACGATCCCTCTCGCCGAAAGCGCGCAGCCGGAATTCGGGAAGATGTTCCGGTGGAGCAACAACTACATGCTGACCAACAACGGCAAACAGGAACCGGAGAGGCCGTGGAGCATGGATTACTTCTACGTCCCGCACGTCACCGGCGCGCCCGACTGGGAGAAGATCCCGGCGATCCCGATCGCCCATCTGTTCCGGCCGGTTGTTGAAGGGAAGCAGACGCCCGGCGGACAAAAAGGCGACATCGAGGCGGCTTACAAGGTCGCGTGGGATGAAAAGAACTTCTACCTGCGCGTCGAGGCGGAGGACGATGTTTTCAACCCCAACGATCCCGAGTTCTGGAACTCCCCCGAAAACCGGCGGAAGTCGCTCTATATGCTTGACGGCTGCCTGGAAGTCTACTTCGACTGCGGTGCGAACGGGCGTCTGCGCAAGGGCGGCTACGATCTTGACGATTACCGATACGATTTTTGCACCGGCAACCCCGAAGGCAAGAGCGGCCCAGGGCTGGTTTACCGGCTCCAGGAAGCCTACCTGGAATATGCGGGTGGCGTCGGCGTGATGCCGAGCAAGGAGGAGGCGGCGAAGCAAATCCAATGCGAAT